>DJIP01000076.1 GCA_002433675.1 Halomonas halophila
CAAGGGCGCCCATGGGGCCGACCTAGAGCTGACCGAGCGTGTACAGACGCTGCTCGCTGACATCGAGGCTCGCGGTGAAGTTGCAGTCCGCGAGATGTCGGCCAAGTTCGACAACTGGGAGCCTGAGCAGTTCCGACTGACTGGTGAGGAGATCGAGACAATCGTGGCAGGGGTCGATCCGGCAACGGTCGAAGACATCAGGTTCGCCCAGACCCAGATCCGGACCTTTGCTCAAGCGCAGCTGGAGTCACTCAGCGACATCGAGGTAGAGACGCTGCCGGGTGTAACGCTGGGCCACAAGAACATCCCGGTGTCAGCTGTCGGGGCCTATGTGCCAGGTGGCCGCTACCCCATGGTGGCCTCGGCCCACATGAGCGTGCTGACCGCGAAGGTTGCTGGTGTTCCCCGCGTGGCGGCGTGCACACCACCGATCAATGGTGCCATGCCAGCGGAAACAGTGACGGCAATGCATCTGGCGGGTGCAGACGAGATCTACTTGCTCGGCGGCGTTCAGGCAGTGGCCTCGCTGGCTCTGGGGACTGAGTTCGTTGATCCCGTCGACCTGCTCGTCGGGCCAGGCAATGCCTTCGTAGCTGAGGCCAAGCGGCAGCTGTATGGACGCGTTGGCATCGATCTACTTGCGGGCCCCACCGAGACCCTCTTGTTAGCCGACGACACGGTGGATGGCGAGATCTGCGCCACCGACTTGTTGGGCCAGGCAGAGCACGGCCCAACATCGCCTGCGGTGCTATTGACCACCTCGCGTCAGCTGGGTCTGGACACCATCGCCGAAGTGGAACGTCAGCTTCAGCACCTACCCACCGCCGACATCGCTGGGAAGTCCTGGGCCGACTACGGACGCGTGATCGTCTGCGAGGAGAACGCAGAGATGTTGGCGATGGCAAATGAGCTGGCTTTCGAACACGTGCAGGTCATGACCAACGACGACGACTACTTCCTCGAGAACTTGACCAACTACGGCGCCCTGTTCCTGGGACCGATGACGAACGTGTCCTATGGCGACAAGGTCATCGGCACGAACCACACGTTGCCCACCCAGCGCGCGGCTTGCTACACCGGCGGTCTCTGGGTGGGGAAGTTCATCAAAACCGTCACCTACCAGCGCGTTACGGATCCGGCGTCTAGCGCATTGATCGGCGAGTACTGCAGCCGCCTCTGCGCGATCGAAAACTTCGCCGGCCACCAGGCTCAGGCCGACATTCGCGTCCGCCGATATGGAGATGTGAGCGCGTGAAGACCGCAGTGATTACCGGAGCCTCGGGTGGCATCGGCTCGGCCATTGCCCGCAGGCTGGCCAAGGACGGTTTCACCGTTGTCGTTGGCTATCACACCGCCGCCGATCGCGCCGAAGAGCTCGTCGCTGACCTATCTGGCCCTGGTCACCGCGCTGCACACATCGCGATCCTCGACCCAGCCTCACTTGAGGAACTAGCCAGATCCCTGCAGGCCGAGCCGGGCCAGCTTGACGTCCTGGTCAACTGCGCTGGCGTCACCCGCTCCATACCCCACGACGACCTCGACGGCCTAGACGACGACCTCATCAACGAGATCTTCGCCACCAACTGGCGAGGACCCTTCGGCACCATTCGGGCCCTCCGGCCACTCCTCGACGCTGCCGAAAATGCCGTGGTGGTCAACATTTCGTCGGTCGCTGGCGTGACCGGTCAGGGCTCAAATGTGGCCTACTGCGCATCCAAGGCGGCGTTGGACTCGATGACTCGGTCGCTCGGCCGCGCTCTGGCACCTTTCATCCGGGTCGTGTCGGTCTCGCCCGGCTGGGTCCTCGGGGAATACGCAGCACGTATGCCGCCTGAGATGATTGACGCCCAAAGCGCGGCGACCCCGCTCGGCCGCCTGGCGACGCCAGATGATGTGGCAGCTGCTGTCAGCGCTGCCGTCAACGATCTCCCCTTCACTACCGGCTCAATGATCTCTGTCGACGGTGGCAGACCCTTGGGAACATCATGACGATGCATGTTTCTCCGTGGCGTGAAGATGACCGCATCTTGCAGAGCGAGATAAGCCCATGAACCAGAACCCCGTTCTCCAGGCATCGGGCGCAGTGATTGTTGACATTGACGACGTCGATCGTCGCATCATCGAGCCACACCAATTCGTGGCCGACACCGAAGCCTTCATTGATGTCCGAATCCCCGGATCGGCCGGCAAGGCGAGCTACTCCTTCATCGGCCCTGGTGTGTCCCAGAACGCCGACCAGATAGTGAATCTTGCCGAGCCCCACGGCTTCAACATCGGCGCAGCCAGCATGCCGCACGGCATCGTCAACAACCCGCACATGCACTACACGGCAGAGGTGTTCATCTGCACGCGCGGACGCTGGGAGATGCGGCTGGGCCAACACGGCGACCAAACAGTCGAAATCGGCCCCAACACTCTCTTCTCTGTGCCCACCTGGATCTTCCGAGGGTTCAAGAACATTGGCGATGACGACGGCTGGCTCCTCACCGTGCTCGGTAGCGACAACACCGGCGGAATCTTGTGGGCCCCGCAGATTCTCGAGGCCGCCGCATCGACTGGCTTATACCTCTCACCTGCCGGTGCCGTGATCGATGCGACGGTGGGCGAGCCAACCAACGACACGATTGCCCCCATCGATGAAACACGATTGGGTGAGCTGGACCACTACACCGATGCCGAGATTGCCGAACGGGTCGTCGGTCCTGATCGCCTCGACTGGTCAGAGGTGGCCTTGCTTTCAAGCGTTCTACCCGGCCACGGCAGCGCGATAGCCCCGGTGATTGGCTTCGGAT
>DJIP01000378.1 GCA_002433675.1 Halomonas halophila
GGCGTCGGCCTGCCTGCCCTTCCTCTTCGAAGCGGTCGAAGTCGACGGCGTGCCCTATTGGGACGGCGGCTATTCCGGCAACCCTCCGCTGTTCCCCTTCTATCACACCACCGAATCCCGGGACATCCTGATCGTCCAGGTCAATCCGGTGGAGCGTGAGGGATCGCCGACCAGTGCCCAGGAGATCCTCAATCGCACCAACGAGATCACCTTCAATGCCAGCCTGCTCAAGGAGCTAAGGGCCCTCGCCTTCGTCAAGCGCCTGATCCACGAAGGCCACCTCGACCCCAACAACTATCGCGACATGCTGGTCCACATCATCGATAGCCAGGACCTGCTGAAACCCCTGGGGGCCTCATCGAAGCTCAACGCCGAGTGGGAATTCCTGTGCCATCTGCGAGATCTCGGCCGTAAACGCGCCCAGGACTGGATCGAGCAGCACTACGACGACATCGGCAAGCAGGACAGCGTCGACCTGCGCGCCATGTTCGAGGGCACCCACTGATCGATAACGGGCCCCGATAAGCGTTATGGCAAAGCGGTGCCGGTAAGGTTGAAGACCCGGCACCGACCAAGCTGAGCAAACGGATCAGTCCGACAGGAAGTCATCACCTGACAAGATAAAACATTCGTTTGTTTTAAACAAAGAAAGGCAGAAGTTGAATGGGCTTGTCTTCCCCCGCCACCGGTAGCGGGAAGGCCGATACGGAACGCGATTACCCCGACCCATACCGTCGCCATGAGGATGCTGGAAAATGAGTTCCACCACCGTTTCACCCAACATGGAGAAGGGGCTCGCCTTCTTCCGCAAGCACAACCCCGCCGCCGCACAAGCGCTGGAGGAAAAGCTCGGTGACTTCGCCCCCGACCTGATGCGTCTGGTCGCCGAATTCCCCTTCGGCGAGATGTACGGCCGCGATGGCCTGGACCCCAAGCTGCGCCAGAGCGCCACGCTCTCGGCACTGGCCTGTGGAGGCCACGAGAATCAGCTACGCATCCATATCGGCATCGCACGCTCACTGGGCTTCACCCGTGACGAGCTGGTCGAACTGTTCATGCAGCTGGCGCCCTATGCCGGCTTCCCGGTCACCATCAATGCGGTGCTGGCCGTCAAAGACATCTACCCCGATACCTGAAGATCACCACGGTGATAAACGCCCCACCAACCCCAACGCTGCGCAAGAAGGAATTACGCCATGTTTGAGCATCAGAAAAATCCGCCGATGGAACCCGTTGACGAGGTCGATACCACCCTGGCCTACATCGACCTTGCGGACGTCAAGCTGCCGGCAGGCGCTGCACCGCTGGAGCAACGTCACCTGCGGTTCCGCCGCGTCGACGTGGCCCCGGGCGGCATCGTGCCCTATCACTCCCACGAGAACCGCCCGGCCATCCTGTTCGTGTTCCAGGGCGAGATCGTCGAATACAACTCCAAGCATGAGCAGCCGCGCGTCCACAAGGCGCCGTCTATCATCGCCGAGTTCAACGAGATCTGGCACTGGTGGAAAAATGAGACAGACGGTGACGTCATCATCTACGCTGCGGATCTGGCCGAAACCGAGAAATGCGCCGAAGGCGAGTGCTGATCGAGAGCCTGAAAGCAAGCTCGGCGATATCGTTCGCCCCGCCGCAAGGCGGTAAAACATCGGTAAAGCAATAATCAACCGATATCAGCAGAAGCCGCGGCCACTCATCACCGAGTGCCGCGGCTTTTTATGCCAGAGCGAAGCTGGATGTTATGCCAGAGCGAAGCCGCATGTTATGCAAAAGCACCGCAGCCATGTGTGCAACAGTACCGCGTGATTTCCGAAGCGCTAGCGCCGCCTCGCTACCCTGACCGTCCCCCGGGAACCGCAACCTGCGCTTGTCGCCAGGTTGGCGTTGCGAGCGCACAGGACGACGTGCCCCTCATTACTCCTCTAGTTCTCCTGCCAGCCACTGTAGCTGTTCGGCCACCGGTACCTCACGACAGTGGCGCCGATTCTGCCCCGCCCACAGCGGAGAGAAGTCACCGCTGCAACGGGACTCATGGGCCGCGCGCAGCTCGCACAGGGCGCTGGCGGCCAGCGGAAAGTCGGGCACATCCTCCGACAACGGCCCCAGTTCGCGCATGGCACGATTGACGATCCCGCGGGCGGGCCGACCGGAGAAGACATTGGTGATGTCGGTGGAGGCTTCGTCATCCAGCAGCGCCCTGCGGTGGACGGCCCGCACCGAGGCCTCGGGACAGCACAGCAGCGCGGTACCGATCTGTACCGCCTGGGCGCCCAGGTCCAGTGCCTGCCGGACACCCTGGGGATCGCCGATCCCTCCGGTCGCCACCACTGGCACCGAGATCGCCTCGACCACCCGGGGCAGCAATGTCGCCAGCGGCAACTGAAGACTCAGGTCATCACTCAAGAAATGTCCCCGATGGCCGCCTGCCTCAAGGCCCTGGGCGATCACCACGTCGGCGCCATGGGCTTCCAGCCAACGGGCCTCCTCCACCGTGGTGGCGGTGGACAGCACCAGCGCACCGCAGGCCTTTACCCGCTCGACCAGTTCCGCCTCCGGTAAGCCGAAATGAAAACTCACCACGGCGGGGCGGTGGCGCTCGACGATGGCACAGGCATCGCTGTCGAAGGGCCGTCTGGTGGGCGTATCACTTGGAGGTGGCGGCGCGATTCCCAACTCTTCATGGTAAGGGGCCAGCAACGTCCGCCACTTCTCCAGTCGATCCGGTTGAGGCTCGGGAGACGTATGGCTGAAGAAGTTGACGTTGACCGGGCCTTGTCCTTCCACCGCCGCGAGGGCCTGATCCAGCGCCTCGAGGGCCAGCATGCCGGCAGGCAGGCCTCCCAGTCCTCCGGCGGCGGTGACCGCAAGCGCCAGTGTCTCGTCCTGGGCGCCGGCCATGGGTGCCTGAAGGATGGGCCACTTCAGCCGCAATCGAGAAAGCGCGGTCATGGTTGAATCTCCTTGTGTGGAGCGGCGTCGGCCCTCGATGACGAGGAGCCGCGCGCCTGCAATTCCAGGATGTCGCCACGGATGGCAATGTCGAAGCGTCCGAGAAAGCTCATGCCCAGCAGCACGGTCTCACCCTCCATGCCCGGGCTGATGGAACCGTCGACCCGAGTCGCGGACAGGCCGCCCAGGGTAACGCTGTCCAGGCGTGTCAGCGTGCCTCGCGCACGACCATTGGCGGTATGAAACCAGGCGCTGCCGAGGTCCGGCAACGACAGCCGTGCCGCCAGATCTCCCGGCAGAGCGACACGGGTAGCGCCGGTGTCGACCAGGAAAGTCACCGGCGTGCCATTGATGCTGCCGGGCGCGACGAAGTGCCCACCAGGCCCTCGTTTGAGCCTCAACGGCTCGCCCTCGGCCACCTGATTCAGGTTGGCATTGGGGTTCAGGCGCTGTTCCAGCCAGGACGTTGCCCACCAGCCACCGAGCCCCATGAACAGCACCCAGAACAACAGCATCATGGCGAGCCCCGGGCCACGCGTTCCCTGTCGCTGGGTCATCGGTTTCTCCTCACGGACGGCCTCGTCCTACTCGCGCCGGGACGACCAAGGCAGCATGGCGAAGGCGCCAGGTGAACGCTGTACTGGTGCCTGAACGCGGAATCGTCCGCGCCAACCACCACCAGGGAAGGTTCATGATGACAGTTTATGCTTCCGCTCTCCATGACCGGCGCCAGCCTCGCGCCGCTGTGGCCCTTGTGACCCTCGCCGCGTCGATGTGGCTGCTCAGCTCGTCAACCCTGGCCAGCGCCGACGCCCCTGACGAGGCTCCCTCTGCCAGCCTGGACAACGTCACCAAGCAGGTCTTCGAGATGCCAAGCTACACCACCGTCGGCGGCGACACCATCGCCCCGGTCAGAGTCGGCTGGGAGGCCTACGGCGAGCTCAACGAGGCGGGCGACAACGCCATCCTGATCACCCACTTCTTCTCCGGTACAAGTCACGCCGCCGGTCGGTATGCCGGCGAGGAGACCTCAGGCTACTGGGACGCCATCATCGGACCCGGCAAGCCCCTCGATACCGAGCGCTACTACATCGTGTCGTCGGACACCCTGGTCAACCTCAACGCAGGTGACCCCAGGGTCACCACCACCGGCCCTGCCAGCCACAACACCGACACCGGCGAGCCCTGGGGTACCGACTTCCCGCTGGTGACGATTCGAGACTTCGTCAATGTTCAGAAGGCCCTGCTGGATAAGCTGGGTGTCGAGCAGCTGCACGCGGTGATGGGTGCCTCCATGGGGGCGCTGCAGGCCTACGAGTGGGCCAGCGCCTATCCCGAGCGGGTCGAACGCCTGATCCCGGTCATCGGTGCCGGGGTGGCCGACCCCTGGCTGATCGCCAGCCTGGACGCCTGGGCCGC
>DJIP01000203.1 GCA_002433675.1 Halomonas halophila
GCGCTGTCCGAGGCCGAGCGCGAAATTCGTCCCTGATGTTTTGCTTGAACGGAATGCCTGAGCCGTGTGTGTCCGGTCGTCACCGGAGTCGCCCGAGTTCCCATTCGCCAACCAAGAGGGCCATATCATGAAGTCGAGCCGTCCCTACCTGGCCAGGGCGCTGTACGAGTGGCTGCTGGACAATGAATTGACGCCGTACATCGTCGTCGATGCGGAGTACGAGAACGTCGAGGTGCCCAGGCAGTTCGTGCAGAACGGTCAGATCGTGCTGAACCTCGGTCCAACCGCCGTGCGTGATCTGCACATGGGCAACGACGTGATCCGTTTTTCGGCGCGCTTCAGTGGCAAGTCGGAGCTGTTGTTTGTACCGTTGCCTGCACTGATTGCCCTTTACGCCCGCGAGAACGGCGTCGGCATGGTCTTTGGCCACGAGCCTGAGCTTCCCGTCGAAGAGGCCAACGACGTCGATGCCCCGGCTCTGGAGAGCGTCAAGGATTCGACAGAGGATGAGGTTCCTGCCGTTTCCGATGAGGACGCAGGCAGTGAGTCCGATGGCGGTGATGGCGTGGATGAAGGTGTCGAGAGGTCCAAGCCGCCTCGCAAGGGGCGTCCGTCCCTTCGGGTGATCAAGTAGCCCCGTCGCGCGCATCTCGCTCGCAGGGTGAGCGGCGGCAAGGTGTCGTCGGCTCGATCTCCTGGAAAAGCGCGACCTCTTCAAATACGTGATCTCATGAAAAAGCGGCGAGCCTGGGGGCTCGCCGCTTTTTTGTGCATCTGTTGCGCTTGGTGGGCGTGCCGTCTCGCGAGGGCACGCCTGACGCCATCAGTCGATGTAGTCGAACACCTTGACGATGCGCTCCATGCCGCCGGCGTTGGACACCACATTGACCGCACGGTCGGACTCGGCGTGGGTCACCAGGCCCATCAGGTAGACGGTGGCGTTCTCGGTAACCACGGTGATGCGGCCTGAGTCGACCTGGTCGCTGGTGGCGAGGGCGGTGCGTACCTTGGTGTCCAGCCAGGCGTCGTTGAGGCGCTGACTGGTGGGCAGGTTGGCCGCCACACTGAGTTCATTGTGAACCCGGCGAACGTTGCGCACCTCGCTGACGATCTCTTCGGCGCGCCGCTTGAGTTCTTCGCTGGGTACCTGGCCGGTCAGCAGTACCACGCCATTGTAGCTGTCGACGTTGATCCTGGCGTCCTTCAGGCGCGCATCGACGCGGCCCAGATTGTGGGCGGCCTTGGTCTCGATGCTCTCGTCCTCGACGGTGGCGCCCAGGGTGCGCTCGCCGTAGTCCTCGTCGATGGTGCCGGGGTTGGTCACCGAGGTCACGGTGGTGCAGCCGGCCAGCAGGGCGGACAGCAGCAGGGCGGCCATCAGGGGGCGTGTCGAACGGGAATCGCGTTGCGTCATGTTATTCACTCGCACCAAAGAGTTGTTCGTCGATAAGGTCGCACAGGCAGTGGATCACCAGCAGGTGAACCTCCTGAATGCGGGCCGTGGAGGTGGCCGGCACTCGAATCTCGCAATCGTCCTGCCCCAGCAGGGAGGCCATGTTGCCGCCGTCCCGTCCAGTCAGGGCCACCACCGTCATGTCACGGTCATGAGCGGCCTGGATCGCCTGGATGACATTGGCCGAGTTGCCGCTGGTGGAGATCGCCAGCAGCACGTCACCAGGCTGTCCCAGGGCGCGCACCTGCTTGGAGAACACCTCGTTGTAGCTGTAATCATTGGCGATGGAGGTCAGCGTAGAGGTGTCGGTGGTCAACGCCAGGGCCGGCAGGCTGGGACGCTCGCGCTCGAAGCGATTGAGCAGTTCGGAGGAGAAGTGCTGGCTGTCGCCGGCGCTGCCGCCGTTGCCACAGGCGAGGATCTTGCCGTCGGTGACCAGGCTCTGGACCATCATCTGGCTGGCGACCTCGATGAACGGTGGAAGCACTTCGCTGGCGTAAGTCTTGGTGTCGATACTGTCGTTGAACTGTCCGAGAATTCGGCTCTGGAAATCCATGCTGCCTTCCTGGTCCATGGGGGCCCGCCGGGAGCCCGCTGTGTCAGTTTGCTTCGAATGCGCCGGCGATCCACTGGATGTCGAGGCTCGGTGACGAGCCGGTAACGGCCAGCACATCGAAGCGGCAAGGACATGATAGCCCGTTGCGGTGGAGATAAAAACGCGCCGCCTGGATCAGGCGGCGTTGTTTGGTCATGGTGATCGTTTCAGCAGGACTGCCATGGCGGATGCTACGGCGGTGGCGCACCTCGACGAACACCAGTGTCTCGCCGTCGCGCATCACCAGATCGATCTCGCCACCCTTGGCGCGTTGGTTGCGTGAGATCGGTATCAGCCCACGTTGGCACAGCCAGGCCTCGGCGTGACGCTCGATGGCCTGGCCGCGGGCGACGGCGTCTCTGGCGTCAGGGCGCCGCATCACCAAGGCCGTCACTGAACACCGGTGCCGGCACGCCGTCACTGAACTGCGCCCAGGGCAATTCGCGGTAGATGCGGCCATCGCCGGCGGCGCTCAGGGTACCGGTGGCGCCCTGGATGCGTGAGCCAGGCAAGGCCTGGATCTGCGGCATACGGCGAGCCAGTTCGTAGGCGTCGACACCCATTGCCATCAGGCGGAAGATGGCAGGCTTGTCTTCGGCCTTGAGCTCGCGATAGGTGTCGTAGAAGGGCAGGGCCTCGGCACCGCCCACGGCAGCGTCGGGAATGTTCCAGGGGATATCGGGGAACTGCACGCCGTCGAGGTCGCGGTCCAGGCGCGACTGAGGGGTGCCTTCGTAGAGGTGTGAGGTGGCGTACACCGGCAGATCGGAGGCCGAATAGTATTCCAGTGTCGGCGGCACCTGGCGGGCGAAGTCCGGCAGGGCCAGCAGGAACAGCATGTCCGGACGCGGGTTGCTGATGGCGCGGCGGGTGCTGTCGGTGGCCGAGGCGCCGGGGTTGTAGCGCACCGCCGTGGCGATATCGCCGCCCAGT
>DJIP01000038.1 GCA_002433675.1 Halomonas halophila
AAAGTGCACCAGCCCTTCGTTGTGCAACACATAGAAGTGACCGGGGCGATGATCGAGGGCGTACTCAACGCCCGGGCGACGGGGCTGAAAGCAGTGCGGGGGAGTCGCTGGCGCGTGGGCCGGAACCAGATGGGTCTCGCTGGTGTCCTTGGAGGCCGACTCGATGGTCAGCCAGGCCCGCGATCGGGTCTTGCCCAGACCGATCCAGAACTCGGCGTCGTCCTCGCGCAGGACCAGCTCGTCGGTCTCGACCCTGGCGTCTGCGCTGGCCGCATCCAGCGACAGGCTGAGCCGCCAGGCGCTGTCGGGTCGCTGGGTGGCGTCGTAGCGGGTGAACAGCAGGGTCTGGCCGTCCTCGGCCCAGCACAGTTCAGGGCCGATATCGTCCAGCAGCCGTTGCGCGGCGCCATCGGGCAGGCGCTTGATGAACAGACGGTAGGTCTCATCACCCTGGGTATCCTCGGTCCAGGCCAGCCACTGTTCGTCCGGGGACAGCGCCATGTCACCGAGTTCGAGGAAGCTGTGCTCCTGTGCTCTGGCTTCGAGATCGAAGAACACCTCGCGGGACTGCGGGGCATCGTTGGGGTGGCGCCACCAGACCGGATAGTCGGCGTCGGCGGCGGTCTCGCTCCACAGGGTGAAGTGATCCAGGCGACTGGGCAGTCCCTTGACGGCCAGCTCTCGCCGCGCCAGGTGGCCCTGATAGAGCCGCTCGATCAAGGATTCGAGCGGTGCGAACCAGGCGTCGGCCTGGCGGTTGGCGGCCTCGAGAAAGTTGCCCACGGCGGGGTCGTCGCGATTCTCGAGCCAGTGCCAGGCGCTATCGTCCTGGCGAGTGAAGTCCAGGGCGGGGGCCCGAGATGCTGCGGCCGGTGCATTTGGCGGCTGTGCTTTCATGGTGCGAGATGTACCATACTCAAGAGAAATTTCATCTGTGCGCGGCGCGCACGTCAGGTTGGAGCATGCAATGTTGATTTCGGATTCCATGTCCACGCTGTGGTTGATCTACGGCGCATTGTCGCTGGTCGTACTGTTGGCTGGCTACCTTGGACTGGCTTTTTTACCGCGCCTGCCACGCCTGGTGCTGACCTGGGCGGTGGCCGGCGTGATGTGGATGCCGTCGATGTTTGAACTGCCGCTGATCGAGGAAGGCCAGGTCTACAGTGGACAGGCGCCGGCCATCATGGTGGCGGCGGTGGCCTTCATGGACGGCAATAATAGTGTGTTGGTGCCGGCGGCCACTCGCGTCATCATCGGCGCGGCGATCGGAGCGCTGTTCGGGCTGGCGCTGTGGTGGAGCGGTCGTCGCCGCCGTCTGCGCAAGGCCGAGGCCGCTGCGGCGGCGCGTGACCAGGACGCAGAGGCCCAGGGGGCGTCGCGCGAAGAAGGGCGGGAGCGTCAGGAGCCCGTGCTCGGCTAGAAACTGCTCGGCTAGCAACTGCTGGTGACGTCGCTCTGGCCACCGTGCACGGCGGACCATCGATGAGCACGTCGAGGGGGATGTAGAAGACGTCCACCGCCCACGGCCTGGAGATTCCGGGCGAGTTTCAAGGAGGACACATGGCCAAGCGGGGCCTGGATCGCTGCCGGACAGGGGTGATGATAGCGACAATCGTGGCGCTGTGCCTGTCGCCGTTGACGGCGCTTGCCCAGTCGTCGACTGGGCAAGCGGGCTCGGATGAACCACCGGACGTTCGCGTCGTGGTGGATGTGTCCGGCAGCATGAAGACCAACGACCCCAATCGCTTGGCAGGCAGCGCGCTGGACATGCTGGTGGCGCTGTTGCCGAGCGGTGTCAGCGCCGGCATCTGGACCTTCGGCGAGTCGATCGACAACCCGCTGCCTCTGGGGCAGGTCGACACCCAGTGGCGCGAGCGGGCCTTGGCGTTGCCGCCGGCGCTGGAACAGTATCAGCAGCACACCGATATCGAGGCGGCGCTACGCACCGCGGCAGCCGCCGAGGGTGATGGCTGGCGCCACCTGGTATTGCTGACCGACGGGATGATCGACCTGTCGTCGGACCGCGGTGCCAAGCCCGACGTGGACCTGGCCTCGCGCCAGCGCCTGGTTGAGGCGATGGTACCGGACCTGGCCAATCAGGGGGTGGCCATCCACGCCATCGCCTTCTCGCCTGGCGCCGACGTCGCCCTGGTCGAGCGGCTGGCCCAGCGTACCGGGGGACTGGCGGCGGTGGTCGAGACGCCGGATGCGCTGTTGGGTGCCTTTCTCGATATCGTCGAGCGCATCTTCCCGGTCGACCAGGTGCCGCTTGAAGACCGCCGTTTCACCGTCGACGCCGGCGTCGACGACTTTTCCGCGTTGATCTTCCACGACCCTGGCCAGGGCGAGGTGACCCTGGTGGCGCCGGACGGCACCCGTTACACCCGCGACACCGCACCCGAGGAGGTTCGCTGGCAGCGGGAACCGCGCTTCGACCTGATTCGTGTACCCGACCCCGCGCAGGGTGAGTGGCGGATCGAAGGACCTCTGGCGGCGGACTCGCGGATCACCGTCAATAGCGATCGCCACCTGGTGACGGAGACGCTGCCCGCGACGCTGTATTCCGGCTTCGAGGTGCCCTTGGCGGTGCGTGTCGAAAGTGACGGCGAGGTGACGGTGCCCGAGGGGCTCAAGGTGACGGCGGAACTGTCCGGTGAGGCGGTGGACGGCCTGCAGATCCTGGCGCTTGGCAACGATGACGGCGTGTTTCGCGCCCGCATGCCGTCGCCGTCGGGCACCGGCGCCGCCGAACTGGTGATCACCGCCGAAGGAGAGGACTTTCATCGCCGACGGGTGCAGGCGGTCAATGTGCTGCCGGCCGTCGGCGCGGCACTGGACGAATCCGGGCGTCGGGTGACGCTGGTGGCCGAACATCCGCGTATTGGCCACGATAACACCCGCTTCGAGGCCGATCTGCTGGGCCAGTCGCTGGAGGTGGCCCCCGCCGACGCCAGGCGCTGGAGCCTGGAGATTCCGCCCCAGGAGGATGAGGTCAGCCGCCCGCTGCGGATCTCGGCGGTGGCGACGATCGATGGCGACGAGACCCGCTGGAATCTGCCGCCGTTGTGGATCAATCGTGATGGTGAGGTGGCCCTGGATCGGGCGCTGGCCGGTCCCACCCTATCCGGTGAACGTTTCGCCGAGTCCACTGAACGACAGGCCGAGGAGGAAGGGGGCGAAGCGCTGGCCGACCAGTTTGTGGCGTTGGTGAATGAAGGCCCCCAGCGGCTGGTGCAGTGGTGGCGCGAGGGACGGCCTGGCCTTGAGCCCGCCCTCGAGCGTGCTCGACACGATCCGCGCAGCTGGCTGGTGGCCGCTATCCTGGCGGTGGTGGTGATCGCCTGGCTGCTATGGCGCCGCCGGCGCGCTCGCCTGGCGACGGCCGAGTCAACGAGAGAGGAACCCCATGTGTGAGCTTCTGGGCATGAGTGCCAATGTGCCCACGGATATCTGTTTCAGCTTTACCGGCTTTCTGCATCGTGGCGGCGGCACCGGCCCCCACCGTGACGGCTGGGGCATCGCTTTCTACGAAGAGGGGGGCTACCGCGAATTCCGCGATCCTCATCCTTCGGTGCACTCGCGAATCGCCCGGCTGATCTGCGAATACCCGATCAAGTCGAATATCGTCATCAGCCACATCCGCCAGGCCAATGTGGGGGGGGTGAAGCTGGCCAATACCCATCCGTTCGTGCGCGAGATGTGGGGGCAGCCCTGGTGCTATGCCCATAATGGCCAGCTGTCCGGCTGGGAGACGCTGGAACTCGCCAGCTATCGACCGGTGGGGTCCACAGACAGCGAGCACGCCTTCTGCCACCTGCTGGGTGAGCTCAGGCGGCGCTACCCTGATCCGCCGGAGGATCGCCGCGGACTGTGGTCGTCGCTGCACGAACTGTGCGAGAAGCTCAGAGGTCTGGGGGTCTTCAACCTGCTGCTGGCCGACGGCGAGTACCTGTACACCTATTGTTCCACCAAGCTCGCCCATATCACCCGCCGCGCGCCCTTTGGCGAGGCCAACCTGTCGGACGCCGAGATGGTGGTCAACTTTGTCGAGCACACCACCCCCGACGATGTGGTCTCGGTGCTGGCCACCGAACCGCTCACCGACAACGAAGAGTGGGTGCGCATGCAGCCGGGTGAGCTGCTGGTATGGCGAGAAGGCGAGATCGTGGCCCGTTATCTGAGCGAGCAATAGCCGGTTTTAAACGAAAGTTTGAATCAAGCGTATTACAGTCGCTGCGGGACTGGGCTATGGTAGCCAGTGTCGATACCACAATTTGATAATAAGAGGGGACCTGGTCCCCCGAATGGAGAACGCCCATGAGTGAGAACGCCGCTGCATCGATCGTTCGGGGGGAGGCCCTGGAAGGGCTCGATGACTATCATTCGGTGATGGATATCTTCCACCGCTCCGTCAAGCGCTACGACGAAAAGGTGGCCTTCTCGTGCATGGGCAAGTCGCTGACCTACGCAGAGCTTGACCGGCTGTCCGGTGATTTTGCCGCCTGGCTGCAGCACGAGACCAACCTTGAGCCCGGTGATCGGGTGGCGATCCAGTTGCCGAATCTGCTGCAGTTCCCGGTGGCGGTGTTCGGCGCCATTCGTGCCGGCATGGTGGTGGTCAACACCAATCCGCTGTACACCGAGCGCGAGATGGCCCACCAGTTCAAGGACTCCGGCGCCAAGGCGATCCTGATCCTGGCCAACATGGCGGACAAGCTCGAGCGGGTGCTGGACAAGACCGACATCGAGCATGTGGTGATCACCGAGATCGGTGATCTGCACGACTTCCCCAAGCGGCCGCTGATCAACTTCGTGGTCAAGTACATCAAGAAGATGGTGCCGCGCTACTCGATCCCCAAGGCGGTCGGGTTGCGCCAGGTGCTCAAGCAAGGCGCCTCCCTCGAGCACCGTGAGGTGGAACGCGAGCTCGACGATATCGCCGCGCTGCAGTACACCGGGGGGACCACCGGGCTCGCCAAGGGCACCATGCTGACCCACCGCAATCTGGTGGCCAACATGCTGCAGGCCAAGCAGATCATCGGGGGGGGCTTGAGCGAGGGTAGCGAGGTGGTGGTCGCGCCGCTGCCAGTCTATCACATCTATACCTTCACGGTGAACTGCCTGTTCATGCTGGAAGGCGGCAACCAGTCGCTGTTGATCACCAACCCTCGTGACCTCGACACCTTTATCAAGGAGCTGTCGAAGACGCGTTTCACCGGTTTCGTCGGGCTCAATACCCTGTTCAATGCGCTATGCAATCGTGACGATTTCAAGGCGCTGGACTTCTCCCACCTTCACCTGACCATCTCTGGCGGCATGGCGCTGACCAAGACGGCGGCCAAGCGTTGGGAAGAGGTGACGGGGTGTCCCATCGCCGAGGGTTACGGCCTGACCGAGACCTCGCCCATCGTCAGCTTCAATCCGGTGGAGGCGATCCAGCTGGGCACCATCGGCCGCCCCGTCGCC
>DJIP01000094.1 GCA_002433675.1 Halomonas halophila
CCAGGCGGCGAACTGGGCCACCCGGACCACGCCACGATCGAAACGGCTGCGCACCACATCGGGGGCACGCTCGGGCGTCTTGTCCGTTGACGGATCGGGCAACGGGTCGGGCCCAGGCCCTGCACGTGTCTCGTCACTCATGAGACATCCTCGACATTGATGTATCGCGACGCCCGTGATCTATCGCCCCAACGGGCGCGGACATCGCAAGATGAAAATGAGGGGGCGGTGCCTCGGCACCGCCCCGGGTTCCACTGGCGCACGCCAGCGAGGGTTACAGCAGGTTGTGGTTCTCGAGATAGGCCACCACGGACTCATAGAATTCCTGGGTGATCTCGTTCTTCTCGGCCCAGTTCTCCCACTCCTGCTTGGCGATATTGCGGAACGCCACGCGCTCCTCCTGCGGCAGGTCGATGATCTCGATATCCGGGTTCTGGCGGGCCTCGCGCACGGCTTCCATGTCGCGGGTCTTGAGCTCGGCCACCATCTCGTAGGCCAGGGCGTCGACCGAGGTCTCGAGGATGCCCTTCAGGTCATCGGAGAGACTGTCCCAGACGTCCTTGTTGAGCGACACCGCCACCATCGGCAGCGAGTGGAAGCCCGGGTACAGCGGGTACGGCGCGAACTCGTGCAGCCCCTGGGCCTGGTTGGTGGCGAACACGGTGTAGTCGGCGGCGTCGATGACGCCCTTCTCGAGGCCGGTATAGACCTCGGAGCCCGGCAGGTTGACCGGGGTCGCGCCGGCGGCCTCGAAGATGTTGTAGACCATGCCCTCGGGTGCACGCAGCTTGAGGCCCTGCATGTCGTCGATGGAGCGCACCGGCTTGGTCGACGGCAGCGACTCGAGGCCGGTGGCGGCGGCGCCGATCAGGTGGACACCGTAGGGCTCGACCAGCTTGTTGTAGAGCTCTTCGCCACCGGCGTTGTTCATGTAGTCGAGGAAGTCGTAGGGGTCGCTCCAGGCGCCTACCAGGTTGCCGATCATGCCGAAGGCCGGGTTCTGGCCGGTGAAGTAGCTGGGATCGGTCAGGTGGCCCTGGAGGATGCCGGACTGCACGGCCTGCAGGGTCTGGTTGGCCTGGACCACGGCGTTGACCGGCAGGATCTCGATGGAGATGCGGCCGTTGGACATGGTCTCGACGTTGTCGGCCCAGGCCTTCTTCATCTCGAACTGCGGCTCACCCGCGGTTTCGGAGGTCTGGAAGGTCCACTCGTACTCGGCAGCCTGGGCAGAGGTCGCCGTCGCCGCGAGGATCGCCGCGCCCAGCGTCGTGAGCGCAGAACCAGAGAACTTGAGCTTGGTGCTTGCCATCATGGGAATCTCATCCTTCTTGTTGGCGAGTTGCAGGGAATTCGGGAGCGTCGAAGGTGGTCTCGATCGTGGCGGGCGACCTTGTCACCCCTTCGAGACCCAGGTCCTGCCCGGTGCGCTCCAGGACCGCGAGAGCCGCCCGGGCGGCTTCCTGCGGCTGGCGAAGCCGGATCGCCTCCATCACCCGGCGGTGACGATCCATGCTGTCGTTGAGCCTGTCGGCGCTGTGGTTGGAGCGTTCCACCAGCAGCGCGATGGCAGGTTTGAGAACGTGGCTGATCTGGGCCCACACCAGATTGTGTGATGCGGTAAAGATCGCCTCGTGAAAGGCCACGTCATACTCGTCGTGGCTCTTGCCATCAAAGCGTAGATCATCATTGGCCAGCGCTTCGATCATGCCTTCATAGGCCGTCTCGATGGCCAGCAGATCGGCGGCGGTGGCGTGCTCGGCCGCCAGTCGTGCGACAAAGGGCTCCACCGCCACGCGAAAGGCAAAGACTTCACGCTGGATCACCGGATTGGGATGGGCGAAGCGCGCCAGCCAGCCGCTGACCCTGGGGTCCAGCAGGTGCCAGCCCTCCAGCGGTTGAACCCGAGATCCCTGGCCCGAGATCCGCGTGATCATGCCCGCCGCCACCAGCACCTGTAGCGCACTGCGCACGGTGGAGCGGCTGACTTCGAAGCGCTCGCACAGATCCACTTCCCTGGGCAGAAACTCCCCCGGCGCATGCTCACCGGCGAAGATCGCCTCGGCCAGGGCATCGGCGATGTCCGGGCGCGCGCGACGCGTGGTGGAAGTGGAACTTGCCGACATGGCGCCATCCATACAGGGAACGAGGGAAATCGGACATGTGGCACCATGTGTCTGACGGCGCTACACGTTATGTCCGACATAGCTTGACGAAAACGTATATCAAACGCCTTTAGACTTTAGTCATGGTTGGGTAGCGCCCTTCAGCCACGCCCTGTCCGCCCCGCTCCTCGGGGAACCTCGCTGATTCGGCATAGTCGTAGAGGATAGACCTCGGACCAAGGGAGACGATCACTCCCCTTTACGAAACAGACCGACTGGTCTATTGTATCGACCGTACACCCATCGATCACGGAGCGAGGCGTGAATCCGGGCGACCCTCGGCCACGCTTCGCACTCTCCGGAACGACAGCCAATCGACTTCCGGTTCATCGCGCAAAGGAGGCATGATGCAGTCGAACTACTACACCATCAGCGAGTATCCCACCGGCACCCCCAGCCAGGACGTCTTCAAGCTCAAGCAGCAGGAACTGCCGGCGCTGGCTGACGGTGAAGTGCGCATCCGCAACCACTGGCTGTCGGTAGACCCCTACATGCGTGGACGCATGAGCGGCGTTACCACCTACATCGAACCCTTCGAGCTCGAGGCGCCGCTGGAAGGAGCCGCCGTTGGCGAGGTCATCGAATCCCGTGACGATCGTTTCCAGGTCGGTGACAAGGTCAGCCACATGGGCGGCTGGCGCGACGTGGCCCAGCTGCCCGCCGATGGCGTGACCGCCCTGCCCGACCTGGACGTGCCGGAGCAGGCCTACCTGGGCGTGCTGGGCATGCCGGGGATGACCGCCTGGACAGGTCTGAACGCCATCGCCGAGATGCAGCAGGGCGACAATGTGCTGGTCAGCGCCGCCAGCGGCGCGGTGGGCTCACTGGCGGTTCAGCTGGCGAAGGCCAAGGGTGGTGTTGTGGTCGGCCTGGCCGGCAGCCAGAAGAAGCGCGACTGGCTCGAGTCCCAGGGCGTGATCGCGGTGGACTACCGCGACAAGGACGCCGCCACCCTCAGCGAGGATCTGGCCAAGGCCTGCCCGGACGGCTTCGATGTCTACTACGAGAACGTCGGCGGTGTCTGCCTGGAAGCCGCGCTGAATAACCTCAGGGTCGGCGCCCGCATCGCCGTATGCGGCATGATTTCCCGCTACAACGACGAAGGCCCGGCACCGGGGCCGGCCAACCTGGCGATGATCCTGATTCGCCGGGCACGCATGCAGGGCTTTATCGTGTTCGAGCACTGGGACAACTACCCGGCCTTCCTCAAGGACGTCGGTCCCAAGGTCGCGGCCGGCGAGATCGACTACCAGGAAACCGTACGCGAGGGCCTGGAGGCCACGCCGGAAGCCTTCCTTGACTTGTTCAAGGGGGCCAACACCGGCAAGATGCTGGTGCGCCTGGGCTGATTGCCCTTGCCGGACGTTTGATCCAGACACCGCCTACGGGCGGTGTCTCTGGTTCAGCGCTACTTGAATGCCAGGCGCGCCATCAACGGCCACGGCTGGCAATCATCACGCCGGACACCACCATCAGCATGCCCACCGCGGTGACGCCACCGATCGTCTCGTCCAGCGCCCACCAGGCCAGCGCCGTGGCCGCCACCGGGGTGAGCGAGCCCAGCGCCGAGGTCGCCTCGGCCCCCAGCCGTCGAATCGCGATGCCCATCAGCAGGCCAGACCCCAGCCCCACCAGGATGCCCTGCACCACCAACTGCGCCAGCCATTCCTTCGCGGGCACCAGATGCAGAGACAGCCCCCCCGCCCCGCTCACCTCGAGCCCGACCACAGTCAGCGCGATGATCAGTCCACTGGGTACTGTCACCACCGCCGTGGCCTCGAGCGCCGACAGGCTGCTCTGACGCACGCTTAGGGTAAACACCGCCCACATCACACTGGACAGCAGGAACATTCCCTGCCCCAGCAGCAGGGTCTGCGAGCCCTGGCCCCCGGACGCCAGCAGGCAGACGACGCCGAACCCGATGGCGACCAGTCCAGCGGCACGCCCCCGCGACAACGGCTGGGCGAAGACCCATACCGCCAGGGTGCTGACGAACAGCGGCGCCGCGCCGGGAATCAGGGTACTGCCGTGGGCCACCGGGGCCAGCCCCATGCCCACCGCCCCCAGCAGGAAGAAGGGAATGCCGGCGCCCGCCATGATGCCGACCAGCCACACCGGGTTGACCGCCAGCAGACGCTGGCGCCGACGCAGCGCCAACGGCAGCAGCACAAGGCCAGGCACAGCGTAGCGAAACAGGGTCAGGTCGAGCGTTCCCAGCGGTGACAGCGCCCCTTGGCGCAGCGACAGGAAGTAGCACGACCAGATCAGCACCGCGCCCAGCGCAGCAGCGACCCCCAACAGGACGCGCCGGGGAGAGGCGACCAGCGGCGCCACCTGGGTCAAGGAAGACGACATGACAGGACTCCGTGAGGTTCGACGGGCGCCTGGACGAGCACCCTGCTGCCCCTCAGTCTGCCGGCAATGTCCGGGCAAATGCAGGCAAAGACGCCTCCCCGCTGGACCCATATTGGCAGACCATGCCAATATTTTTCTTTTGATCGCCAGATTGAGCCAATCCGTTGAAGAAACTGGACCGTATCGATCGCCATCTGCTCGCCCTGCTCCAGCAGGATGCACGACTCACCAGCCACGAACTGGCCGAGCGGGTGGGGCTGTCGCCGTCACCCTGCGCCAGGCGCATACGCCGGCTGGAGCAACAGCGGCTGATCCAGCGCTACCGCGCCGAACTGGACCGCGAACGCCTGGGACTAGGGATGACGGTGTTCGTCCACGTCAAGCTCAGCCGCCATCAGGACGCCCTGGTGGAAGCCTTCGAAGCCGCCGTGGCGGACATGCCCGAAGTCATCGAGTGCCACACCGTGTCCGGTGCCTTCGACTATCTGCTGCAGATCGTCAGTGCCGACCTGAAAGGTTACGAGCGCTGGGTGCGACAGCTGCAGACCCTGCCCATGGTCAATACCGTGGATTCGAGCTTTGCCATCCGTGCCGTCAAGCGCGCCGGCGCCCTGGATCTGCGCGATGCCCGTCCGTCCGACGACGAGTCGTAAGACGCCACACGAGGAACCGCTGCACGGCCCCACCAGGCAGACGTCGCCTCAGCCGGGATCAGGGCCGACGCCTCTTCGCCAGCATCAGGCCTAGCCGACGCCAGCGCTTCACTTCGGCGTCATCAATCGTCAAGCTAGGGTCGACCCCATCGCCGTCCGGACCCACGTACCGCCACTCAGGAGAGTTGCATGCCGACCCCGCCCACTCCCCCACGCCTGACCCTGGAGGTCTTCAGCGATCTGCGCTGCCCGTTCTGCTATCTGGAGTTGCCCGAACTGGAGGCGCTGGAAGACAGGTTCGGTCATGACATCCACGTCGTCTGGCGCCCTTTCGAGCTGCGCCCCGAACCGGAGCCGGCCCTAGATCCCCACGGTGACTACCTCAACGAGCTGTGGCGAGAGGCGGTGCTGCCGATGGCCCGAGAGCGAGGTCTGAGCATGCGCCAG
>DJIP01000095.1:0-8107 GCA_002433675.1 Halomonas halophila
GCGCTGGATCGCGTCGCCGAGAACGCCGCGCTCAACGGCCAGCACGAGCGGGTCGCGGTAGGTCACGGCGACGCCTTCGAGGCGCTGGCGGCGCTCAAGGCCGACGGCGAGAAGTTCGACGTGATCGTGCTCGATCCGCCGGCCTTCATCAAGCGGCGCAAGGATATCGCCAACGGCGAGCGTGCCTACGCCCGACTCAATCGCGATGCCATGCGCCTGCTGGGCCGCGACGGCCTGCTGCTGTCCGCCTCCTGCTCCATGCACCTGGCACAGGATCGCCTGATCGACGTGGTGCGCGGTGCGGTGCGTCACCAGGATCGACAGGGACAGATCCTGTTCCAGGGCCACCAGGGACCGGATCACCCGGTACACCCGGCGATCCCAGAAACCGCCTACCTCAAGGCACTCGGTGTGCGCGTCTTCCGCGATTGATCTTCCGCGGTGGAACAAGGCGCGATCGAGACAGGCGCGATCGAGATAGGTGTGATCGAGATAGGCATGGCCGAGAAAGGCGCGGCGTGACTCGCCGCGGCCGAACAGGCTGGGCCGAACTAGCTGGGCCGAAAAAGGCGCAGGGGCTTGCCTCGGGCGATGGAAGTGTCACATCGTGCCAGGGCAAGCCCGCGCCAAGGAAGACACCATGACCGAGGTTCCCTGGACCCTGATCTTTGCCCATGGCAACGCCCTGCTGGTCGGCCATGTGCGCAACCTGCTCGACGCCGCCGGGATTCCCTGCGAACTGCGCAACATGACCCTCGGCGGTGGCGCCGGGGAGCTGCCGCCACTGGAGTGCGAGCCCCAGGTGTGGGTCGCCGAGCACAACCGTGAGCGGGCCGAAGCGCTGGTGAAGCAGGCCCTCGAGGAGCCTGCGCCGGACAGCGCCTGGCGTTGCCGGGCCTGCGGCGAGGAGCTCGAGGGAGCCTTTGATACCTGCTGGAATTGCGGTGGCCGCAAGGAGGACGATCATGACCGCTGAACACGGTGCCTTCGACTGGGATCTGCCCCGGCCCTTCGTGATCGATATCCTGGTGGCATCCGAGGCCATCGACCACTACGGCCACGTCAACAACGCCCAGTACCTGCGCTGGGTGGAACAGGCCAGCTGGGCGCACTCCGGCCAGCTGGGACTGACCCTGGAACACTACCGGGCGCTGGATCGCGCCATGGCGGTGCACCGTCACGAACTCGACTATCTGGCGCCGGGCTTCGAGGGCGAACGCCTGGCCATGGCCACCTGGATCGTCGCCTGCGATTCGCGCCTGACCCTGACCCGCCGTTTTCAACTGATACGCCCGCAGGATGGCGTCACCCTGCTGCGTGCGCGTACCCGCTACGCCTGCATCGCTCTCTCAAGCGGCCGTCCCCGCCGTCTTCCCCCCGAATTCGTCAGTGCCTATGGCGGCGCCCTGGTCGCGGAAAGCTGAGCTTGGACGCTACCATAAGACGGTCGTGTGCTGGTGCCTTTGCGCGTTCGCTAATAGAACTCAGGCCTTCCTTTCCGTCGACTCCGGATCTGGCCACATGTTGGAGGTCGGAGGATATTTCGCCTCGCTAGCTTGGTGCGGTTGGGCCCACCGTGAACGCCCCACTGGACATCTATTACGACACGCCTGACGTATGAGGCCCTTTTCTGCCGAGCTGGCTCGGAGTGGGGGCCTTACTCGCTGGTGTGTCTTGCTGTTTTTAGAGGCCACAGAAGAAAGTTCAAAGGTCTTTAGGCGAGAAGTTTTCTGATCTTTCCGTTTTTTCGTCGGGGGTTTATTGGCAAAAAATTCCTGTGCTTCACTGTGGGTGACGATAAAAAATCTGTTGTACGAATCGATGGGAGAGTCGCCATGCAGATCGCCGTCCCCAAGGAAATCAAGAACCATGAGTACCGCGTCGCCCTGACCCCCAGCGGGGCGCGGGAGCTGACCGAGCGTGGCCACGCAGTCGTCGTGCAGGCCGGTGCGGGTGAGGGCGCCGGTTTTGCCGATGAGGCCTATCAGGCTGCTGGTGCCACCATCGAGGCCGACGTGGACGCGCTGTTCGAGGGCGCCGAGCTGATCCTCAAGGTCAAGGAGCCTCAGCCCGACGAGGTGGCCCGGCTGCGGCCCCAGCACACCCTGTTCACCTACCTGCATCTGGCCGCCGAAGAGACCCTGACCAAGGGGCTTCTGGACAGCGGCGCCACCTGCATCGCCTACGAGACCATCACCGCACCCCAGGGCGGGCTGCCGCTGTTGGCGCCGATGAGCACCGTGGCCGGGCGCATGGCCGTGCAGGCCGGTGCCCACAGTCTCGAAAAGGCCCAGGGCGGCGCGGGTGTCCTGCTGCCCGGGGTGCCTGGTGTGCCGCCTGCCAAGGTTACCGTGATCGGCGGCGGCGTGGTCGGCGAGAACGCCGCCCGCATGGCGTTGGGACTGGGTGCCGACGTCAGCGTGCTGGACAAGTCGATCCCGCGTCTCGAGACCCTGGATGATCGCTACCAGGGGCGCATGAAGACGGTGTTTTCCTGCGCCGACGCACTGGAAGAAGCGGTGCGCGAATCGGACCTGATCATCGGGGCGGTGCTGGTCCCGGGGGCGGCGGCGCCCAAGCTGATCAACCGCGCCATGCTGTCGGAAATGAAGCCGGGGGCGGTGCTGGTGGATGTGGCCATCGATCAGGGCGGTTGCTTCGAGACGTCCAAGCCCACCACCCACGCCCAGCCGACCTACGTGGTGGACGGTGTCGTCCACTATTGTGTCGCCAACATGCCGGGCGCGGTGGCGCGCACCTCGACCCAGGCCCTGACCAACGCCACCCAGCCATTTGTGGTGGCGCTGGCCGACAAGGGCTGGCGTCGGGCGTTGGCGGATGACCGCCACTTCGCCGCCGGCCTCAATGTCCATGACGGCCAGCTCACCTACAAAGCCGTAGGGGAGGCCTTCTCGCTGCCGGTGACCAGTGTGGACAGCGTACTTGGTTGACGTGATTGGCCAGGGAGCGGCCGGGGCGGCGCTGTCGCCCCGGTCGCCATCCTCAGGCCTTAGCGTTACCATAGCGGGCATTTGCCGATACTAGAGTGCCGTCCATGTCCGCAACGACCACCGCTTCCGACAAGACCCGGGTGCTGACCGGTATCACCACCACCGGTACCCCCCACCTGGGCAACTACGTCGGGGCCATCAAGCCGGCGATCGAGGCAAGCCTCGATCCCAACGTGCAGTCCTACTACTTCCTCGCCGATCTGCACGCGTTGATCAAGTGCCAGGACCCGCAGCGGGTCCAGCAGTCGCGGCTCGAGATCGCCGCCACCTGGATGGCGCTGGGGCTGGACACCGACAACGCCATCTTCTATCGCCAGTCCGATATCCCCGAGATTCCCGAGCTGACCTGGATGCTGTCCTGCGTCTGTGCCAAGGGCCTGATGAACCGTGCCCACGCCTACAAGGCGGCGGTGGCGGAGAACGATGAGGCCGGCAACCAGGACCCGGACAAGGGCGTCACCATGGGCCTGTTCGGCTATCCGGTGCTGATGGCTGCCGATATCCTGATGTTCCAGGCCAACAGGGTGCCGGTGGGGCGCGACCAGATCCAGCACATCGAGATGGCCCGCGACATGGCCGGACGCTTCAATCATCTGTACAAGGGTGACTTCTTTACCCTGCCCGAGGCGGTGGTGGACGAGCGGGTCCAGGTGCTGGGTGGCCTCGACGGGCGCAAGATGTCCAAGAGCTACAACAACACCATCCCGCTGTTCGTGCCGGAAAAGAAGCTGCTCAAGCTGGTGCGCAAGATCAAGACCAACTCGCTGGAACCTGGCGAGCCCAAGGACCCCGACACCTGCACCCTGTTCCAGATCTATTCGGCCTTCGCCAGCGCCGAGGAGACCCAGGCCATGCGCGATGACTACGCCGCGGGCATCGGCTGGGGGGACGCCAAGAACCGGGTGTTCGAACACCTCAACGAACAGCTGCGCGCCCCGCGTGAGCGCTACCAGGCGCTGATGGAAGATCCGGGCCATATCGAGACGGTGCTGCGTCAGGGGGCCGAGCGTGCCCGCGCCGAGGCCGCCCCGCTGATGGATCGGCTGCGTGTCGCTGCGGGACTTGGTCGCTTCGTTTGAGCCGTTTTCTACGCGTCGCTTCGTCGAGTCGCTATTGTTTGAGCCAAAGTGCGCATGGGCCCTGCGTTGAGGGCCCGCTTTTGCGGGGCTTTCTCGACGGCGTGCTAGAGTGGGCACAAAGGAAGGATGGTATAACCCTTTGTCAGGCAGGCGCCGCCTGAGGCCAGTGCATCGCGCACGGGCGATGTCGTCAGTGTTTCCCCAAGGGTACCGAGAAGAGTGCCCGGACTCGCCAGAGTCCCTTGACCGAGTCACCAAACGAGACGAGAGATGAGCACAGAACCCAAGCGTCCCCTCTATATTCCCTACGCTGGACCCTCTCTGCTGGAGATGCCGCTGCTCAACAAGGGCAGCGCCTTCACCCAGAAGGAGCGCCTGCAGTTCAACCTGATCGGCCTCTTGCCGCAGAACGTCGAGACCATCGACGAACAGGTCGAGCGTGCCTATCACCAGTACCAGCAGTGCCAGAATGACCTTGATCGCCACATTTACCTGCGGGCGATCCAGGACGACAACGAGACGCTGTTCTTTCGCCTCGTCTCCGAGCATCTCGAGGAGATGCTGCCGATCATCTACACCCCCACGGTCGGCAAGGCCTGTGAGGAGTTCTCCAATATCTATCGCAACCACCGGGGGCTGTTCATCTCCTACCCCGACCGCGAGTACATGGACGACATCCTGCGCAGTGCCACCAAGGACAACGTCAAGGTGATCGTGGTCACCGACGGCGAGCGTATCCTCGGCCTCGGTGACCAGGGCATCGGCGGCATGGGTATCCCCATCGGCAAGCTGTCGCTGTACACCGCCTGTGGTGGCATCAGCCCGGCCAATACTCTGCCGATCATGCTCGACGTCGGTACCAACAACCCGCAGTTGCTGGATGACCCGCGCTACATGGGCTGGCGCCACCCGCGTATCAGCCAGGAAGAATACGACGAGTTCATCGATGCCTTCATGCAGGCGGTGAAGCGGCGCTGGCCCAAGGTGCTGCTGCAGTTCGAGGACTTTGCCCAGGCCAACGCCATGCCGCTGCTGGAGCGCTATCGCGACGAGCTATGCTGCTTCAATGACGACGTCCAGGGCACCGCTGCGGTCTGTGTCGGCACCCTGATGGCAGCCTGCCAGGCCCGAGGCGAGGGCATGGCCCGCCAGCGGGTGGTGTTCGTGGGTGCCGGCTCCGCCGGTTGCGGCATTGCCGAGATGGTGGTGGTGGCGATGATGGCCGAAGGCCTGACCGAGTCCCAGGCCCGCGAGCGGGTCTACATGGTCGATCGCGAGGGCCTGGTGACGGACGACCAGACCTGGCTGCGCGACTTCCAACGCCGGCTTGCCCACCCGGCCGGCATGGTCGAGGGCTGGGACGGTCAGGACCTGCTCGAGGTGGTCAAGCAGGTCCAGCCGACGGTGCTGCTTGGTGTCTGTGGCCAGAAGGGCATCTTCACCGAGGCGGTGGTCAAGGCGATGCACGCCAACTGCAAGATGCCGCTGATCATGCCGCTGTCCAACCCCACCTCGCGGGCCGAGGCGATCCCCTCCGACGTGCTCGAGTGGACCAACGGCGACGCCCTGGTGGCGACCGGCAGTCCCTTCGCGCCGGTGGAGATTAATGGTCGTCGTATTCCCATCGCCCAGTGCAACAACGCCTACATCTTCCCGGGGATCGGCCTCGGGGTGGTGGCAAGCGGTGCCCGCCGCGTCACCGATGCGATGCTGATGGCGGCCTCTCGCGCCCTGGCCCGGGAGGCTCCGATCGTCAAGGAGGGCGAAGGCGCCATGTTGCCGGCGCTGTCGCGCATCCGTGAGATCTCCAAGTCGATCGCCTTCGACGTGGCGGCCCAGGCTCAGCACGAGGGCGTGGCGCTCAAGAGCAACGGCACCAAGCTGCGCCGCGATATCGAAAAGAGCTGCTGGATGCCCAACTATCGCGACTATCGTCGCCGCGCCTTCTAGGCGTCCGCACGCTCAAGCGATCGCTGAACCCCGCCGCAAGGCGGGGTTTTTATTTGCTGGCGTGATGCGCAGTCGGGTGGCAACAGGCGCGGCAGCTCAAGCGCTGCGCGGAAGAGGCAGCAAACGGAGTAAAAAAAGACCTCGCCGGTGGGCGAGGTCTCGGTGTGGCGGCCAGCTCGATGCGCTGGCCGTCTGGGTGGCGGGCCTGGGCCCGCCGGGTGATCAGGCGGCGCCGATCATCTTGCGCAGCACATAGTGCAGGATGCCGCCATGGCGGTAGTACTCGAGCTCGTTGGCGGTGTCGATGCGACACAGGGCGTCGAGGGTCTTCTCACCCTTGTCGCCCTTGATGGTCACCTTGACCTTGCCGCCGGGCGTAAGGCTGTCGAGGCCCTCGATGGAGATCGTCTCGTCGCCGGTCATGCCGAGTGACTTGCGATCCTCACCTTCGGGAAACTGCAGCGGTACTACGCCCATGCCGATCAGGTTGGAGCGGTGGATGCGCTCATAGGACTCCGCCAGCACGGCGCGCACGCCGAGCAGCAGGGTGCCCTTGGCCGCCCAGTCGCGAGAGGAGCCGGTGCCATACTCCTTGCCGGCCACCACCACCAGGGGAGTACCTTGCTCCTGGTACTTCATGGCGGCGTCGTAGATCGCCATCTGTTCGCCGCTGGGCACGTGGCGAGTCTCGCCGCCGACCACGCCATCGAGCATCTCGTTCTGAATGCGTACGTTGGCGAAGGTGCCGCGCATCATCACCTCGTGGTTGCCGCGCCGCGAGCCGTAGGAGTTGAAGTCCACCGGCTTGACGCCATTCTCCTGCAGGTAGCGGCCCGCCGGGCTGTCGGGCTTGATCGCGCCGGCCGGCGAGATGTGGTCGGTGGTCACGCTATCGCCGAGCATGGCCAGTACATGGGCGTCCTTGACGTCCTCGACCTTGGACGGCTCCTTGCCCATGCCTTCGAAGAAGGGCGGGTGCTGGATGTAGGTCGAGTTGTCGTCCCACTCGTAGACCTCGCTTTCCGGCACCTTGATGGCCTTCCACACCTCGTCGCCGTCGAACACCGCGGCGTATTCCTTGCGGAACATCTCGGTGTTGACCTTCTCCACCGCCTCGGCGACCTCGGCCTGGGTGGGCCAGATGTCCTTGAGGTAGACCGGCTCGCCGTCGCTGCCTTCACCGATGGGGTCACTGTCCAGGTCGCAGCGCACGTTGCCGGCCAGGGCGAAGGCCACCACCAGGGGCGGTGAGGCCAGCCAGTTGGTCTTCACCAGCGGGTGCACCCGGCCTTCGAAGTTGCGGTTGCCGGAGAGTACCGAGGCCACCGTCAGGTCGCCGGTCTTGACCGCGTCCTCGATCGGTTCGGGCAGCGGACCGGAGTTGCCGATGCAGGTGGTGCAGCCATAGCCCACCAGATTGAAGCCCAGGGCGTTGAGGTCGTCCTGCAGGCCGGCGGCGGCCAGGTATTCGGTGACCACCTTGGAGCCAGGGGCCAGCGACGTCTTGACCCAGGGCTTGGTCGCCAGGCCCTTCTCCTTGGCCTTGCGGGCCAGGAGGCCGGCGGCCATCATCACGCTGGGGTTCGAGGTATTGGTGCACGAGGTGATGGCGGCGATGACCACCGCACCGGGGTCCAGGCTGAAGTCCTCGCCCTTGTAGTTGACGTCCTGGCTGTCGGCGTGATGATAGCTGCGCTCGACGCCGACCGCGGTCTGGCCGCCCTCGGAGCCCATCTTGTCGTTGCGGCTGTCCTTGGCCGACTTGCCTTCGTCCTCCATCAGTTTTTCGAAGGTGGTGGCGAGCTGGCTCAGGGCGACCCGGTCCTGGGGCCGTTTGGGGCCGGCGAGACTGGCCTCGACGTCACCCATGTCGAGTGCCAGGGTGTCGCTGAAGATCGGCTCGTGGCCGGGTTCGCGCCACAGGCCCTGCTCCTTGGAGTAGGCCTCGACCAGGGCGATCTGGTCGTCGTCGCGACCGGACAGACGCATGTAGTTCAAGGTCTCGTCGTCCACCGGGAAGAAGCCGCAGGTGGCGCCGTACTCCGGGGCCATGTTGGCGATGGTGGC
>DJIP01000095.1:8406-8804 GCA_002433675.1 Halomonas halophila
GGGGCCATGTTGGCGATGGTGGCGCGGTCGGCCAGGGGCAGGTCCTTGAGGCCGTCGCCGTAGAACTCGACGAACTTGCCGACCACGCCTTTCTTGCGCAGCATCTCGGTGACGGTGAGTACCAGGTCGGTGGCGGTGATGCCTTCTCTGAGCTTGCCGGTCAACTTGAAGCCGATCACCTCGGGGATCAGCATCGACACCGGCTGGCCGAGCATGGCAGCCTCGGCCTCGATACCGCCGACGCCCCAGCCGAGTACGCCGAGGCCGTTGATCATGGTGGTGTGGGAGTCGGTGCCGACCAGGGTATCGGGGTAGGCCAGGGTCTTGCCGTCCTCTTCCCGGGTCCACACCGTCTTGCCCAGGTACTCCAGGTTGACCTGGTGGCAGATGCCGGTGCC
>DJIP01000095.1:9165-14420 GCA_002433675.1 Halomonas halophila
GCCCCAGCGCAGGAACTCATAGCGCTCGCGGTTGCGCTCCATCTCCAGCGCCACGTTGTCCTTGAAGGCGGACGGGTCGCCGTACTTGTCGACCATTACCGAGTGGTCGATGACCAGATCGACCGGTGACAGCGGGTTGATCTTCGACGGTTGCTCGCCGAGTTTCTCCACCGCGGCACGCATCGAGGCCAGGTCGACCACCCCCGGCACGCCGGTGAAGTCCTGCATCAGCACACGGGCGGGGCGGTAGCCGATCTCGCGGTCCGAGCGGCCTTCCTTCTGCCAGTCCACCAGCGCCTGAAGGTCTTCTCTGGACACGCTCTCATCGTCGGCAAAGCGTAGCTGGTTTTCCAGCAGCACCTTGAGCGTCATCGGCAGACGCTGGATATCGCCAAGGTCCTCGGCAGCCTGGGCCAGGCTGTAGAAGTCGTACTGAGTTCCGCCTACATCTAGCGTGCGACGGGTATCCGGTAGGGAATCGCTACTCATGCTGTCCTCCTGAGGCATTGAATCGAACGGTCCAGGTTCGCTGGGATCGGCGCGGGGCCAATATCGATCCCTTGGTGGTACTAGTAGTGGTACTTGGTCATCATAGTTGTGTTCTTCAACCGTTGACGTGTAAACGGATGCCGGATCACGCCTTGAAAGCCTGTCGGGCCACCCCCATGGTGAAGGTTCATGTCGATCGCGACCAGAGGGGAGGTGCATCGTGCTTGAACAGACGCTGCCGAGCTGGCGGCATGATTGCCCCTACTGCGACGCCCATATCGAGCTGCTGGTGGACACCTCCCAGGGCAGCCACGAGACCTGGGAAGACTGCCCCCAGTGCTGTGCGCCGATCCACTACCGAATCGAGGTGGATGCGGTGACCGAGGATATCGTCTCGGTGGTCGCCGGCGACGATGACGAGGTCATGTGACGGGACTCATGTGATGGAAGTGTCATGCGCCGCTGTGGGCCGCGTAACGATCTCATTCGAGCCTGGCGGATGACGATGACGGCGTCATTGCGACGTCATCGCCGTCGGGTGACAATAGCCGGCGACTATCGGGTCGATGGCCCAGGTCGATTGGCCCGGTGTGGTTCGCTGGCCTAGGGTGACATCCGGTATTTGCCCCTGATTCTTGAACCCTCACGTTTCACTACTCCAAGGAGACTTTCATGAGCGTACTGGTAGGACGTCAAGCTCCCGATTTCGAAGCCGCCGCCGTCACCGGCAACGGCGAAATCGTCGAGAACTTCAAGCTGTCCGACAGCAACGGCAAGCTGCGCGTACTGTTCTTCTGGCCGCTGGACTTCACCTTCGTGTGCCCGTCCGAGATCATCGCCCATGACAACCGTCTGGCGCAGTTCAAGGATCTGGGTGTCGAGGTGATCGGTGTCTCCATCGATTCCCAGTTCACCCACTACGCCTGGCGCAAGACCAGCCCGGACGCGGGTGGTATCGGTGAGGTCGGCTTCCCGATCGTGGCCGACGTCAAGCACGAGATCACCCAGGCCTACGGCATCGAGCATCCGGAAGCCGGTGTCGCCCTGCGCGCCTCCTTCCTGATCGACGAGGACGGTGTGGTGCAGCATCAGGTGGTCAACAACCTGCCGCTGGGCCGCAACGTCGACGAGATGGTGCGCATGGTCAAGGCCCTGCAGCACCACCAGCAGCACGGCGAAGTCTGCCCGGCTGGCTGGGACGAAGGCCAGGAAGGCATGAAGGATACCGCTGAAGGTGTCGCCAAGTACCTGGGTACTCACTCCAGCGAGCTGTAAGATACTGCCAGCGCTCACAGTCAGGTGAGCCGACTCGGGACAGCCCGAGCAGTGTCACGACGGGGCGGCCTGGCCGCCCCGTTGCGTATGCCACTCGGCATGCTGGTGTGCTGGCCAGTCGCGACAGACTGTTGCGCGGCAGACCGCACCCTGGCGACCCGAGTGTCAGGTGGATTGGCCCATGACGACGCTGCGATGCCGTCATCGTCGAATCCATTTTTTCCTTTACCGTCGCGGCCCCCTGGGGCCCTCGGCTTAGTCAAGTTAGTCTTGTGAGGTAGCCATGAGCGAAGTGCGCCACGAACGTCTGATCATCCTGGGCTCGGGGCCTGCCGGCTACAGTGCGGCGGTCTACGCCGCGCGGGCCAATCTCAAGCCGTTGTTGATCACCGGCATGCAGACAGGCGGTCAGTTGACCACCACTACCGATGTGGACAACTGGCCAGGCGATGACGCCGGTGTCCAGGGGCCGGAGCTGATGGAACGCATGCGCCGTCACGCCGAGCGATTCGATACCGAGGTGCTGTTCGACCATATCCACGAGGTGGAGCTGCGCGAACGTCCCTTTACCCTGAAGGGCGACAACGGCACCTACACCTGTGACGCCCTGATCATCGCTACCGGGGCCAGTGCGCGCTACCTGGGGCTGCCTTCGGAGCAGCAGTTCATGGGCCAGGGGGTGTCGGCCTGTGCTACCTGCGACGGCTTCTTCTATCGCAATCAGGAAGTGATCGTGGTGGGCGGCGGCAATACCGCCGTGGAAGAGGCGCTGTACCTGTCCAATATTGCCTCCAAGGTCACCCTGGTGCATCGCCGTGACAGTCTCAGGGCGGAGAAGATTCTGCAGGACAAGCTGTTCGAGAAGGCCGAGAACGGCAACGTCGAGCTGATCTGGAATCACACCCTGGACGAGGTGCTGGGTGACAACACCGGGGTCACCGGTGCGCGTCTCAAGGCGGTCGAGGATGGTTCGACCCGCGAGATCACCGCACCCGGCGTGTTCATCGCCATCGGTCATAGTCCCAACACCGGCATCTTCGAGGGCCAGCTCGAGATGGCCGGCGGCTATATCAAGGTCAAGTCGGGCCTCGAGGGCAATGCCACCGCCACCAGCGTGCCCGGCGTGTTCGCCGCCGGCGACGTCATGGATCACGTCTATCGTCAAGCGATCACCTCCGCTGGCAGCGGCTGCATGGCGGCGCTGGACGTGGAGCGTTATCTGGACAGCCTCGACTGACGCTATCGTCAAGCGCGATATCACTGCCTCAGCCGGCAGCGGCTGCATGGCGGCGCTGGACGTGGAGCATTATCTGGACAGCCTCGACTGAGGCGCTAGGGCTGAGGCGCTAGTTAGACTCGATCATTGGGCAAGTACAAGAACACCGCCAGGCAAATGCCTGGCGGTGTTCTTGTTGATGGCATCAGCAGCCGGGGAGCAGCGACGGAGCTGTCCGGGCCGGGCCTCAATAGTGTGGCGGCAACTCGTCCTCGGGACCGGGGGCATCGCCCAGTCCGCGGTCGTTGCTGGCCGCCAGTTCGCGTAGCCTTTCCTGCATCAGGCGATTGATGCGTTCCAGCTCCATCATTCGGCGCTCCTGGCTGGCGATGGTGGCGTCCAGGCTGTCCAGCCAGTGTTCCTGGTAGGCCAGACGGCTCTCCAGTTCTTCGACACGCTTTGCTAGATCGGCGGACGACTTGTCAATACCCGTGATAGACTCATGTTGCGGTGTGTCACTGTTCATCGTGTCAACTGCCTGCCTTGGGCTTTTTTCGAGAAGTCGTGGCGGAAGGATCTCGTCTGTGTATCGTGCATGGCCGCGGATCCCATGGTCATTCCACCTGTTTTCACCATAAGAAGAGAGTTTTTCACGTCCATGAAAAAAAGGGTATTCGTTCGTTGTTGTGTGATCAGTCTGCTGTTGGCCGCGCCTGCACCGCTGCTGATTGCTCTTGCCGTCAGCCTGGTGACCGGGCTGTCCGTCGAGGAGTTGCACGGCGCCATCGCCGAGGAGGCACTGCTGCATGGCTACCTTGCCGCTGCCGGAGCGGTCTTTGGCGTGTTGCTGGTAGCCACCCTGGCCCTCAATGCCCTGACGCCAAGGCTGGTCAACCTGGCCGAGGTCGAGGATGACGATCGCGAGATCGGCGAGGTCAAGTGGTTCAATGTCAACAAGGGCTACGGCTTCATCACCCGTGACGGGGGCGAGGACGTCTTTGTTCACTTCCGTGCCATCCGCGGCCGGGGCCATCGCACCCTGGCCGAAGGGCAGAAGGTACGCTACTACGTGATCGAGAACGAGCGCGGCCTGCAGGCCGACGACGTCACCGTCATCACCTGAGCGCGATGCTCTCGCCGTTGCCACGACGCCCCGCCCTGTGCGGGGCGTCGTCGTTTGCGGCACAGCGGGTCTGTCTCTGCGCCCGGCTCAGTGCCCGTTTCTGCGCCTGTCCCAGTGCACCTCGTCAGTGTCCCGAGTCGGGCCAGTCGATGGCCGATTCGCTGCCGTCGGGTAACACCTGCAGGAAACGGTCAGGGTCGTCGCCGGGCTGCCAGCCGCCCAGCGAGCAGCGCACTTCGCAGTCCAGCGCCTGGGCGGCGGCCCTGGCGAAGTCGGCGTCGGTGGCCCAGGGCGACTGGCCGCTGTCGAGCCACAGGCTGGCGAAGCCATCGGCGGCCTTGCCGACCAGCAACACGGGAATGTCGGCGCCATCGAGGTGACCTTCGGTGCGCCACTTGAGCTTGCCGCAGGGGGTTAGCGGCGGGGCATTCAGGGTGGCGCCGAGCCACTCGCCGATGCGCTCGGCGCTGGCCTCGCCAAGATAGATCTCGATATCCGGGTAGCGCTCGGTCATCACTTCAGCTCCTTGCGTCGGCGAACAGCCGCGTCAGGATGGCTTCGTAGACCCGGCTCAGGTCATCCAGGTCCGCGGCGCGCACGCGCTCGTCGACCTTGTGGATGGTGGCGTTGAGCGGGCCGAGTTCCACCACCTGGGCGCCTAGTGTGGCGATGAAGCGACCGTCGGAAGTGCCGCCGGAGGTGGACAGCACCGGGGTGGTGCCGGTGACGTCGCGGACGCCGGCCACGGCGGCGTCGACCAGCGCCCCTTCGCGGGTCAGGAAGGGCTGGCCATTGAGCGTCCAGTCGATCTCGAAGTCCAGGTCGAAGCCACGCAGGATGGCCTCGGTGCGCTCGCGCAACTCGGCATCGGTGGTCTCGGTGGAGAAACGGAAGTTGAAGGTGGCCTCGACCTCGCCCGGAATCACGTTGGTGGCACCGGTGCCGGCGCGCAGGTTCGAGATCTGGAAGCTGGTGGCGGGAAAGCAGTCGTTACCGGAATCCCAGTGTTCGTTGGCCAGGGCGTCCAGCGCCGGCGCGATCTGGTGGATCGGGTTACGCGCCAGGTGGGGGTAGGCCACATGGCCCTGGATGCCGCGGACCTTGAGCACGCCGCCCAGCGAGCCGCGACGGCCGTTCTTGATCACGTCGCCC
>DJIP01000095.1:14723-24958 GCA_002433675.1 Halomonas halophila
CGGCCGTTCTTGATCACGTCGCCCAGGCGCTCGGTGGAGGAGGGCTCGCCGACGATGCAGTAGTCGAGGCGTTCGTTGCGCTCGCGCAGGTGCTCGACCACCGCACGGGTGCCGTCCACCGCCGGGCCTTCCTCGTCGGCGGTGATCAGAAAGGCGATGCGTCCGGGGTGATCGGGGTGGGCGCTGACAAAGCGCTCCACCGCCGTGACCATGGCGGCCAGACTGCCTTTCATGTCGGCGGCGCCGCGACCGCGCAGCATGCCGTCATCATCGATGATCGGGGCAAAGGGTGGGGTCTGCCACTGGTGCTCGGGTCCGGTGGGTACCACGTCGGTGTGGCCGGCGAAGGCCAGTACCGGGCCGTGGTGACCGTGCACCGCCCAGAAGTTTTCCACTTCGCCGAAGGGCAGCGACTCGATGTTGAAGCCCAGGCGCTCGAGGCGTTCGATCATCAGCGCCTGGCAGCCCATGTCGTCCGGGGTTACCGAAGGACGCCGCAACAGCTCGAGGGCAAGCTCCAGGGTGGGCGAGAGAGTCTCGGTGGTCGCGGGGGCGTCGGTCGGTGCAGGCAAGTCGGTAGTCGGCATAGCGGTCTCGAAGAAAGGCGGCGGCCAGGGCCGCCGCGCTCGGGATCAATTGTGGGCGTGCAGCGCTTCGTTAAGGGCGATGGCGCTCTTGTTGGTCAGGCACTCGATACGGCCGTTGGTCGAGTTGCGACGCAGCAGCAGATCGTCCTGACCGGCCAGTTCGCGGGCCGCCAGGGTGCGTACCTCCTGGCCCTGGTCGTCGAGCAGGGTGACCTTGGCGCCGGCGGTGATGTAGAGCCCGGCCTCGACGGTGCAGCGGTCGCCCAGCGGGATACCGATACCGGCGTTGGCGCCGATCAGGCAGCCTTCACCCACCGAGATGATGATGTTGCCGCCACCTGACAGGGTGCCCATGGTGGAACAGCCACCGCCCAGGTCGGAGCCCTTGCCGACGACCACGCCGGCCGAGATACGACCCTCGATCATGCCCGGGCCTTCGGTGCCGGCGTTGAAGTTGACGAAGCCCTCGTGCATCACCGTGGTGCCCTCGCCCAGGTAGGCGCCCAGGCGCACCCGTGCGGTGTCGGCGATGCGCACGCCATTGGGCACCACGTAGTCGGTCATCTTGGGGAACTTGTCGACACAGTCCACCGACAGGGTGCGACCTTCCAGGCGAGCCTTGAGCCGGCGTGCCGGCAGCTCGATGATGTCGATGGCGCCTTCGCTGCTCCAGGCGATGTTGCGCAGCAGGCCGAACATCCCGGTGAGGTCGAGCTGGTGTGGCTTGACCAGACGGTGGGACAGCAGGTGCAGCTTGAGGTAGACCTCCGGGGCGCTCTGGGGCGGCAGGTCCTCACTGATGAAGGTGGCCACCAGCGGACGCTGGCTGGCGCCGAGGCTGGCGGCCAGGTCGGCCTGCTCCGGGTGGCCGGCGTCGCGCAGGGCGTCGGCCAGGGCTTGGCAGTGTTCCGGCAGGAAGCTGACGGCGGCGGTGCCCTGGGGCGCGTCGAGTACCCGAGCGGCGGCCTCTACCAGGCTGGCGTCGGGGGCCAGCAGCGGCGCCGGGTAGTAGACCTCGAGCCAGTCGCCCTGGGTGTTCTGGGTGCCGATGCCGAGTGCAAAGCTGTGCATGCCGTATGTCCTTTTCGTAGGTGCTGGAATTCGCAAAGAGGGGAGAAAAATTAGAGGTCGTCGTAGTCGCCGTCGCGGTAGCCGACCAGGATGTCGTCGCCGGTGTCGAGCAGCGGGCGCTTGATCAGGGTCGGGTTGGCGAGCATCAATTCGCGGGCCTTGTTGGCGTCGACGTCGTTCTTGTCGTCGTCGGGTAGCTGTCGCCAGGTGGTGCTGCGCTTGTTGAGCAGGGTCAGCACCGGCACCGACTCGAGGAAGTGCTCGAGCAGCGCCGCCGACACGCCATCGGCGCGCAGGTCATGGACCTGGTAGGGGTGGCCGCTGCCGTCCAGTGCCTTCTGGGCCTTGCGGCAGGTATCGCAGTTCTTGATCACGTAGAGCGTCAGCATGGGGCCCGTCCTCAATGTTCGTTGGTCGTGGCGTCGGTCGGGATCAGCCGCGTGCCAGCAGGTCGCGGATGCGCTCGGCCGCTTCCCGAGTGGGGGCCAGTTCGTCCACCAGCGCCAGTCTCAGCCGACCGGCGCCCGGGTTGGTACCGTCACTGCCGGTTCTGCCCATGTAGCTGCCCGGCAGGACGCTGACGTGGGCCTCGGCGTAGAGTCGCCGAGTGAAGGCTGCGTCGTCACCGTCGGGGACCGCTGGCCACAGATAAAAGCTAGCCTCGGGGGCGGGAAAGTCCATCACCGGCGCTAGGATCTCGGTGACCGCGGCGAACTTGGCGCGGTAGGCGTCTCGGTTGTCGCGCACGTGGGCTTCGTCGGACCAGGCGGCGATCGAGGCCTGCTGGATCGGCAGCGCCATGGCGCAGCCGTGGTAGGTGCGGTAGCGACGAAAGCGGCTGATCAGCTCGGCGTCGCCGGCGACGAAGCCCGAGCGTAGCCCCGGCAGGTTCGAACGCTTGGACAGCGAGTGGAACACCAGGCAGCGATGATAGTCATGGCGCCCCATGGCGGCGGCGGCCTTAAGCAGTCCCGGGGGTGGCGCCTGCTCGTCCAGATACAGCTCCGAGTAGCACTCGTCGGAGGCGATGATGAAGTCGTGCTCGTCGGCCAGGGCGATCAGCTGCTGGAACTCTTCGATCGGGGTCACCGCGCCGGTGGGGTTGCCCGGTGAACACAAGAACACCAGCTGCACCTGGCGCCAGGTGTCGGCATCGACGGCCGAGAAGTCCGGGCGGAAGTCGTTGTCGGCACGGCAGTCGAGGTACAGCGGGGTGCCGCCGGCCAGCAGGGCGGCGCCTTCGTAGATCTGATAGAAGGGGTTGGGCACCGCCACCCGCGCCGGGCGAGAGCGATCGAGGCAGGCCTGGACGAAGGCGAAGATGGCCTCGCGGGTGCCGTTGACCGGCAGCACCTGGCGCTCGGCGTCGAGTCCGTCGAGGCCGAAGCGGGTACGGGCCCAGTCGGCGATGGCCTGACGCAGCTCGGGTAGTCCGGCGATGGCCGGATAGCGGGCGAAGTCATGCTGATGTCGGGTCAGGGCGTCGAGTGCCGCCTGGTAGGGCGCGTGCTGCGGCTCGCCGATGGTCAGCGGACGATGGGCGAGGTCGGCTGGCGGCGTCAGGTCCGCCTTCAGCGCCGCCAGGCGCTCGAAGGGGTAGGGTTGCAAGGCGTCGAGATCAGGGTTCATGGGGTCCAGGCGCGCCCTTGGGGCGTCGTTGTCATCACGGAAGTGGGTGCCGTCGGCGCGGGGCGCGACCGGGCATCGATTATAGGGAAGGGGCGTACCAGCCTCAAATCGACGCGCTTTGCCTGCTGTATGACTCAGCTCGGGTCGGCGGGGCCGCTAGACACTGAGGACGTCGATCAGCCGTTCGCGCAACTGCTGCTGGCGCTCGGGGTCGGTGATCGGTCGGCCCTCGCGGTCGGTGACGTAGAAGACGTCCTCGACGCGTTCACCAAGGGTCGCGATCTTCGCCGCCGACAGGGTGATGCCCTGCTCCATGAAGATGCTGCCGACCCGGGCCAGCAGGCCGGGGCGGTCCGGTGCGGTCAGCTCCAGCAGGGTGCGCTCGCCGCCCGGGTCCTGTTCGATGGCGACCTGGGTGGCCACCTTGAAGTGCTTGAGCTGGCGCGGGGTATGGCGGGTGACGATGGTCGGGTAGTCGTCCGGGTCGTCGAGCTCTTCGACCAGGTGGCGGCGAATCTCCTCGAGGCGGCTGGCGTCGCGGATCGGCTTGTCGTGGTCATCGAGCACGATAAAGGTGTTCAGCGTCCAGTCGTTGAGCGAGGTGGCGATGCGCGCGTCGTGGATCGACAGCCCGAGCTGCTCCATGGCGGCGGCGGTGGCGGCGAACAGGTCATCCACCGAGCGGGTATGGATGAACACCTTGGTGCCGCCCTCGGCCATGTCGTCGGTGGGGGCGTTGATCAGGATTAGCGGCAGCTCGCTGCCGGCGTGGGCCAGCATGCCCTGGGTCTGCCACACCACCTCGCTGGAGGCGTACTGCAGGAAGAAGTCCTCGCCGAGCGACTCCCACAGGGCGTCGACGCGCGCCATGTCGGCGCCGATCGTGGCCAGCAGCGAGTGCGCCTCCTCGCGGGTCTCGCGGACCCAGTCGGCGCGCTCCAGCGGGTTCTCGAGACCGCGCCGCAGTGCCCGCCGGGTCTCGGCGTGGAGCTGGCGCATCAGCGAGGCACGCCAGCCGTTCCACAGGGTGGGGTTGGTCGCGGTGATGTCGGCCACGGTGAGGATGTACAGGTAGTCCAGGCGGGTCTCGTCGCCGACGCTGGCGGCGAAGTCGCGAATTACCTCGGGGTCGGTGATGTCACGTTTCTGGGCGATCATCGACATCAGCAGGTGGTTTTCCACCAGCCAGCTGACCAGCCGGGTATCACGCTGGCTGAGTCCATGGCGTTCGGCGAAGTCCTCGACCTCGCGGGCGCCGATCAGCGAATGATCGCCGCCGCGGCCCTTGCCGATGTCGTGGAACAGTCCGGCGATCCACAGGACCTCCATCTTCGGCGCCTGGTGAATCAGGGTCGCCGCCACCGGGAATTCCTTCTTGGCCTCGGGCTTGCGGAAGCCGTGCAGGCACTTCAACAGGCGCAGAGTGTGGGCGTCCACGGTGTAGATATGGAACAGGTCGTGCTGCATCAGGCCGACCGCCTGGCCGAAGGCGGGCAGATACTTGCCCAGTACCCCGTAGCGATTCATCCGGCGTAGCTGGCGGGCGACGTTGCCACCGGAGCGCAACAGCGCCATGAACAGCGCCTGGTGACGCGGGTCGTTGCGGTAGCGGTCGTCCATCAGGTGGCGATGGTCGCGGATCAGGCGGATGGTGTCGGCGCGCACGCCGTCGATCTCGGGGTGCTCCGCCATCAGGTAGAACAGCTCGAGCAGCGCCGCCGGCTGGTCGCGGAACAGGGTCCGCGAGCGCACCTGGATGTAGCCGCCGGCGATCTCGAAGCGCTCGTTCAGCGGGGTCACGCTGATCGGGGTGTCGGGCCTCAGGATCTGTTCGTCGAAGTGCTGCAGCAGCATGTCGTTGAGCCCGGCCAGGGCGGTGACATGGCGGTAGTAGCGCTTCATGAACTGCTCCACCGCCAGGCGCTCGGGGCTGTCGCGGTAGCCGAACAGCTCGGCGATGGTGTTCTGGTGGTCGAACAGCAGCCGGTCCTCGGCGCGCCCGGTCAGCATGTGCAAGGCGTAGCGGACCTGCCACAGGAAGGCCTGACCCTGGCTCAGGATGCGGTGTTCGGCATCGTTCATGAAGCCCTTGGCGACCACGTCCTCGTAGGACTCGGTATCGAAGTGGCGCTTGGCCACCCAGCCGATCATCTGGATGTCGCGAAGCCCGCCGGGGGAGCTCTTGATGTTCGGCTCGAGGTGATACTCGGAGTTGTTGAAGCGGTAGTGGCGGGTGATCTGCTCCTGCCACTTGGCCTCGAAGAAGCGGTCTGCCGGCCACATGCGCTCGCCGGACAGACGCTCGCGCATGGCCTGGCGCAGGGCCTCGCGGCCGGCCAGGGTGCGTGACTCGAGCAAATTGGTGATGACGGTGACGTCGGCCTTCGCCTCGCGCTCGCAGTCGTTGAGCGAGCGCACGCTGTGACCGATCTCGAGCCCGATGTCCCACAGAAAGGTGATGAAGGCGGTCAGTGGTTCGCGGTAGGGCGTGTCGTCGTCATCCTCGAGCAGGAACATCAGGTCGATGTCCGAATGAGGATGCAGCTCACCGCGGCCGTAGCCACCCACCGCCAGCAGCGCTACACCCTCGTCCAGGCCTGGCTGGCGCTCCCAGGCCAGCGCCAGCAGCTGGTCCAGGCACCAGGCCCGTCCTCGCACCAGGTCGCGGATGTCGGCGCCGCTGAGGAAGCGCTCGTCCAGCCGCGACTGGATCTCCTTGAGTGCGCCCTTGAAGGGCGCGATGGGGGAGCGCTGGCCCTCGAGCTGGCGAGCGAAGTCATCGAAGTCGAACAGCTCGAATTCCGGTGCGAAGCGATAGTGGTGCAGCAGCATGGGCTCTCAGCGCTCGAGGAAGGACAGGTCTTCGTCGGAACGGGCGGTCAGCACCTCGACCCCCGTCTCGGTCACCAGCAGGGTGTGCTCCCACTGGGCGGTCAGCCCCTTGTCCTTGGTCACGGCGGTCCAGCCATCGCGCAGCACCTTGGTGCGATGGTCGCCGACGTTGATCATCGGTTCGATGGTGAAGCACATGCCGGCGGCCAGTTCGATATCCGCCTCGGGGGCGTAGCCGTCATAGTGCAGCACCTGGGGGTCCTCATGGAAGCCGGCGCCGATGCCGTGGCCGCAGAAGTCACGCACTACCGAATAGCCATTGGCCTTGGCGTGGCTCTCGATGGCGCGGGCCAGGTCGGACAGACGGGCGCCAGGGCGCACCAGCGCCATGCTGCGGTACAGACATTCCTGGGTGACTCTGCACAGCCGCTCGCCCTGGATGGTCTCGCCGATGATGAACATCACGCTGGAGTCGCCATGGTAGCCGTCGGCGGTCCTGACGGTGACGTCCATGTTCATGATGTCACCCTTCTTCAGCTTCTTGCTGTCGTCGGGGATGCCGTGGCAGACCACGTGATTGATCGAGGTGCAGATCGACTTGGGAAAGCCGTGATAGTTGAGCGGGGCGGGGGTGGAGCCGAGCTCGTTGACGATGTAGTCGTGGCAAAGCTTGTCCAGGTGGCCTGTGCTGACGCCGGCTTCCACGTGGGGGGCGATCATTTCCAGCACACTGGCGGCCTGGCGGCCGGCTTCGCGCATCTTCTCGATTTCTTCGGACGTCTTGATGGGTACGTTCATGGAATCTCGGTCTGGGTGGTGTCGCCCCGGCGCTGGCGGCTGAGCCGTGTCGCTGGCCCGCGGCGACGATGACCGCGGCGACTCCGGGGAGGGACGCGTCGAGGTGCGCGAGACGTTGGGCGACTTCAATTCGAAGGTCATCCATGGTATAAAGCTGCGCGCTTTCCTGCAATCGCCGTTCCTTCATGGTGTTTTCGCCAAGACCCTGGTCTTGCGATCGCCAGCGACGGGATAGCCCACGGGCGAGCGACAAACAGTAGAAGAGGTCTCCATAACGGAGCCTCGCGCCTTGAAAACACACATGCACCGACACATGGTCCCGGGTGCCTGAGGGAAACCTCTGGTCGGATCCATGGGGTGCATGGAGGCCTAACCCGATTTTTCAGGAGTCATCCATGGCACACGTCAATATGCGTGACCTGCTCAAGGCAGGCGCACACTTCGGTCACCAGACCCGTTACTGGAACCCGAAGATGGGCAAGTTCATCTTCGGCGCTCGTAACAAGATTCACATCATCAACCTCGAGCATACCCTTCCGGCGCTCAACGAGGCGATCGATGTGGTCGAGAAGATGGCCGCTTCCAACAACAAGATCCTGTTCGTCGGTACCAAGCGTAGCGCGAGCAAGATCATCAAGGAAGAAGCGAACCGTGTGAGTCAGCCGTTCGTCAACCACCGCTGGCTCGGCGGCATGCTGACGAACTACAAGACCATTCGTCAGTCCATCAAGCGTCTGCGCGAACTCGAAACCATGCACGAAGATGGCACCTTCGAGAAGCTGACCAAGAAAGAAGTCCTGATGGCGACCCGCGAGCAGGACAAGCTCGAGCGTTCCATCGGCGGCATCAAGGACATGGGCGGCCTGCCGGACGCACTGTTCGTGATCGACGTCGACCACGAGCGCATCGCCATCAACGAGGCGAACAAGCTGGGCATCCCGGTCATCGGTGTGGTCGATACCAACTCCGATCCGGACGGCGTCGACTACGTGATCCCGGGCAACGATGACTCCATCCGCGCCATCCAGATCTACGTCAAGGCCATCGCCGATGCCTGTGGCCGTGCGAAGGAAGGTCGCCCCGATGAGTTCGTCGAAGTGACCGACAGCGAAGGCGACGCCGCCGCTGCCGCTGCCGAGTAAGCTTCGGCCCGCCTGGGCCAGCCGATCGCGCGAGCGATCCACGCCGGACAGGCGCAAAGGGGGCCGTGGCCCCCTTTTCTCTACTTCAGACCCGCGGTAAATGCCGAGGGTCTCTCCGACACCCAGGTCGAACCATTTAGAGGTGAATACCATGGCAGCTATCAGCGCCTCCCAGGTCAAGGAACTGCGCGAGCGTACCGGGCTCGGCATGATGGAGTGCAAGAAGGCACTCACCGAAGCCGGCGGTGACATCGAGCAGGCCATCGAGGATCTGCGCAAGAACTCTGGTCTCAAGGCCGCCAAGAAGGCCGGTCGTACCGCCGCTGAAGGCGTCGTCGTCACTCGCGTGGCCGAAGACGGTGCCTACGGTGTGATGGTCGAGATCAACTCCGAGACCGACTTCGTCGCCCGTGACGACAACTTCAAGGCCTTCGCCGACAAGATCGCCGACGCCTTCTTCGCCGCCAAGAGCGACGACGTGGCCGCCGTGACCGAAGGCGAGCTGGAAACCGCCCGCGAGCAGCTGGTGCAGAAGATCGGCGAGAACATCGGCGTGCGCCGTGCCGTCGTCGTCGACGCTGCCGAAGGCAACCTGGTAGGTGCCTATGTGCACGGTGGCCGCATCGGCGTGCTGACCGAGCTCAAGGGCGGCACCCAGGAAGCGGCCAAGGACGTGTCCATGCACGTCGCCGCGATCAACCCGACCGTGGCCCGTCCCGAGGACATGCCTCAGTCAGCCCTCGACGAGGAAAAGGCGATCATCCTGGCCCAGCCGGACATGGCCGGCAAGCCTGAGCAGATCGCCGAGAAGATGGTCCAGGGCCGTCTGAAGAAGTACCTGGCCGAGAACAGCCTGACCGAGCAGCCCTTCGTCAAGGACCCGAACCAGAGCGTGGCCGAGTTCGTCAAGGCCGCCGGTGGTGAAGTGGTCGGCTTCACTCGCTTCGAAGTGGGCGAGGGCATCGAGAAGGAAGAGGTCGACTTCGCCAAGGAAGTCATGGAACAGGCCAAGCGTAGCTAAGGTCCAAGGTTCCAAACTGTGCCTGCACAGTGTAATGATGGCGTGCGCGAAAGCGCACGCCTTCGTGTATGCGTCAGCGGTGGGTGTCTCGCGGCCTGGCCGACCGCCACCCGACCCAGTACCCAGTCAAGCCCAAAGCGGAGAAATGCCATGAGCAGCGTCGATTCTTCCCCCCTGTCCAAGTCCGAGAAGCCCCGTGCCGCGGTGTCGAAGTACAAGCGCATCCTGCTGAAGCTCTCGGGTGAGGCATTGACCGGGGATGCCGACTTTGGCATCGACCCCAAGGTACTGGACCGCATGGCGCTGGAGATCGGGCAACTGGTCGGTATCGGTGTCCAGGTCGGTATCGTGGTCGGTGGTGGCAACCTGTTCCGCGGTGCCGCCCTGCACGAGGCCGGCATGGAGCGCGTGACCGGCGACCACATGGGGATGCTGGCCACGGTGATGAACGCCCTGGCCATGCGCGACGCACTGGAGCGCTCGAACATCCGTTCGCGGGTGATGTCGGCCATTCCCATGAGCGGCGTGGTAGAGCACTACGATCGGCGCACGGCGATTCGCTACCTGACCTCCGGTGACGTGGTACTGTTCTCCGCCGGTACCGGCAACCCCTTCTTCACCACCGATTCCGCCGCCTGTCTGCGTGGTATCGAGATCGACGCCGACGTGGTGGTCAAGGCCACCAAGGTGGACGGCGTCTACAACAAGGATCCGGTCAAGTTCGACGATGCCGTGAAGTACGACGAACTGTCCTATGATGACGCCCTCGATCAGAAGCTCGGGGTGATGGATTTGACCGCGATTTGCCTGGTGCGGGACCATGACATGCCGGTCCGGGTCTTCAACATGAACAAGCCTGGCGCCCTGCTCAACCTGGTGGTGGGCGGCAAGGAAGGCACGCTGATTCACAGAGGGTGACATCGTGATCAACGAGATCAAGAAAGACGCAGAAGCAAGAATGCAGAAGACCATCGAGTCGCTGCATCACAACCTGAACAAGATTCGTACCGGTCGTGCTCATCCCAGCATTCTGGACGCGGTGCAGGTCGAATACTACGGTTCCATGATGCCGCTCAATCAGGTGGCCTCGGTCAACGTCGAGGACGCCCGCACCCTGGCCGTGGTGCCCTGGGAGCAGAGCATGGTGCCGAAGGT
>DJIP01000191.1:0-11691 GCA_002433675.1 Halomonas halophila
GATGCCGGCACGACCTGGAAGAAGATGGATAGCGGTCCTGCCCAGGCCGTTCGCCGGCTCATCCACTCCGATATGGAGGGGAGCATGCAGACTGGCTGGCTCTATGCGGTGTCCGACGATGCGGTTCGCCTGTCGATGGATTGCTTCTGCGGCTGGCGACCGACCGGGGAGCTCGATGCCGGCAGGGTCTATGATCTGGCCTACAAGCTCGACGATCCCGAACACGTCTATGTGGCCACGGAGCAAGGCCTGTGGCGCAGCGACAATGGCGGCCAGGAGTGGCAGCAAGTAAAGGGTGATGGCCCGACGTTCGTCACGCTTACGCTTGCGCCGCAGGGAACGCTCTATGCCCTGGATCGCGAGGGGGAGCTCATGCGCAGCGAAGATCAGGGCCAAACCTGGACACCCCCCGATGCGTAAGCGCTGGATCCTCGTCACAACGTGGCTGCTGATGAGTGCCGCCTGGCAGGCCATGGCGGGGGGTGGCCCCTCTTCGCGCGATACCTCTCGGCTGGAAGAGGGAGAAAGGATCTACCAGCAGTACTGTGCCAGCTGCCACGGCAGCGAGGGCGAGGGCCAGCCGAACTGGGAGCGCCAGAATGCCCAGGGCGAATTGCCCGCTCCCCCTCACGGGCCGGAGGGGCATACCTGGAAACACTCCGATGCGATGCTCTACCGAATCGTCGCCGAGGGATGGCGCGATCCCTGGAACAAGACCGAGAGACTCACCATGCCGGCCTTCGAGAATGTCCTGACCCCCGCCGAGATCCGCTCCGTGGTGAACTATCTCAAGACGCTATGGACGCCGGAGCAACGACGTCATCAGGCGGAAGAAAGCGAGGGAGCCCCATTTCCGTCGCAGAGTGATTAGCTGTGGGGCTAGGGAAGCGCTGCGTAAACACCTCCGCAGCTGACGGAGAGTCAACCGCAGGGTAAAACCTGGCTTTCTTGCCACTGTCTGACCAAAGCCAACCGATGAAGCAGATTTCTGTCGCTCAGGCTCAGCAACAGAACAAGAAGAAGGTTCCCCGCAGCGAACGGTGTCTGGGAAGCCTTGAACAGGACATCATGCACGCCCCCAAGGTCAGTAGCGGCATTTTCACCACTACGCTGCTGACATTACTCTCAATACCAGCCCAGAGATGGTGGACATTTCATCGCACGCACGAAGCCCCCTGCGAGAGCGTCACCTTGAGCTGATTGTGGTAGGTTTGCATTTGCTCTCAGCTAGGACTGTCTCTCTCCTACCAGATGGGGAGTAAGATGGGTAGGAACAAACAAAAAACTATGCACAAAATAAAACCAACCAACTGTTATATAAATAAAAAAACATCAAATTACATCTTCATATTCAGAATATTGAGTGAGGGCCGCTGTATCCGCCAAGGCCAGCCGAGCGCTCAGCACAGAAGACGTCTTGACCCTGGCTAGCGAATCTACTAGCATGATAGTCAAGTGGATTGGGAGTTCCCGGTCGGCGCTACAGCCTCGGTGGTTTCATCGGGGCTTTTCGCTTTTTTGTGTACATGCTTAGGCTTATCAAAAAAGCCGGCAAGCGCAAACACTTTAGACAAGCCTTAGCGATACGAACTCAGGTTTCCGGATAGACCTTCATACCCCTTCCCTCGTATCCATCTCCCGCATCTTCCCGGCCACCATCGCAATAGAACTTCTTTTTCAGTATATCAAACGCTTTGTTTCTCTGTTCTTTTCTAATAACTTTTAGACCGATAGGACGGGCGACGAGGTCCGAAAGCTGAAGTCCTGAAGACATGGTCTTTTTGTCGGAAAACACCACGTCAAATGGCAGTTGAATCCCTGCCTGATTGCTTCCATCACAGATCCGACGAAATTCCAACTCCAGTTCTCTATCTTCTTTTTTCCCTCGACACTCAACCACTACGTGAGTCTTTTTATTTTCCTCACCTTTTTCCTGAAGAAATTCGTACAAAGTTTCCATACAGAAACGTAAAGCAAGATGATATGGGTTTGATTTATTACCATTCTGCTTCTTCAGTTCCCGCTTATCTATAGTACAGCTAATAAGGATGAAATTGCTTTTTTCTACGATGCCAGACAGCCCCGACATGAACTGGTTCTTATGATCTCGATTTTTGAAAAAACTAAATGCTCCTTTTTCCTTTCGAATCTCATGCTCATGCAAAACCACTTGATCATGCCCAAAATAGTTGAACTTGAACTTTTCCAAAGAAGGAACAATTGCTTCACTATAATGACGCTTATGAAAAACACAAAAGGCTAGAACAAAGACTGGATAGTTTGGATCAATACTTGAAAGACCATGATCGCCACTTTCGTCTACATATACGATATATTTCCCGAATTCATCATGCATTTCATCAGATGACTCTGTACTAGATCTCGAAACATTAACATTTTCCTCACTGAACTCGAAAAGGGGAAGTTGACCCGCCTCACCATCCTTCATCTCTACCACCTCTCTTCCGCACCAAGCTCTAAAGGAACTTCCATCTCTCTAATCCAAAATACTACTATCAAACGCCATCCGCTTCGGCTTCCTTAACTCCCAGCGAAAGTTTCTCTGCCAAGTGATTGCGGAAGGCCAAGATAGAACAGCGCCTTCACTCCCCCCCGACCGATCAGTTGCTTGAGCAAGGCTCAGGAACAATGACGCAGCGACCTGCGCAAGCAACACAGACTCCATAGCAGATCACCCCAGATGCTCGATCAACTCGCTGATCAATTCGCGGTGCTCGCCGTGCCAGTGGTAGGCCACATAGGCCTTTAGCTCGATGACGGGCGCATCCTTGACCACGAACAGCCGCTGCCGGTCACACCAGGGGGCGACGATGTCCTGGGGCAGGTAGGCGGCGCCGCCACACTCAAGAAGCAGGCCGAGGGCGATGCGGCCGCTGTTGACTCTGCCGCGCGCCAGTTGGCGCTGCGGAAAGCTGCTCTCGTGGATGCTGGCAAACGCCGTGCCCCATTCGACCCGGATGTAGCCTTCGCCCACTGCCTGCTCGGCGCGTCTATCCGGCTGGCTTGAGACCATCACCAGCGGGATGGTCGCCACCTCCTCGACCCCTACGCCACTGATGCGCGGGGTGTCGTAGAGGAAGCCGACGTCGACCATGTTGCGCTCCAGCTTCTCGACCACCCGCAGCGGGGTGCTCTCTTCGGCGCGAACGCCCAGCGTCGGGTAGGCGCGATAGATGGTGGCGAGCCAGTCCTGCAGGAAGATATCCCAGAGGCTGGCGACCCCCGCCACCACCAGCCGCCGCTGGTGCCGCTCGCTCAGGGCGGTGTCCTCGTAGGCTCGCTCCCAGGCGTCGAGCAGAAAGCGGGCGTGGCGCTCCATGCGCTCGCCGGCCGGGGTCAAACCGATGTGGTGATGGCCGCGGCTGAACAGCGACAACCCCAGCTGCGCCTCGAGTTGGCGTATACGTGCGCTGACCGTCGAGGGCGAGACACAGAGGCTCTCTGCGGCCTTGCCGAAATTGCGCAGCCGGCTGACCTCGAGAAAGGTCTTCAGCAGTTGGGTATCCACGGCTCACCTATGCGGTTTTTTTGTTCGTGAAGCGCAAAAAATTTTGTTTTTCAGGATACCCGCATTTCTCTAGGCTTGCCCGACCCCCTACTTCTGCCCACCTGAGGTTCCGCCATGGCGTCTTCCCCCAAGCGTTATCTGCCCTTCCTGCGCTGGGGACGTGGCCTCGACCGCCGCACCCTGTCGGCGGACATGATGGCGGGCCTGACCGGCGCCATCCTGGTACTCCCTCAGGGTGTCGCCTATGCCTTCATCGCCGGGCTGCCACCGGAGGTCGGGCTCTACACGGCGATCGTCGCGGCCACGGTGGCGGCGCTGTTCGGCAGTTCCTGGCACATGATCTCAGGCCCCACTGCGGCGCTCTCCATCGTGCTGGCCAGCGTGATCGGCGGCCTCGGCACGCTGACACCCGACCAATACCTGGGAGCGGCGCTGACCATCACGCTCCTGGTCGGTCTGATCCAGCTGGCCATGGGGCTCTTGCGCCTCGGCAATCTGGTGAGTTTCATCTCTCACACGGTGGTCATCGGCTTCACCTCTGGTGCGGCCATCCTGATCGCCACCAGTCAGATGGAGCACCTGCTTGGCGTGTCCATCGACGCTCAGGGATTCCTGGCCGAGCTGTCAGCGCTGTTCCGGGCGCTGCCGGATATCAACCTCTACGCATTGGCCATCGGGCTGATCTCGCTGATCACCTCGCTGGTAGCACGACGCCTCCATCGTCGTAGTCCTCACCTGCTGCTGGGCCTGGCCGCCGGCAGCCTGGCCTGCTGGTTGATGGATGGCGCCGCCCACGGTGTGGCGCTGGTCGGCACCCTGCCCGGGACCCTGCCACCCGTTACGCTGCCCGAACTGACGCCGGACAGCCTGCGCGTGCTGACCTCCGGCGCCTTCGCCATCGCCCTGCTGGGGCTGATCGAAGCGGTATCCATCGCCCGCGCCATTGCCCTGCGCTCGCGTCAGGTGATCGACGGCAATCAGGAATTCATCGGCCAGGGCCTGTCCAATATCGTGGGGGGCTTCTTCTCCTGCTACGCCAGTTCGGGCTCCTTCACCCGCTCCGGTGCCAACTATGACGCAGGCGCCCGCACCCCGCTGGCCTCGGTGTTCGCCGCCCTGCTGCTGTCGCTGATCCTGATCTTCGCCCCGGGCATCACCGCCTACCTGCCGCTACCCGCCATGGCTGGAGGCATCCTGCTGATCGCCTGGAACCTGATCGACGTCCCGCATATCGTCCATCTGGTGCGCGTCAGTCGCCACGAGGCGATGGTGCTGGTCGCCACCGTCTCCGCTACCCTGCTCGTCGCACTGGAGTTCGCCATCTATATCGGCGTGCTGCTGTCACTGGTGCTCTATCTAAAGCGCACCTCGCGCCCTACCGTCATGGAAGTGGCGCCGCGCCAGGATCATCCCCGGCGGCTCATTCGCAACGTCAGACGCTACCAGCTCGAGCAGTGTCCACAGCTCAAGATACTGCGCATCGACGGCTCGCTGTTCTTCGGCGCCACCGACCACGTACAGCGGCATCTTCGCGCCTTCACCGCCGAGCCGGGCTCCCGTGCGCTGATCATCGGCAAGGGCATCAATTTCATCGACACGGCGGGCGTGGAGATGCTGCTGCAGGAGGTCCGTCGCCTGACGGACCAGGGGGGCGAGCTGATGATCAGCTCGCTCAAGGGTACGGTGATGGATGAGCTGTGCCGTCGCGGGGATCTGAAGCGAATCGGCGAAGCGCGCTTCTTCGAGACCACCGAGGCGGCCATCACCTCCATTACCCCGGCGCTGGATCCAGACGTCTGCCAGGGCTGCGCCAAGCGTGTCTTCGGCGAGTGCGCGTCGAAGCCCTCGCCTGAACACGGTGTCCTGGCAAGCCAGATCTGATCAGCGCCGGACCGGGTGGACGAAGCAGCGGAGCCGCTTCAGGCTCCGAGGACGTCCTTCAGCGCCGCCAGGCAGGCGTCCACTTCGAGTGGGGTGTTGTAGTGGGCCAACGACACCCGGGTGACCGAGGGCAGGCCCAGGGGGCGCAGGATATTGCCGGAGTAGGCGTCGTCCTTGCGGGCGTGGACGCGGATGCCACGCTGGCCAAGCTCGGCGACGATCTCCAGTGCGTCTCGGTGCTTCACGCAAAACGAGACCGCCCCCTCCCGCCAGGGCGAATCCGCCTCGCCGATCAGGGTCAGGCCGGGCAGGTCCCTGAGTCCGGTGACGCCATCGGCGCCGTCGATCAGCCGACGCATCAGCGCCGCCTCCTGATCATGCATGGCCTGGCCGGCGGCCAACAGCCGCTGCCGGCGCTCGCTCTTGTCAGTGAAATGTCCTCCCAACCACTCGAGATAGCAGACCATCTCGCGGGCGCCGGCCCAGGCGGCAGGATCGCGGCTACCCAGCTCCCAGGCGTCGTCCGGCTTGCCCGCCAGGCGGTCGTGATCGGCGCAACCCAGTCGCGGCGAGACCCAGGCGTAGCCGTCGTTGAACGGGCAGAACACCTTGTACAGCGACACCGCGTAGGCATCGACGCCGTAGTGCGATACCGCCAACGCACCATGGGGGGCATGCTGGATGCCATCGACGATGATGTAGCAGTCCGGTGCGATGGCGCGAATCGCCTTGGCGATGGCGGCCACGTCCTGGGTCATGCCGGTCACCGGGCTGGTGTGCAGGATAGTGGCCACACGGGTCTCCGGCGTCACGACGCGGACATAGTCCTCGGCGGTGGCGCGCCCCTGATGCGGATCGAAGGGCACCGTCAACCGCTGCCTGCCGGTGCGCCTCGCCCACTGCGCGGTGGCGTCAAAGGTGGCGGGATGCTCGAGCTCGCAGGCGACGATGTTGCCACCCGCTGGCGCGGCACTGGCGGCGGCGCGAATTACCCGGAACAGGCACTCGGTGCCGGTCTCGCCGCCAAACACGATGCCGTCCTCTACCCCCAGCAGGCTGGCCATGGCGTCGCGACCGTCATCGATCATGCACGAAATGGCCCGGGAAGCGTCATTGTCGCGATGATCGTTGTCCGGCAGTGCGGCGACTTCGGCCATGCGTGCCACCACGGCCTTGAGCGTCAGGGAACCGCCGGCGTTTTCGAAGAATATCCGGGGGCCGGTGTAGGGGCAGCGGTCGACGTGGTGAAAGCGAGCGCGCACCTGACTCATCAGGGCGTCGTCAAATACCGCCACGCTCGCCTTGCTGGAAGGCTTCAATGTCTGCATCTGATCGTTCCTTGGTGGCAGCGGAACAGCAAACCTCACCCCCAGCCGGGCGCCAGAACGAGGCAAGGGACGCTACCCGATCCTTCCTGGTTCGTCCGGAGTTATCGAGAAGCTTGCTCATAGTAGTACGCCCTGGCTGACCGGATGGCAAAAATGCAGCACACTGGGCGCCTGAACTTTGGTCGATCCAACGTTACCGTTCGAGTGACATCGTGATAATCTGTGCCTTGCACGACGGCCGTAAATTGACGCTATTTCACCTTTCACAATGCTCAACCATCCCGGTGATTTCCCCCTGATGATGGTCGAGCCTTCTGGCGAGACCATGCCATGACGAGTGACGCCACCTCCGCTGCACCATCCAAGCCGGAAGCCCTGGCCGAGGAGCTCGTCTATGACCGCATCGTCGACGCCCTGATCGACAAGCGTCTGCGTCCCGGCGAGCGTTTGAACGAAGCCAAGCTCGCCAGCGCCTTCAAGACGCCGCGTAGCCGGGTACGTCGCGCGCTGAACCGGCTGACGGCGGAACGCCTGGTACGCTTCGAGATGCACCGGGGCGCCTTCGTCTCGCTGCCATCGGTGAAGGAAGCCTACGATATCTTCGAGACGCGGCTGCATATCGAGGGCGCGGTAGCGCGGATCGCCTGCGAGCGCATCGACGCCGAAGGTATCGCCACGCTACGTCGCCACCTGGCGCTGGAACATCAGGTCTTCGAGGAGCACCAGCCCAGCGTCAATCGTATCTCCGGCGACTTTCACCTGATGCTGGCGGAGCTGACCGGCAATGACGAGCTGATTGCCATCGTGCGCCCGATCATTCGACGCTTCTGCATCATCCAGTCGCTCTACGAACGCTCCACCGGCGTGCTGTGCCTTACCCATGAGCACCAGACCCTGGTCGATCTGATCGAAAAGCGCGACGCCGAGGGCGCCGCCGCGTCGATGATGGAGCACTGTCGCCACATCTTCTACAGCCTGGACCTGTCCGAGCGCCGCCGCGCCGAGGCCAACATCTACGATATCGACATCGACGATCCGCTGGGCTAAAGGGCCGGCCATGCCGAAAACCCGCCTAAGCAGGAGACAAGGCCGGCCCTGAGGCTGGGACATGCGTAGCAGAAAAGGGGCCAGAAGCCCCTTTTCTGCATTTCCACGACGTCATTGCCAGCTTCTGGCCCACGCCCTCAGAGTGCGGCGTCCAGCGCCTCGATCAGTCGGTCCACCTCGGCCTCGGTGTTGTAATGCACCATGGACACCCGCACCACGCCCTGGATGTCCATCAGACCGAGGTCCTCGGTCAGGCGGCGGGCGTAGAAGTCGCCGTAGCGGATTCCTACCTTGGCCTCGTCGATCTTGCGCACGATCTCGTCAGACTGATGCCCTTCCACAGTAAAGCTGATGGTCGCGACGCGATGTTCGATATCGGCATCCCGCCTTCCGATGATGCGAACGCCTTCTTTTCCAGAGAGATAATCGAGCAGTTTCTTGCTCAATATTGCTTCATGCTTGGCGATGGCATCGAAGGATGTTTCCAGCTTTTTCCGCTTGTCACCTTCACCATTATCGCCCGTCAGCGAGGTCAGATAAGCCAGGATACCGGTGGCAGCGTAGGTCAGCTCGTAGTTGGGATTTCCAGGCTCCATCTTTCCTGGAATCTGCTCGCGCGTGAAGAAGTGATGGTAGATATTATCCAACTCCAGCAGGCACTCCTTTTTCACATAGAGCACCGCGTGATGGGGGCCAAATACCTTGTACAGACTGAAGCCATAGTAGTCGACATCCCAGTCCTGGACGTCGATGGCCCGGTGGGGGGCGAAGGCCACCCCATCGACACAGATGCGAGCACCGGCGTCGTGGGCCATGGCGGCGATCCGCTTGATCGGATTGATGGTGCCGAGCAGGTTGGAGACGTGGGTCACGCAGACCAGACGAGTGCGCTCGTTGAGCAGTTCCGCCAGGGTGTCCAGCTCCAGCTCCAGGGTCTCGGGATTGCAGTTCCAGAAGCGCAGCTTGACGCCGCGCTGCTCGAGGCGCATCCAGGGGCCGACGTGGCTCTCGTGGTCGGTGTTGGTAACGATGATCTCGTCGCCCGGGGCGAACTGGCTGGCCATGGCGTCGGCCAGCAGGCGGAACTGGATGGTCGAACTGGGACCGAACACCAGCTCTTCCACGTGGCGAGCATTGACCAGCGTCGCCACCGCCTGGCGACCGGCGTCGACCTTGGCCTTGGAATTCTGGCTGGGGGCGTAGCTCGCGCCGAGCTGCACGTTGTCGCCCAGCAGATAGTCGCTGATGCGTTCCACCACCATCTTCGGCACCTGGGCGCCGCCGGCGTTGTCCATGAACACCCAGTCGCTTTCAAGCGAGGGAAACTGGGCTCTGACGTGTGTCAGATCAAGGCGAGCGTCTGAGGATGAATCGAGTGACATGGGAAGTCCTTGAATAGGGGTCGAGAGGCGATACATGGACGTCGAGAGACAAGGCTGGGGCGAAACAAGCGCCGAGCCAGCCGTCGAACAGGCGCCACGACTCAGTGAGCCAGCACCGACTGGAAAAAGGCGCGGGTTCGGTCTTCCTGCGGCGCCGAGAAGATCTGTTCGGGAGCGCCTTCCTCGACGATCTGGCCGGCCTCCATGAAGATCACCCGGTCGGCGACATGGCGGGCGAAGCCCATCTCGTGGGTCACCAGCAGCATGGTCACGCCGGTGCCGGCCAGGGTCTTGATGACGTCGAGCACCTCGCCGACCATCTCCGGGTCCAGCGCCGAGGTGGGCTCATCGAACAGCAACACGCGCGGTTCATTGGCCAGCGCCCGGGCGATGCCGACCCGCTGCTGCTGACCGCCGGACAGGGCGCTTGGATACTTGTACATCTGCTCGGCGATGCCGACCTTTTCCAGCAACTCCTTGGCCCGCGCCTGGGCATCCCCCGGGCTCATGCCACGCACCCGGATCGGTCCCAGGGTCACGTTCTCCAGCACCGTCATGTTGGGAAACAGGTTGAAGCTCTGGAACACCATGCCGACGTCCTTGCGCACCTCGATCAGCTCGGGGCCGGGCTGGACCCGCACGCTGTCGACGTAGATGTCGCCGGCGCTGTAGGCCTCCAGATGATTGATGCAGCGGATCAGCGTCGACTTGCCGGAGCCCGACGGGCCGAGGATCGCCACCACCTCGCCTTCGCGTACCTTGAGGTCGATGTTCTTGAGGGCGTGGAAGTCGCCATAGTACTTGTTGACCCCTTCGAGCGAGATGATCGCTCTGGGCGCCTCGGGCAGACCAGCCTCGAGCGGGGGAAGGGTAGTGCCCTGGGTAGTGCCCTGGGTCGTCCGGGTTTCATTGATCATGGCAGTTCTCCTGTCAGGCCCGGCCCTGGGCGAAGCGTTTCTCGAGCAGACCGACCAGGCGCACCAGTGGCAGCAGCACCGCCAGGTAGAGTAGCGCCGCGCCGATCAGCGGTGTCGGGTTGGCCGCCAGCGCCTGGGCCTGGGTGGCCTGCTTGAGCAGGTCGGGCATGGCCACCACCGAGGCCAGGGCGGTGTCCTTCATCACGTTGATGCAGTTGCTGGTCAGCGGCGGAATGATCAGCCGGATCGCCTGGGGCAGGACCACGTCGCACATCACCCGATACTGGCTAAGGCCGATCGACTGGGCGGCCTCGAACTGGCCCCGTGGCACCGCCTCGATACCGGCGCGGTAGATCTCGGCGGCGTAGGCGCTGGAGATCATGGTCAGGGCGGTACAGGCCGCAGCGAACGGTGACAGGGTGATGCCGACGAACGGCAGCGCGTAGTAGACGATGACCAGCCACACCAGCACCGGCAGTGAGCGAAAGACGTCGATGTAGGCGATGGTGAGAAAACGCAGCGGCTTGGGGCCGTAGAGGCGCAACAGCGCCAGCCCCAGCCCGCCGATCAGCCCCAGCAGGATGCTCAGAAAGCCCAGCATCAGGGTCATGCCGAGCCCCTGCAGGAGCATCGGGAAGGTGCGCACCAGCACCTCCCAGTTGAAGAATGTCTGGACCAGGTCCATGGATCGTCTCCACGATCGAGGGTAATACGCTGGCCGCGGCGGTCACCGCCGCGGCCACGGGACTTGCTGGGCCAGGTTTACTGGGCGGAAGGCATATCGCGCACTTCGACGGTGCTGGTGCCGGCATCCGGAGCGGCGCCGAACCAGGTCTCGTGCAGCTCGGCGACAAAGCCTTCCTGCTTGAGTTCGCTGATCACTTCGCTGGCCTTGGCGGCAAGCTCGGCGTCCTTGGCGAACATCATCGAGTACTGCTCACCGCTGGGGATGCGACTGACCACCTCGAGGCTGGGCTTGTCACGCACGTAGTACTGCACCGCCGGAATGTCCGAGATGTAGGCGTCCAGGCGGCCGCTGGACAGGTCCAGCATGGCCGGCTGCAGGCCTTCATAACGACGGATTTCCTTGATGCCGTACTGCTCCTGGTTCTCGCTGGTCCAGATGTCGCCGGTAGAGCCGGTATCGACGCCGACCACCTTGCCGTCCAGGTCCTCGAGCCCGCTGATGCCCTTGCTGGTGTGGGTCGCCAGGGACTGGTCGCTGTCGTAGTAGGGCTGGGCGAAGGACACCGACTCCAGACGCTCGTCGGTGATGGTGATGGAGGACACCGCCACGTCGATGCGCCCAGACTGTACCGCCGAGAACAGGCCATTGAACGGAATGTTGCTGATCTCGACCTCGTCGTAGCCCAGGCGGCTGCCGACCTCGTTGACCAGGTCGATCTCGAAGCCAACGTAGTCACCGCTGTCGTCCTGGAACTCCCAGGGCAGGTTGCCGATGTTGGCACCGACCTTGAGGGTTTCGGCCATCACGCCGCCTGCTGCCAGGCCGGCGGAAAGGGCGGTGGCCAGCACCAGGGAACGCTTGGAGAAGGTCTTGTAGGAAAGGCTCATGGGATATTTCCTCTGGTTATTGTCGTTGTTGC
>DJIP01000191.1:12078-16108 GCA_002433675.1 Halomonas halophila
CGGGCAAGCCAGGCCCGGGCGATCTCTTCACGGGTGGCGAACCATACGCCCTCGTGGGCCTGGGCGTAGGCGATAAAGTCCTTGAGCGCGCGAATCTTGCCGGGGCGCCCGACCATGCGCGGGTGCAGGCCGACGGACATCATCCTGGGGCCGCGGGCCGACTCCTCGAACAGCACGTCGAAGCCTTCCTTGAGGTTGTCGAGAAACTCGCGCCCCGAGGTAAGCCCAGGAGAAAGCCAGAAGCGGAAGTCATTCATGTCGGTGGTGTAGGGCACCACCAGCTGACGACTGCCCACCACTTCGGTGAAGTAGGGTACGTCGTCGTTGTAGGCGTCGGAGTCGTAGAGGAAGCCACCCTCTTCTACCAAAAGGCGCCGGGTGCGCACGCTGGGTCCGTAGCGGCAGTACCAGCCCACCGGGCGCTTGCCGGTGGTGGCGGTGATCGACTCGATGGCCAGGCGGATGTGCTCGCGTTCCTCGTCTTCGCTGAGGCGAAAGACCTCCTCCCAGCGATAGCCGTGACTGCAGAATTCATGGCCATCGGCGCTGGCGACACGGGCAACGCGGGGGTTCTGCTCCAGCGCCACCGCGCAGGCAAAGAAGGTCGAACGCACGTCGGCCTCGCGCAGGATGTCGAGGATGCGCCAGATGCCGACCCGCGAGCCGTACTCGTACATCGACTCCATCGCCAAATTACGGGTGCCAGCGGGAGTTACGTAACTCCCCCACTCGGTCATCGACTCCTGGTCGTCGTCGCCCATGGCGAAGGACCTTTCAGAGCCCTCCTCGTAGTTGACCACGATATTGACCGCCAGGCGGGCGCCGTTGGGCCAGGCCCCGGTGGGGGGAGTATCGGCGTAGCCGACCAGATCACGCTGCGGGAGCATCCCGTTTCTCCTGAGGTCGCCAAGCATGCGACGACCCTGATTGTTGGTGTTGTTATCGACCGTCTGGCGGCCTTGTCAGGATTGCACGCAATTCTGCGTGCGATGTGAACAATAAAGCACAACCGTACTCGCAGCGCAAATGGCAACTAGCCAATGGTGGGGGATGGGCCGGCTATCCAGCAGTAGATCCCGCTTTTCTGCGAGCCAACGTCCTCGCTCCCGCTTGTCGTTTTTCGTCGTGGCCTTTCCGATCACGGACATGGGTTTTGCCCTGTAATTCGCAACGCTTTAGGGTTTTCATGGGCGGAAAATGTATTTTTCGTTCCGATTTTCTCGTCAAAGCAGGAGCTCCCGATGAAAACCACCGAGGCCGCCGCCCGCCAGCACGGCGACAGCGGCAAACGCCGCTTCTTCGGCCATCCCTGGCCTCTCGCCACCCTGTTCGGCATGGAGGTGTGGGAGCGCTTTTCGTTCTATGGCATGCAGGCGATCCTGTTGATCTACCTGTACTACGAGGCCAGCCGCGGGGGCCTGGCGATCGACCAGTCGGTGGCCATCGGTATCGTCGGTGCCTACGGCAGTTCGGTCTATCTGGCCACCATCCTCGGCGGCTGGTTCGCCGACCGGGTGTTCGGCGCCGAACGCACCCTGTTCTATTCGGGCATCGTGGTCATGCTCGGGCATATCGCCCTGGCCATCCTGCCCGGTGTCTACGGCGTCACCGCCGGCCTGATTCTGGTGGCGCTGGGCAGCGGCGGGGTCAAGGCCACCTGCTCGGCGCTGGTGGGGTCCCTGTACGAGCCCGGCAGCCCCCGGCGCGACGCCGGCTTCTCGATCTTCTATCTGGGTATCAATATCGGCGGCTTCGTCGGCCCGCTGCTGACAGGTCTGCTGCAGCAGAACGCCGGCTTCCACTATGGCTTCGGCATCGCCGCCGTGGGCATGGCGATCGGTCTGGCCCAGTACACGGCGGGACGCAAGGGGCTGCCCGATGATCAGAAGGCCGCGCCGGATCCCATCGCGCCGGCGACCCTCAAGCGCTACCTGGGTATCGCCCTGGTGGTGCTCGCCCTCGTGGTCGGCGCGGCCCTGGCGGGCTGGATCCGTGCCGACAATCTGTCAGGGGTGATGCTTGGCATCATCGCGGTGGCCGTACTTTGCTACTTTGCGGTGATCCTGCGCTCCACCCACGTTAGTCCCGAGGAGCGCAGCCGGGTGCTGGCGTTCATTCCGCTGTTTCTGACCAGCGCCGCCTACTGGGCGCTTTACAGCCAGTCCTACACCGTGATCACCGCCTTCTTCGATCAGCGCGTGGATCGCAGTCTGTTCGGCTGGGAGATTCCGGTGGGTTGGCTGGTATCGGTGCAGGCGCTGACCATCATCCTGTTCTCGGGGGTGTTCGCCTGGTTGTGGACGACGCTGGGCAAGCGCCAGCCGTCGTCGGCCGGCAAGTTCGTGATCGCCATGGCGATCATCGGCGCCACCTTCCTCGGCTACCTGCCGTTTCTCGGCAGCGAAGGGGCGAGCATGCCGCTGGCCATGCTGGTGCTGTTGCTGCTGGGCTTCACCGCCTCGGAGCTGTGCCTGTCGCCGATCGGGCTGTCGGTGACCACCAAGCTCGCGCCGCGGGCCTTCCAGACCCAGATGATGGCGCTGTTCTTTCTCTCGCTGGCGCTCGGCTTCGCCGCCGGCGGCAAGCTCGGCGCCTTCTATACCGAGGACACCGAAGTCGGCTACTTTATTGCCATGGCGGCCATCGGTGGCGTCAGCGCCCTGCTGCTGGCGGCCTGCCTGCCGTTCATTCGCCGGGCCATGCGCGGCGCAGACTGAGCTACCGCCAGGGTCGGCCAGCGCTGGCAACAAGAAGCTGGCCGACCTTGTCTCTTTCGGCACCGGGCGGCCATGGCCGCCCGGATACTCTCTCGTCACTCTTTCGACGCTCTCTCGACACAGGATGTAGGCATGCCTTCCGACCACGCCATCCCGGGCCTTTCCATCAGCGACCATCGCCTCGAGGTGCCGCTGGACTGGTCCCACCCGGACAGCGGCGAGACCCTGAGCCTGTTCTACCGCGAGGTCTGCGCGTCAGACCGTGTCGACGAGGAGCTACCGCTGTTGCTGTTCCTGCAGGGTGGCCCCGGCGGCAAGTCGCCACGCCCCACCGCCAATGGACCGGGATGGCTGCATGAGGCGCTCAAGCACTATCGGGTGATCCTGCCCGACCAGCGTGGCACCGGGCGCAGTTCGCGCATCACCGAGGCCACCATGGCCGCCTTCGACAGTGACGAGGCAGGCGGTGACTACCTGGCCTGCTTCGACGCCCACGCGGTGGTCGCGGACTTCGAGCACCTGCGCAAGACCCGCTATCAGGGCGCCACCTGGACCACGCTGGGCCAGAGCTACGGCGGCTTTCTGACCCTGACCTACCTGTCCTACGCGCCCCAGGGACTGAGCCGCTGCTATATCACCGGCGGCTTGCCGGCGCTCGACGCCGACCCCGACGAGGTCTACCGGCGCACCCACCGTCGAGTGGAGCGCAAGCTTGAGGCGTATCTGGCGCGCTTTCCCGATGATCGCGAGCGGATCGACGCCATCGCCGACCATCTGCTGGACCACGATGTCCGCCTGCCCGACGGCGATCGACTGAGCGTGCGCCGCTTCCAGAGCCTGGGACTGATGCTGGGCATGGGTGACGGCGCCGAGCAGCTCCACTGGCTGCTCGAGGAGGCCTTCACCGACGACACGCGAAGCGCCCTCAACCATCACTTCCTGGTGGAGGTGATGACGCTGACCGGCTTCGATGAGAATCCACTGTTCGGCGCCATCCACGAGAACATCTACGCCAATCCTGAGCGCCTGTGCGACTGGGCCGCCGAGCGCCAGCAGGGGCCACAGTTCGACGAGCGTCATCGCCCGCTCAGGCTGACCGGCGAGATGATCTACCCCTGGATGTTCGACGAGATCCGTGCCCTCAAGCCCTTCCGTGGGGCGGTACACCAGCTGGCCCGGCGACCTCTGGCCAGCCCCTTCTACGACGCCAGACAGCTCGCCGCCAACCGGGTGCCGGTGGCGGCGCTGATCTACTTCGACGACATGTACGTGGACGCCGAGCTGTCGCTGGCCACCGCCGAGGCGATCCCGCG
>DJIP01000191.1:16486-17460 GCA_002433675.1 Halomonas halophila
GGGGTGTTCCGTCGGCTCAAGGCGATGCTGGACGATTGACACTCATCAAGGACGCAGCCCATGACCCCTTACCACTGCGCGGGTGTCCCCGCCGGCAATCCCTTCAAGACCGCCATGGCCAGTGGCCAGGCCAGAATCGGCCTGTGGCTGTCGCTGGGCGACCCCTACTGCGCAGAGATGTGCGCCAGCGCCGGCTTCGACTGGCTGCTGATCGACGGCGAACACGGCCCCAATGATGTGCGCTCCATGCTCGCCCAACTGCAGGCGGTCGCCGCCTACGACAGCCACCCGGTGGTTCGGGTGGTGAACGGCGAGACGGCGCGGATCAAGCAACTGCTGGACATCGGCGCCCAGACCCTGCTGGTGCCGATGGTCGACACCCCGGAGCAGGCCCGCGCCATGGTCGCCGCCACCCGCTACCCACCGGACGGGGTGCGAGGTGAAGCCTCCGCCATCGTCCGGGCGTCACGCTGGAATGCACGGCCTGACTATGTGCATAGGGCCAACGACGAGATCTGCCTGCTGGTCCAGGCGGAGAGCGTGACCGCGCTGGATAACCTCGAGGCGATCTGCGCGGTGGACGGCGTCGACGGAGTCTTTGTCGGGCCCGCCGACCTGGCCGCTTCCATGGGCCATCTCGGTGACGCGGGCCATCCCGAGGTCCAGGCCGCCATCGACGAGGCCATCGCCCGCATCGTTGCCAGCGGCAAGGCCGCCGGCGTGCTCACCGGTGACCCGGAGCTTGCCAGACACTATCTCTCCCTTGGTGCCAGCTTCGTGGCGGTGGGGCTCGACGTCAGCCTGATGATGCAGGCGGTGCGCCAGCGTGCATCGGAGTTTGCGCTTGGCCCGCAGGCAGTCGACTCGCAGGAAGACTCATCCACCAGCGCTGGCCCCCGGTCCCAGGGCCCCTACTGACCTGACTCCGACCGGGGGCCCTGATCACACCGACCGGGGGCCCTGCTGCCACCGGC
>DJIP01000191.1:17860-19261 GCA_002433675.1 Halomonas halophila
TCGCTGGCGAACAGGTACTCGCCGGCCGGATTGACCTCGAAGAACACATGACGCCCCTCGGGTGTGACCCTTAGATCGATGGCGCCGTAGGCCAGTCCGAGCTCTCTCATCAGCGCGCGCAGTCCCGCCTCCACTTCATCCGGCAGGGTATAGGGGAAAACCTCGGCGCTGCCCACGCCACTGCGGTAGTCGACCTCGTACTGCGGCTCGCTCCTGAAGGCGGTCGCGAACATCTCGCCGACCACCGCGGTGACGCGCAGATCCAGCGCCAGCGGGATGTATTCCTGAAAGATCACCGGCGCCAGACGAACCGCCTCGAGCCTGGCCATCTCGTCCTGGCCGACCTTGAGGGTCTCTCGCGGCGCCTCGACGATATTGCGAAAGGCCTTGCGCACCACTCCACCATCGCCGTGGCGGGCGATAAACTCGGCAGCGGCGTCCGGGCGATTGGTGATCAGGGTATCGGGAATCTCGAGCCCCAGCCGGTGGGCCAGACGATGCTGGGTCAGCTTGCGCTGGGCGCGTTCGTCGGCCAGCGGATGGTTCATCCAGAAGCTATCCAGGGCATACCACAGTCCAAGCACCGCCTCCTGGGTCTCGGACCAGGCAAACAGCCGTTCGGTGCCGTCGCCCAGGGCAGGGTCCAGGTCAAAGGAACGGATGCGCCGGTTCCATACCGAGCGCACCTCGTCCAGCGCCAGCCGGCGCCCGTCGCCAAGTTCCAGCCACAGGCTGTCACCGCTGGCACCTGCGTAGGCCAGGATTCCCAGGCGCCGGGGGAAGTCGGCGACGTCGATCACCTCCACCGGCGAGTGAAGATGGGGCAGTACCCGCTCGACATGGGCATTGTCGGCAAACGACAGGATCAGGATCATGCTCGGCTCCCTCGAAAAAGGCGGGCACCGACAGGGTGCCCGCGGGTCCTGTCATCGCTCACCGTCCACCAAGCTGCACGTAGGCCGCCCAGGCCTGCTGCCAGGCCAGCATCCCCTGCTGATCGAGCATGCCCTGCTGGTAGAGCTGGGCGTACTGCGCCAGCAGTTGAGCGTACTCGCCAAGCAACGCCTGGCTCTGATCCTGCTCGCCTCCGCCGTCCGCCACCGGCGGCTTGAGCGAGGCGCCCGACGGCGCCTGACCGGTGGCCAGCACAAAGGGCTGCAGCGGCTGGGCTGGTTGCATTGGTTGCATCGGCTGGACGGGCTGGTTGCCCCAGCCCCCCGGTAGCGGATTCTCGAAGGCCTGCTTGCCGCCCACGGGGCCTTCCACCAGTTGCTTGGTCGGCACTTCGAAGATCTGCTTGGGAGGCGGGTCAAGCGGCTTCCATTTGCCCGGCTCCAGGCCTGGATCCTTGCCAAAGTCCTTGGGGTTGTCCTTGGGCAACTCCTTGCCGCCGTCCTTGAT
>DJIP01000191.1:19585-42220 GCA_002433675.1 Halomonas halophila
TCCTTGATGCCATCCTTGATCAGGTCCTTCGGTCCCTCCTTGACGCTCTCCTTGACCGGCTCCTTGACGAACTCCTTGGGGTTATCCTTGGGCCGCTCTTTTGGCGGATCCTTGATCGGTTCCTTGGTGAACTCCTTGGGGGTGTCCTTCGGCAGCGCCTTGGGGTGCAACGGCGTGCACGACACCATCTCGCCGATGGCGCTGCGGGGGCCATCCAGGCAGGCCTGCATTCGTGCCACCTGGCCCTCGGTGAACATCACCATGGTGTCGTCGTCGACGTAGTCCATGTAGTTCATGAACATGTCGCCATCGGGGCCGTTGTCGCAGGACACCTTGGGAAAAGTCGGCTTGCCCAGGTTGGCGCCGCCCTGGTTGGGGGTGTCGTCGACGAAGTCCGAGCCGGAGCAGCCGGTGCCGTCGTCTCCCCAGATATGAAAGAGATTGAGCCAGTGGCCTATCTCGTGGGTAGTGGTGCGCCCCAGGTCGAACGGCGCCCGGGCGGTGCCCATGTTGCCGAAGCCGGTGTAGGTCACCACCACGCCGTCGGTGGCGGCGGGACCGCCGGGGAACTGGGCGTAGCCGAGCAGGCCACCGGAAAGCGGGCAGACCCAGATATTGAGGTATTCGTCTGCGGGCCAGGCATCCTTGCCGCCGCTGGCGTCGGCCTTGACCTTGTCGTCATCGACAAAACCGCTGACGTCGGTGCGGGTGCGGGTGATGCCATCGGTGGGGTTGCCGTCGGGATCGCTGGTGGCCAGCGCAAACAATAGCCTGGCATCGGCGGCCACCGGCGCGAAGGGCGCAGGTACCGTCGAGACGTCGGCATTGGCCTTGCGAAAGTCCTCATTGAGGATCTCGATCTGGCTGTCGATCTGCTCCCGCGAGATATTCTGCTCGTCGGTGTTGTAGACCACGTGGACGACCACCGGGATGCGGGTGCACCCCGGACGCTGGACGATGGTGCCACGCATGGCGCGAAAGGCGTGTTCCTCGATGCGCGATCGCCGCCTGGCATAACCGGGGTCCTGGTCCAGCAGTCGCCGGTGAACCGCCATGGTGCCACAACAGCGACACCGTTCCGGATGGGTGGTGTTATCGGACATGCAAGCCTCCCCGCCGGCCAGCCGGTCGGCGTCGTGAGTACAGGTTCAATGGCCAGCAACTGGCCTCAAGTGGCCCCACAACGCACGGTATTGGCGGCGTTGGTGGCCTCAATGACGGGTAATGATCAGAAGATCGTCCTCCAGCGCATCGATATCGTAGTCACCGTCCCAACCGGGCAGTGTCAGGTGCAGTTGATCGCCATCACGCCGCCACTGACCACGGGCATCGCAGGCAAGGCGGTCGGCGGCGTCTCCGGTGTGGAGCTCGACGGCGCCGTCCTGGTGCAGACACAGGCGCCTTCGCGGCATCCGCGAGGGGGTGACAGCCGGCGAATCCGGGTGCCGCAGCACCGTGCAGTCGCCGATGCCTTCCTCGCGCATCTCGATCCAGTCTCCGCACAGGTCCTTTGGCATCACATCCTCCTGATCGGTCTTGTCTTGCTTTACCTGATCTTGTCTTGCCTGTTCTCGTCTCGCCGGGGCGTCACTCGATCACTGGCTGGGTGAGTGGCTGGGTGAGCGGCCTTGCCACTGGCTCGTTCAACGGCCCGTTGACCGAGACCGTCGCTCCCATTCCCTGCGCGAGCGCAGCAGCGCCAACCGCTGCCAGGCCTGACGCCAGCCGGCGTCCAGCTGCGCCGACCAGACGCCTTGTCCCTGCCAGCGACGATACTGGGCCAGCAGTGCTTCATGGTGGGCCTCGAGCTGGCGCCAGGGGTCGCCCAGGTGGTGGCGCTCGTCGCCACGACAGTGGCATTCCGGCAGGGGCGCGGCGTCAACCGCGTGCAGGCCGGCGCTGGTGGCCACAAACCCCAGGTTCATTGCCACGATCTTCATGGCGTAGGACGGATCCACCGTGGCCAGTAAATCGTTCGGTCCGTGGATGGCGTCATTGGCGCCGTCGGCCCCTTCGATGGTCAGCACGGCGGGTATCCCGGCGTCGATAAAGGGCACATGATCACTGGCAAAGGGGTTGAGCGAGACCTGCAGTTCGAGATCGGTGAAGCGGCCTCCCGCCGCACTCAGGCCATCGATCATGTCCTGGCTGAGGGGCGCGCCTTCCAGCAGTACCGCCGCCGGTGTGGCGTTGATCGAGCCGATCATGTCCATATTGAGCACCCCGGCGATGCGCCCCCGCTCGGCAGCGGAGAGTCCCGCCACGAACTGGCGGCTACCGTGCAGCCCCTGCTCCTCGCCGCCGAACAGCACAAAGCTCAGGTCATCGTCGAAACGCTGCCCGGCCAGCACCTCGGCCATCAGCATCAGCGCCGCCGAGCCACTGGCGTTGTCGTCGGCGCCCGGCGCCGGCGCGGACGGACCGCCCTGATGGTTGACGCTGTCCAGGTGAGCGACCACCAGCCAGTGACGGGGGCTGGCGGCCCGCCCCGGCAGCCGCGCCAGCAGGTTGATGCTGCTGGCGCCGCCGGGCAGCGTTACCTGCTGGCGATCCACGGCCAGCCCCGCCGTGGTCAGCTGAGACTCGGCCCAGTCCACCGCCTGGGCGTACTCGGCGCTCGATGATAGGCGCGTCGGATAGGACACCAGCTGACTCAGCAGGGTGACGTAGCGGGCCTGGGAGGCCGACGCGACGACAGCGTCGACGGCCCGGGATCCTGCGGCGTCGCGACGAGGCGCAACCTGGCGAAACAGACGGGTCGATTCGCTTAAAGGGAACAGGCGGAAGCAGGGCGCTTCACTTTGCTCAAGGGGTTTGTTGATCCTGGTGGCCTCTGACCTGGACAGGTCCACCACCAGATAGCGCCCCGCATCCAGCAGCACCGGGACCTCGGGATGGGCCTGCTGGAACAGCCGACCCTTCTGGCAGACGCCGTGCAGTCTTCCCTGGCCCAGGTCCTGCACCATCGCGTCATCGGCGTCATGCAGGCTGGTGGCCTCGCGGACGGCCCGCCAGCGGGCGTTGGCGGCGACCAGCAGCCGTTTGCGTCCAGCCTCCACCAGCCAGCCACCAGCTTTCTCGACGCGCTCGGTCAGCGTCGCGTCGCCGCTCCTTGCCTGATGCAGTTCGACCTTCATGTCGACTCCCTGCCGTCAGCGCGTGCACCGAACCATCGGTTTCGGCGTCGCCACGACGACCGCCGCTGAACCGAGGAATGGGGCTCAACGGACTTAGTCGGGTGGTACTGAACTACTAAGGTAGTTCGTTCCTCACTCGCCGCCATCACTCGTCACGACAATCACGCGTCGACATCGGCACGATCACTTGCCGGTGAACACATGCCAGGCTATTGATTTTCAATCAAATATTAAGCGCAGTGGAGAATTTTGAAGAGATCAGCCTGCTGGTCGTGTCAAAAAAAGAGCACAGAAAAACAGTACACTGCGTATAGGTGAAACTTCTTCAACAGAAATGCGCTAAAGCTGAGCGCTTTTTCACAGTGGTAAAATTAACAACACGATAGCTCGCCGTGGCGCTGGAGAGCTCCCCGGCTCGACGACACATAACCGTCACTTACCCGCATTTTAGCCCTATCTAATCGACAAGATTGACGTTTTCGGCGCTAGAACCCACCTTTCGGATGCCTTATACTTTTGTCGTAAATTTACGATCTCGACACCCGTCGGGATCGTTTTCGTTTTCCAGGAGGCCCGATGGCAATCTCCATCACCCATCTCAGAGCTCGTCATCCTCGCCTGGCGGAGCTCGCCCTGGCCCTCGGTGGCTTTGGCATCGGTACCAGCGAGTTCGTGATTATGGGCTTGATGGAGCGTGTCGCCCAGGACCTGTCGGTCAGCGCCGCCGACGTCGGCTACGCCATCTCCGCCTATGCCCTGGGGGTAGTGGTCGGTGCGCCGCTGATCTCCGCGCTGGCCGCGCGGGTACCTCGGCGCACCCTGCTGATCTGCCTGATGCTGGTGTTCGCCGTGGGCAACATCGCCAGCGCCCTGGCGACCAGCTTCTGGCCCTTTGTCGGTCTGCGTTTTCTTGCCGGCCTGCCCCACGGCGCCTACTTCGGCGTGGCCGCCCTGGTGGCCGCAGCGGCAGTACCGGTGGAAGAACGCGCCCGAGCCATCAGCCGGGTCATGCTGGGGCTGACCAGCGCCATCGTGATCGGCGCGCCGCTGGCCACCTGGGCCGGCCAGTGGTTCGGCTGGCAGTTCGCCTTCTTCGCGGTGGGCGTCGTGGCCTTTGTCTCCATGGGCATGATCAAGCTGTTCGTGCCGCGCCAGCCGCATGACGTCAAGGCCAGCCCCAAGCGCGAACTGACCGCCCTGGTCAAACAGCGGGTGCTCTACACCCTGGGCGTGGCCAGCATCGGCTTTGGCGGCATGTTCTCGGTGTTCAGCTATGTGGTACCGACCCTGCGCGCCCAGGCCGACATGCCCGAGATGGTCGGCCCCTGGGTGCTGGCGATCTTCGGCATCGGCGGCATCATCGGCAATCTGGTGGGCGCCCGGGCAGCAGACAAGAACCTGATGAAGGCGGTGCCACGCATCCTGCTGTGGTGCCTGGTGGTCCAGGGCGCCTTCTACTTTGCCGCCGACAACCTTTACACCGGCATCCTGTTCGTCGGCCTGGTCGGCACCAGCATGGCGCTGGGTCCGGCGCTGCAGACACGCCTGATGGACGTGGCCGGCGACGCCCAGACCATGGCCGCCTCGATGAATCACGCCGCCTTCAACTGCGCCAATGCGCTGGGCGCCTATCTGGCCGGGGTGACCATCAAGGCCGGTGCGCCCTGGTCCTCCAGTGGACTGGTCGGCGCCGGGCTCGCCCTTGGCGGCCTGGTGGTGTTCTATATCGGCCTGCGCGCCGAGAAGCGCAGCGACAGGCGCCGCGCCGCGGCCACCGACTGCGCCAGCGAGAGCTGATCGTTCGCCCCGGACTCAGGCGCCGCCTTCGTTGAGCGGAAAGCGCAATGTCAGGCACCGCCTTCGCCAAGCGAGAACCGCAATGACAGGCGCCGCGCCGCGTCCCCAGGCTTAGTTACCGCCTTCGGCAAGGAAACGATGCAGGCGCCGCGCCCTTGCCCAGGCGGTCCAGCCGCCCATGGCGATGAAGCCCACCAGTCCATGCATTGCGCTGTGACGCCACCAGGGCCTCATGCCACCGACCAGAAGTAGCGCACCACGTGGAAGAAGATCGGTGCCGAGAAGATCACCGAATCCAGACGATCGATAAAGCCGCCATGCCCCTCGATCAGGTGCCCCCAGTCCTTGATCCCGCGATCGCGCTTGATCGCCGACATCACCAGTCCCCCGACGAAGCCGAGCAGCACGATCATCAGCGCCAACAGCGCCGCCTGGCCCATGGAAAAGGGGGTCATCCAGGCCAACCCGGCGCCGACCAGGGTGGCACTGGCTACCCCACCGAGGAAGCCTTCCAGGGTCTTGGAGGGCGATAGCCGGGGGGCGATACGCCGGCGTCCGAGCAGCTTGCCCCAGACGTACTGCAGGACATCGCTGAGCTGCACCACCACGATCAGAAAGGCGATCAGCAGCACGTTGCGCCCCTCGTAGCCGGGGATTTCCAGGCTCAACAGCGCAGGCACGTGGGATACGCAGAAGACGCACACCATCAGCGCCCACTGGACCTCGCTGACCCGCTCGAGAAAGCCCTGGCTATCTCCTCTCAGGGCCGCCACCACCGGCAACAGCAGAAAGGCGTAGACCGGAATGAAGATCGAGTACATGCCGTAGTACTGGTGCCAGATGAACAGGTACTGCACCGGCAGCACCACGAAGAACACCAGCGCCAGGGCCCAGTGATCGGCCCGTCGTGACGGCACCAGGCCGATGAACTCGCGCAACGCGGAAAACGAGGCGAAGGCAAACAACAGCACCACCCCGGTCCTGCCGCCGAGCAGGGCGATACCCATCAACAGCGTCATGATCCACCAGGAGCGGATGCGCTGGTTGAGGTTCTCGATCACTTCGTTTTCGCCCTCGGGCGAATAGCGGCGGGCCAGTACGAAGCCAACGCTACTGGCCACCAGCAAGATCCCGACGATGGCGGCGAGCAGGGTGCCGAGACCGGCGGGAATCACGATATCAGTCATTCGGCGCCCCCTCCCTGGGGCCAGATGCCTCGGTGGCGGAGCCTGGGGTGCTGTTAGCTGGGGTGGTAGAACCTAGATGCGCGGTGTCTGGGGTGGTGGTGTCTGGGGTGGTGTTAGCTGGGGTGGTAGAGCCAGGGGTGGTAGAACCTGGATGCGTGGTGTCAGGTGGCGCGGTGTCGGGAGACACGGGGTCGCTGGGAACGCTGGCCCCGGCCGGCGCCAGCGCCTGCAGCGCCCGCTTCGCCCGGGCGAGAAAATCGGCCTTGTCCTCGCCCTCTATCCGAGCCAGCGGCTCGCCGTAGTTGAGCGTGCATAGCAGCGGCAGCGGTACCACCTCTCCCTTGGGCAGCACCCGATTGAGGTTATCGATCCATACCGGCACCAGTTCTACCTCGGGATAGTCGCAGGCCAGGTGGTAGAGCCCCGGTTTGAACGGCAAAAGGCCCTTGTCATCGGTATTGCGGGTGCCCTCGGGAAACAGGATCAGCGAGTCGCCGCCGTCGAGCGCCTCACGCAGCACCGCCAGGGGGTCAGGTTGGCCGGGCTTGCGCTGGCGGTCGACCAGCACCCCCTTGAAGACGTCGTGGATCAGAAAGCGCCGCAGCCGTGACGCCAGCCAGTAATCGGCGCCCGCCACGGGGCGGGTGCGCGCCCGCAGGCGCGGTGGCAGGGTGGTCCAGATCAGCACGAAGTCGCCATGACTCGAGTGATTGGCAAAGTACAGCCGCTGACGTGCCACCGGCGCGACTCCCGACCAGATCGGCCTGGGCGCCGTCACCAGCCGTGCCACCAGCCGGATCAGCACCCCCGTCAATGCCGCCCGCCAGGCTGTTCCTCTCATGTCTTATGCTCCCTTGCCCATGCTCGGACGTTGTTCCGCCCCGGCTGATTGACGCTCCCCGGATCCACCGCCGCCATCGGCTTGCCTTTTTCCGATCTCGCCGCACGCCCAGGCGGTCCTGTTTCCCTCTCCACGGCGCTTTTTCACGGGAGTTCAGGGGGAATTCACGGAGAGTCCAGGGGGAGCGATGGCCCCACCGAGCGACGTCGCGGGTCAGCCTGGGCGGATGCAGGCCTAGGCCCAACTGTGCCATACTTCGCCACCTTGTCGCCCGCGAAGTCGCCCGCGAACGGCGCTCGATCCCCAAGGCCTCCAAGTGAAGACCCCGCCCATGTCCCAAGGTACGCTGTTTATCGTTTCTGCCCCTTCCGGCGCCGGCAAGACCAGCCTGGTGCGTGAATTGATCGAGGGTCTCGACGGCATTCAGGTCTCGGTCTCCCACACTACCCGCCCCATGCGCCCGGGCGAGGTCGACGGCGTGAACTACCACTTCGTCGACATGGCCACCTTCGAGGCGATGATCGAGCAGGGTGACTTCTTCGAGCACGCTCGGGTCTTCGACAACTGCTACGGTACCTCGCGCAGCGCAGTGGAGACACTGCTGGCCGCCGGTCAGGACGTGATCCTGGAGATCGACTGGCAAGGCGCCCGCCAGGTTCGCGAGCAGATGCCAGAGGCTGTCTCGGTGTTCATCCTGCCGCCTTCGCGGGAAGAGCTTGAACGCCGCCTGTCGAGCCGCGGTACCGACGACCACCAGGTGGTCAGCGCGCGCATGCGTGAGGCGGTCAGCGAAATGTCCCACTACAGCGAATACGACTTCCTGGTCATCAACGACGACTTCACCACCGCACTGGACGAGCTGCGCGCCCTGGTAGTGAGCCAGCGCCTGGCCACACCGCGCCTTGGACAGCGCCATGCCCCGCTGCTCGAGGCGCTTCTGTCCGACTAGAACACGCTATCAAAGGCAAGTCGCCGAGGAGCGCGGGCAACCCACGCCTCCCACGGCTCGCTTTTCGGCGCTGCAACCAGACCCCGGCGTCTTGTCACAGGCGGCGTGACTCGAGTAATCTAGCCTGTCACTTCGCAGGTGCAACCCCCGGGCGCAATCGTCGACGGGGGCACAGTCCGTCTCGCCGACCGCGAAAGGCCAGCACCTGCCCGACACACCGTCTGTCAGATCAGGAAGGGCCCAATGGCGCGAGTTACTGTCGAAGATTGTCTGGAACACGTCGAGAACCGTTTCAAGCTGGTGATGATTTCCACCCAGCGCTCCCGGCAGCTGGCCCGTGGCTCACGCGACGCGCTGCTTCCCTGGGAAAACGACAAGCCCACGGTCATGGCTCTGCGCGAGATCGCCGAGGGCCTGATCGACCACAGCGTGCTGGACGAGCCGGTCGAGGCGCCCAGCCGCTTCCGTCCCGAGTACCAGGCCTCGCCCTCCGAGGAATGATCGTGCCGAAGGCGGCCGCGGGTCGCCCTTCGGACCTCTCATCACGCAGTCAGGGCACGCCACATGTTCACGATCGACGATCTGTCTGACCGACTCGGAGGCTATCTGCCCGCCGAGGAAATCCAGCAGGTCAGGCGTGCCTTCTATTATGCCGAACAGGCCCACGACGGCCAGCGTCGTCGCTCCGGCGAACCCTATGTGACACACCCGCTGGCGGTGGCCAACATCCTCGCCAACATGCACATGGACCATCAGAGCCTGATGGCGGCCATGCTGCACGACGTCATCGAGGATACCGGGGTCTCCAAGGATGCCCTCGCCGGGCAGTTCGGCGAAGCCGTGGCCGAACTGGTCGACGGCGTCTCGAAGCTCACCCAGATCACCTTCGAGGACAAGGCCGTCGCCCAGGCGGAAAACTTCCAGAAGATGGTCATGGCGATGTCCCGGGATATCCGGGTAATCATCGTCAAGCTGGCCGACCGGCTGCACAACATGCGTACCCTGGGCGCGCTGCGCCCGGACAAGAAGCGCCGCATCGCTCGGGAGACGCTCGAGATCTATGCCCGGGTGGCCAGCCGCCTCGGCATCAATACCATCAGGGTCGAGCTGGAGGACCTGTCGTTCCAGGCCATCCACCCGATGCGCGCCGAACGCATCAAGCGCGCCGTGGCCAGCGCCAGAGGCAACCGTCGCTCGGCCATCCGTCAGGTGCAGAATGCGCTGCAGACCCGGCTCGACGAGCACGAGCTCAAGGGCACGGTGATCGGGCGCCAGAAGCACCTGCTGTCGATCTATCGCAAGATGCGCGACCAGCGTAAGTCCTTCGCCGAAATCATGGACGTGTTCGGCTTTCGCATCATCGCCGACGACGTCGACAGCTGCTATCGCATCCTCGGCATGGTGCACAATCTCTACAAGCCGGTCCCGGGGCGCTTCAAGGACTACATCGCCATCCCCAAGGCCAACGGCTACCAGAGCCTGCATACCACCCTGTTCGGCAACAGCGGCATGCCCATCGAGGTCCAGATCCGTACCCGGGAAATGGAGGCGATGGCCAACAACGGTATCGCCGCCCACTGGCTGTACAAGGCCGGGCAGACCTCCCACCCGATCGCCGAAGGCAGCCGCGCCAGGGCCCGGGAATGGGTCAAGGGGCTGCTCGAGATGCAGCGCCATGCCGGCGATTCGCTGGAGTTCATCGAACACGTCAAGAACGACCTGTTCCCCGATGATATCTACGTGTTCACGCCGAAAGGCGACATCATGGAGCTGCCGCAGGGCGCCACCGTGATCGACTTCGCCTACGCCGTGCACACCGAGATCGGCAACACCTGCATCGCCTGTCGTATCGACCGCCATCTGGCCCCGCTGTCATCGCGCCTGGAGAGCGGCCAGACGCTGGAGATCATCACCTCTCCGGGCGGCAAGCCGAACCTCGCCTGGCTCAATTTCGTCGTTACCGCCAAGGCGCGTTCGGCCATCCGCCATGCGCTCAAGCATCAGCAGCATACCGAAGCGGTACAGCTGGGACGCCGCCTGCTGACCAAGGCGCTGGGCGAGTTTGGCGTGCATCTGGAGGACGTCGGCGAAGACGTCATGGCACGACTGCTCAAGGAGATGGAGCTGCAGAGCGAATCCGCCCTGCTCGAAGCCATTGGCCTTGGCAATCGCATGACCCAGGTGATCGCCCGTCGCCTGGTAGAACTGCACCGTGGCGAGCGAATCTCCCATAGCGAGGCCGCCGAGGACAGCTCCAGGGTCACCATCAGCGGCGTCGAAGGGATGGTGATCAAGTTTGCCCGCTGCTGCCACCCGCTGCCGGGAGACCCGATCATCGGCCATCTGTCGGTGGGCAAGGGCATCGTGGTACACCGCTCCGAGTGCCGCAACCTGCAGGAATTGAAGAGCGACCCGGAGAAGCTGCTGACGCTCAACTGGTCGGACACCATCGACGAGGACTTCCCCGTGGCGCTGCGCCTCGAGGTCGAAAGTCGTCGCGGCCTGGTGGCCGAGCTGGCCGGCCTGATCACCGACGCCGACGCCAATATCGAGCGCATCGGCATCGAGGAGCGTGACGCCCGCCTCTCGATCGTCAATCTGACACTTTCTGTGCGTAATCGGACCCATCTGGCACGCATCATCAAACGACTGCGTAACCTTTCGCATATCGGCAAGATCTCTCGACTTGGCAATTGAGCCCCGACGCCAGGGCCGTCATCCCTATGACGGCCCTGGTGGTGGTGTTGCTATTTGCCGCTGACACGACATCAGGAGTCAACAATGAGCAACAAGGCTGTCATCAACACCGACCAGGCGCCCGCCGCCATCGGCCCCTACGCCCAGGCCATCAAGGCCGGCAACACCGTCTACATGTCTGGCCAGATTCCGCTGGACCCGGCCACCATGGAGCTGGTTTCCGACGACTTCGAGGCCCAGGCGCGCCAGGTCTTCACCAACCTCAAGGCGGTGTGTGAAGAGGCCGCAGGCTCGCTGCAGGACATCGTCAAGCTCAACCTCTACCTGGTCGACCTGGACAACTTCGCCACCGTCAACAAGGTGATGGAAGAGGTCTTCACCAAGCCGTACCCGGCGCGTGCCGCGGTCGGCGTCAAGGCCCTGCCCAAGGGCGCCCAGTTCGAAGCCGAGGCGGTGATGGTCATCGGCGACTGATGGACGGAGCCTGAGGTCAGGGTCCGAGGCGTCTGGATTTCCGGCCTCGCTCCCTGCCTGGGCAACCCGGGGATGCGACTGTTTCTTGCGCTCACACCGCCGACTGCGCTGCGCCAACGTCTCGGCGGGCTGGCCGACCGGCTGCACGCCGAACTGGGCGGGCGCCGCATCCCCGACGACAACCTTCATCTGACGCTGGCCTTCCTCGGTGAGCAAAGCGACACCACCGCCTTGAAGCTGCGTCGCTGGGTCCAGCGCTACCCCTGTGCGCCCGGTCGGCTGACCCTCGACCACGTAGGCTACTTCCACCGGCCCGGCATCGTCTGGATCGGTCCTTCCTCTCCCCCCGATTCCCTTCTCAAGCTGCAGAGCGACCTGTCGCGACAGCTCACCCGATGGGGCCTGCCCCACCAACCGCAGCAATTTCGTCCCCATGTATCGTTGCTGCGTAGTGCGATGACTCAATCAGCACAACCTTTATCAGAAGATTATTTCTGCTGGCCTTATACTTCAATTCAACTAATACAGTCATCAATTAGTCATGAAGGCAGCCGATATACCACGCTCGCAACCAGTCGATAACTCGGTATAGGTAGCTCTGCCATCTGACCGATAGTGGCACCCTTGAGCGTAGGCTCCGGCCAGGCACAGGAAGACCACCTTTCGTACACCCGGAGAGCCTGCCTGTTGACCGATCTACCTGGGGTTGGCCTATCGACAAGAGCTTTTCCGCTGTGCAGAAACCTCACAGCTATGCAGAAGAATGTGACCTGAATCACGAACGATGGTGGGACCCGGGACTAGCGTATTACAGCACAGCAACGTCAACGATATCCGGGCAAGACGCGACAGTGGCACGAGTGCGAATGCCAGTGTCGAAAGCCATTTGCAAAAGACAATAACGAACAGCGCTCGGGCCAGCGGGATCCACGACCCGAGGACACAACAAGGATAGGGGAATCGCCATGACTACCTCACTCGCCCGCCCGCTGGCCTGCTGCCTGCTCATGGGACTCGCCTCTACCGCCACGGCAGGCCCCACCCTCGGCCTCGGCTCCACCAGCGAGGGCACCGGGGCACTGGATCTGGGCTACGACTGGACCTTCGACCTGAGTCGCTACCACCCCTCACTGGACCTGCGCCTGGGCACCGGGGTGATCCTGTTCGAAGGCGACGACCGTAGCGCCAACCAGGCCTTCTATCTGCGTCCTGCGCTGCGCTACAGCTGGGACCACGTCTTCGTGGAAGGCGGCATCGGTGCCTCGGCCTTTATCGATACCCATATCGAGGACCGTGATCTGGGGAGCTCCTTCCAGTTCGAGGATCGTCTCGCCCTGGGTCTACGGATGGGCCCCTACGGCGATCTTTCGATCAGTGCCACCCACTACTCCAACGCCAGTATCAAGGAGCCCAACGATGGCTTCGAGCTGTATGCGCTCAACTGGCGCCTTGCCTACTGAAGCCTTGCGGGACGTGACCGACAAGGGTCAGACCCTGGCGATGCATTCGGCGCACTCGCGACACCAAAGCGAATACGCTTTTATCGGATAAGACGTGCGCTGCACTATCTTGCCATGCCATTTTTAGCGGTGACTCCCCGTTCGTCTTGCACAAGACGGGACAAGCGATCGCCTCTGCGTTGCCGGTACCGAAAGAAAAAGTCCGCAAGAAAAAGTCGATAAGAAAAAGCCCGCAATCTTGTTGCGGGCTTTTCTGCTACCTGGCCGGCAGTTTTCCGTTACCGGCCTTGCGCTGTCGGACCTTTTGAAATCCTCGTCGATCCGGTGCTCGACGCCGGCCTTACTCCACCACGCCGGCCTTGAGAAAACCGCCTTCCTTCAGCACCTGGGTATAGCCGTCGCGGAAGGTCGGGTAACGGAAGCGATACCCGCTGTCGATCAGCAGGCTGGAGTCGCAGCGCTTGCTGGCCCTGCGACGCAGCGGTGACTGGATGGTTTCGGTACATTCCACCTTGAGCTGTTTCGCCAGCCAGGTCATTACCTCGTTGAGCGGGGCCGGCTCGGTGTCACTGGCCAGGTACAGGGGCTCGAGGGTGGCTCCCTCCAGCGCCTTGCCGATCAGATGGGCCAGCACCCCGGCGCAGTCATCACGGTGGATGCGGTTGGAGTACATTGTCGGCGACGCCGGCGCGATGCGGCCCTCGCCCACCTGGCGGATCAGGCGATCACGCCCAGGGCCATAGATGCCGGAGAAACGCACCACGCTGCCGGGCAGATCATGTTCGATCAACGCCTGCTCGGCCTCTCGCATCAGCACACCGGAGAAGCCGGTGGGTTCTGCCGGGCTGGTCTCGTCCACCACCTCGCCGTCGCGCTGGGCGTAGACGCTGGTGGAGGACACGAAGAACACGTGGCGAGGCGCCTTGTCACGGGTGGCCATGGTCGCCAGTACCGCCTTCAGGCCCTCGGGGTAGGCGGCGCGATAGGCTTCCTCCTCGAAGCGGTCGGCGCTGACCACGTAGACCAGGATGTCGGCATCGGGCAGTTCAGCCAGCGTCTCGGGGTCGGCAAGATCGACCTTGACGCCTTCGATACCCGAATCCGCCAGGCGCTCGGGCCGGCGACGCGCGCCGATCACCCGGTGTCCACTGGCGAGCAGCTCGCGTCCCAGCGTTATGCCAATGTCGCCACAACCAACAATCAGTGTCGTTGTCTTCACCTTTACCGCGTCCCCCTGATATAAAATCCCTATGAGGCTCCGGCCCGGAGACCCGCGCGTCCAGCGTCTGGTGCCTCGATCAATACCCCGGATAGAGGATGCCGATCGGCACCATCATGACTCTAACAGAACTCCGCTATATCGTAACCTTGGCTCAGGAGCGCCACTTTGGCCGCGCCGCCGAGCGCTGTTTCGTCTCCCAGCCGACCCTCTCGGTGGCGGTGAAGAAGCTGGAAGAGGAGCTGGAGGTTGCCCTGTTCGAGCGCTCCAAGTCCACGGTACAGGTCACACCCCTTGGCGAAAAGATCGTCGAACAGGCCCAGCGCGTACTGGAGCAAAGCAGCGCCATCAAGGAACTGGCCACCGCCGGCCGGGACCAGTTGGCAAGCCCCTTGCGTATCGGTGCGATCTATACCATCGGGCCCTATCTGTTCCCGCACCTGATCCCGGAGCTGACCCGCGGCGCGCCCCAGATGCCGCTGTACATCGAGGAAGGCTTTACCGGCGGGCTGCGCCGCAAGCTCAGAAATGGCGAGCTCGACGCCATCATCGTGGCGCTGCCGTTCACCGAGACCGACGTCGTCACCAAGCCGCTCTACAAGGAAGACTTCGAGGTGCTGCTGCCGGCGGAGCATCCCTGGGCCGAGCGCGAGACCATCGCCAAGGAAGACCTTCTCGATGAACGCCTGCTGTTGCTGGGCGAAGGCCACTGCTTCCGCGACCAGATCCTCGAGGCCTGCCCGGCGATCAGCCACAAGCTCAACAGCCCCAACAATACCCTCACCGCCGAAGGCGGATCGCTCGAGACCATCCGCCATATGGTGGCCTCGGGACTCGGCATCACGGTGCTGCCACGCTCGGCCATCGGCACCAGCCACTACGAGAGTGGCATGCTGATCAGCCGCCCCTTCACGGATCCCCCCGGACGTACCGTGGCGATCGCCTGGCGCGCCAGCTTTCCCCGGCCCAAGGCCATCGATGCGGTGACCGAAGCCATCGCGCGCTGCCGCGCCGCCGAATCGGAGACTCCGTGAGCGGGCTGGCGGACCCGGTCACGACGCTCAAGGGGGTCGGCGAGGCGCTGGCCCTGAAGCTGGCCCGGCTCAAGGTGGAGCGAATCGAGGACCTGCTGTTTCACCTGCCGTTGCGCTACCAGGACCGCACCCGGATCACCCCCATCGCCACCCTGCGGGGGGGACACGAGGCGGTGGTCGAGGGCGAGGTATCCGCCGCCGACGTGGTCCGCGGTCGCCGCCGCAGCCTGCTGGTACGACTGCGTGACGGCAGCGGCATCCTCAGCCTGCGCTTCTTCCACTTCTCGCCAGCGCAGCAGCAGCAGTTTCGCCCCGGCGTGCGGGTGCGCGCCTTTGGCGAGGCCCGCGCCGGCGCGACCGGTCTGGAGATCTACCACCCGGAATATCGTCTGATCGGTGGCAGTGAACCGCCGGTGGAAGACCACCTGACACCGATCTATCCCACCACCGAGGGGCTTGCCCAGGCACGTCTGCGGGCGCTGATCGATCAGGCCATGACGCTGCTCGAAGAGACCCCCGAGGCGCTGCCGGACTACCTGCCGGAAAACCTGCGTCAGCGCTTCGGCCTGGCCTCGCTGCACGATAGCCTCGCCACCCTGCACCATCCGCCCCCCGACAGCGACGTCGAGGCGCTAAGCGACGGGCATCACCCGGCCACCCGGCGATTGGCTATGGAAGAGCTGCTGGCCCACCAGTTGAGCCTGCGCGAGGTGCGCCTGCGCATTCAGTCGGACGGCGCGCCGGAGCTGCCCAGCGGTCGCAGCCTGAAGACTCGCTTTCTGGCCCAGCTGCCGTTTTCGTTGACCGGCGCCCAGCGTCGCGTGCTCGACGAGATCGGAGCCGACCTGGCCAGGCCCGCGCCAATGCTGCGTCTGGTCCAGGGCGACGTCGGTTCGGGCAAGACCGTGGTGGCGGCGATGGCGGCACTGACGGCCATCGCCGGCGGCTGCCAGGCCGCCATCATGGCCCCCACCGAACTGCTGGCCGAGCAGCACTACCGCGCCTTCCGCGACTGGTTTGCGCCGCTGGACATCGACGTGGCCTGGCTGTCAGGCAAGCTCAAGGGCAAGGCGCGCCTGGACACCAAGGCCGCCATCGCCGACGGTCGAGCGCGCATGATCGTCGGCACCCACGCCATCTTCCAGGATGATGTGGTGTTCTCTCGTCTGGGCCTGGCGATCATCGACGAACAGCACCGTTTTGGCGTGCATCAGCGACTGGCACTACGCGAGAAGGGCGAACAGGGCGGGCTGACGCCCCATCAGCTGGTGATGACCGCCACCCCGATTCCTCGCACCCTGGCGATGAGCGCCTACGCCGACCTGGACGTCTCGGTGATCGATGAGCTGCCGCCCGGGCGTACCCCGGTGACCACCGCTGTGGTGCCGGACGAACGCCGGCCCGAGGTGATTCAGCGCATCCGCTCGGCCTGCGACGAGGGCCGACAGGCCTACTGGGTCTGCACCCTGATCGAGGAGTCCGAGGCGATGACCTGCCAGGCCGCCGAGGTGACCCACGAGGAGCTGACCGAGGCGCTGCCGGGCCTGGCCGTCGGCCTGGTCCACGGGCGCATGAAGGCGGCCGAGAAGGCCGAGACGATGGCCGCCTTCAAGAGCGGCGAGCTGGACCTGCTGGTCGCTACCACGGTCATCGAGGTCGGTGTCGACGTGCCCAACGCCAGCCTGATGATCATCGAGAACCCCGAACGTCTTGGGCTATCGCAGCTGCATCAGCTGCGTGGCCGGGTGGGGCGCGGCAGTACCGAGAGCTACTGCGTGCTGCTCTACCATCCGCCGCTGTCGGAGTCCTCCAAACAGCGCCTGGCGGTCATGCGCGAGACCACCGACGGCTTCCGCATCGCCGAGCGGGACCTCGAGATTCGTGGCCCCGGAGAGGTGCTGGGCACCCGCCAGACGGGGCTGGCCCAGATGAAGATCGCCGACCTGGAGCGCGATGCCGACCTGTTGCCGCGCATCACTCCACTGGCCGATGCCCTGCTCGAGCAGGCAGCGGAGGCCAGCAGGCCACTGATCAGGCGCTGGCTGGGCGAGGAAGCCGGCCGCTATGGCCAGGTGTGAACCGGATGTGGGCCGGGTATGAATCAGGTGTGCCTCACAGGTGCTTGAGCAGGCGCTGCAGCCGATCAAGATCCTGGGCGTCGCCCACCAGTCGCAGCTGGCCGGCCATCATGGCATCGAGGAAGGTGCGCTGGGAGGGGCGCCGGAGTACCTTGATCGCGGTCTGACTGTCCTGGAAGCGTAGTTCCAGATCGAGATCCACCGGCAGTCCGCGCTGGCTCTCGATCCCCGTGGGACGCATGCGATAGTGGCGCGCGATGGACAGGTCTTCGGTGGCGATGCCCCAGTCGAGCCCACCCCGGTCTTGCAGACGTTCGCGGAATCGCGCCTTGCGCTTGAAGGCCCGCTTGAGCATGACGCCCAGCAGCCACAGCATCAGTCTCAGGGTCATGTTGCCTCACCGGTCGACGGGTAGGCGCGGCCCGCTACCGGGCCGCGATATCGATCCACCGCCTGGAGGACAGGCGGTGGTAGTCGTCGCCTCAGCGGGCGACCGCGTCCTTGAGCCCCTTGCCGGGCTTGAAGGCGACTGTCTTGCTGGCGGGAATCTTCAGCGGCTGGCCCGTCTGAGGGTTCTTGCCGGTGCGGGCGGCACGCTCGCGCACGGTGAAGGTGCCGAAACCGATCAACGACACGTCCTGGCCGGAAGACACGCTACCGGTGATTTCGTCGAGGATGACGTTCAACACCTGGCTGGCCTTGTCCTTGGATAGATCGGCACGCTCGGCAATCGCCGCGGCGAGTTCTGGCTTGCGCATACAGCCCTCCTGAGTTTGGCTTGATACTCCGGTGCCGTGACACCGGCATCATTGTTATGGAAACACTGTCCGAGTGTCCACACGGGCAGTCCCCGGCCCTGAGTCGCGACAACAGGGACGTTGTCCACGACGATGGACAGCACGGTGCGCTCAGCGCTTCCTGACTGTCTTTCGACTAGCGAGTGCCACCGCCGACGGGACCTTGCCTTTTCCAACGGTACGAAACCGGCGATACGACACCGGCCTGCCACAAGATGTGACGGTCGTCCCAGATAGAATTGCCCAGCCTCGGTGGCGCCTTCAACGACGGCTGTATCGCGTACAACCCGCGCCGTTGACGAACCTAGCCTAGCAATGGCGGTGCCGCCCGCGCCAGTTCGACTTTCCGACGAACGCATTTTCCCGTCAACGCAAAGCCCTGCAGACGCCCTTCGTCATCCTCGGCCAGGGCGCTGATATCCTCGCCGTCAGCCTCGATTCGCCAATGCACCTTGTCGGTCATCGGCGGCAGCGCCACCACCGGCAGCAGCGGCGTCTTGACCAGCACCGGCCAGGGCCCGTAACGCACCTGTGTGGGACGACCGCACAGGGTCGCAGCCAGCGCCTTGGCCGAAGCCTGCAGCGGCTGCACGTACATGGCATTGACACCGTCCACCGAGGCCACATCACCCAGCGCATGAACACGAGGATCGGAGCTTTTAAGATAGCGATCGACGACGATGGCATCATTATCTGTCGCGATACCGGCCTCTCGCGCCAGCCGAGAGCGCGGCTTCAGACCGGTGGCCACCAGCACCATATCCGCCTCCAGCTCATGGCCGTCGTCGAGGTGCACACCGATGTCACCACCGGCACCTTCGAGCCTGCTCACCAGACGGCCATGGATGACGTCGATGCCGGCCTCGATGAAGGCCTGGCTCAGGGTCTGACCCAGTCGCCGGGGCAGCAACCTGGGCAGCAACGAGGGTTCAGGGCCAACCAGGCAGACGCGATGACCACCGGCGTGCAGATCGTTGGCAAATTCACAGCCGACCAGTCCGAGGCCGACGATGGCCACCCGAGCCGGGCGCCCCAGCGCCTCGAGGCCTGCCGAAAAACGCCGATAGTCGTCGAGATCATTGATCGAGAACACCCGTCCGGCCAGGGCATCGGGAATCTCGAAGGGCGCCACGGGGCTGGCACCGGTGGCAATCACCAGATCCGACCAGGGCAGGCGTTCCTGGCCCAGGCTCAGGGTGCGCGACGCCAGATCGATGGCATCGACCCTGGTGTGGGGACGTACCACCGCGCCCAGTTGATCGGCCAGTTCCAGCGCCGAGCGCGCGGCCAGCCGGTCCGCCGCCAGGCCCTTGGCGAAGCCGGTGGACAGCAGCGGTTTGGAATAGTCATCGCCTGAGTCGGCGCTGATCAGGGTGATCGGTCGGTGGGCGTCCAGCGCCCGCACCTGGCGTGCCAGGCCTATGCCCGCCATGCCGGTACCGATGATGGTCAAGGGTCCTTGCATCGCTTCCTTCGACTCTGCCGACGACCGCCGGGCGGTCGCTGTTGAAGCTGGGCCGGCCCGCACGGGGCCACACCAGCGGGTGAGTGCTGGGCCACATGGTACACTATGCGCCGACCGACCGGAGCACCGCCTCCGGTGACGACAGCCCTGCCGAGGCCGCATGACACAGCTTCCTTCCACATTCCGCTCCCTGGGGGAGCGCTCGGGGTCCGAACCGGGTAATCCCGCGCCAGCCACAGCCTCTTCGCCGAATGCCGACGCGGCCGATATCGTCGACCCCGGCTGGGTGTCGCTGGCCTCCGGTGGCATCGCGGTGCCCGCTGACTGGCACGCCTGGCTGGCCTCGCGGGACTCCCTGACCGAACGCCTGATCGAGGCGGCAGGCGCCGGGCACTTTCGCGTACGCCTGCTGGCGGAGGCCAAGGGACTGCCGTGGCCTGACGAGGCCCACGTGCTGGGTCTGGCCAGCGACGAGCAGGCCTGGCTGCGCGAGGTCGCCCTGTGCGTGGACGAGGAGCCCTGGGTGGTGGCGCGCAGCGTGGCGCCGATCGTCGAGCGTCACGACGCTCCCTTCGAAGGCCTCGGCGAGACCTCTCTCGGCAGCTGGCTGTTTCGCCAGCCCGACCTCGAGCGCAGCGCCATTCAGATCGGCCGTAACACCAGGCCGATCCACGGCTATACCGGGCTGTGGCAACGCCGCTCGGTATTTCGTCACAGCGGCTGGGTGCTGCTGGTGCAGGAGAGCTTTATGCCGGCCATGGGCCGGGCGTTGTCGCTAGCCGCCTCGGCCACCGCCTGACTCCCTGTCGTCGCCCGCTTCGGACACCGAGGCGCCAACCATAGCGTGGGCTGACGGTAGCCCGCCGAAGCCCTGTACGGATGATGATGGCCTGCTGGTCTTGTCGTGCCGGTTGAGCCTGGCTGGGCTCGCCTTGCTGGTCATGGCCGTCGGCTCGCGCTAGGCTGCGCCAAGGCTCCTCGGCAATGTCTTGCCGAGGAGCGACTGTTGCCCGGCTTACGCCTTATTTTCGCCTGACCTGCGCCAGAGCATGAGAGAGACCGATGGATCGTTCGCTGCTGCGTCCCCCTGGATACCTGAACCGAATTCCCGACTTTCTGGCGCTGATGCGTCTGGACCGCCCCATCGGTACCTGGCTTTTGATGTGGCCGACCCTGTGGGCGCTGTGGGTGGCCTCCGAGGGCATTCCGGCCCGTGACACCCTGCTGATCTTCGTCGCCGGCGTCTACCTGATGCGGGCGGCGGGCTGCGTGGTCAACGACTACGCCGATCGCCACTTCGATGGCCACGTCAAACGCACCAAGAACCGACCGCTGGCCACCGGCCGCATCAGTGAGCGGGAGGCCAAGGTGCTGTTCGTGTGCCTGCTGGGATCGGCCTTCGCGCTGGTCTGGCTGACCAACGGCTTTACCGTGTGGCTGTCGTTGATCGGAGCGGTGCTGGCTGCCAGCTATCCCTTCATGAAGCGCTACACCCACTTCCCCCAGGTGGTGCTGGGCGCGGCCTTCTCCTGGGCCATACCGATGGCCTTCGGCGCGGTGCTCGGCGAAGTCCCGATGGTCGCCTGGCTGCTGTTTACCGCCAACGTGCTGTGGACGGTGGCCTACGACACCGAATACGCCATGGTCGACCGCGACGACGACCTCAAGATCGGCATCAAGTCCACCGCGGTACTGTTCGGCCGCTGGGACACCCGCATCATTGCGCTGTTGCAGCTGGCTACCCTGGGGCTGCTGGCCTGGGCCGGCAGCCTGCTGGCGCTGGGCGGCTTCTTCTGGCTCGGCTGGCTGGCCATGGGCGCGACCTTTGTCCACCAGCAGCGGCTGATCAAGAGCCGTGACCGCGACCGTTGCTTCCAGGCCTTTCTCAACAACCACTGGTCGGGCCTATTGCTGTTCGCCGGACTCGGACTGAGCCTCTATCCCTCCCTCGGGTGAGGGAAATGCCCGTCTCGGTCGCTCGACAATGGATGCAATGTCATCTAATTGTCACATTGACGTGGTGTCATTTGTCACCGTCGAGTGTAAGACCCTGACCAAGAGGCTCCCGGGATGACCGCCAAGACCGTACTGATCGTCGATGACGAAGCCCCGATCCGCGAAATGATCGCGGTGGCGCTGGAAATGGCCGACTACCGGGTGCTCGAGGCGGACAATGCTCAGGCCGCCCACGCCATCATCGTCGATGACCAGCCAGACCTGCTGCTGCTGGACTGGATGATGCCGGGTACCAGCGGCATCGAACTGGCCCGCCGGCTCAAGCGCGAGGAAACCACCGCAGAGCTGCCGATCATCCTGCTCACCGCCAAGGGTGAGGAGGACAACAAGATCCAGGGCCTCGAAGCCGGCGCCGACGACTACATCACCAAGCCATTCTCGCCGCGAGAACTGGTAGCCCGACTCAAGGCAGTGCTGCGACGCGCCACTCCGCGGGGCGTCGAGGACCCGGTGGAGGTGGAAGGCCTCAAGCTCGACCCGGTCAGCCATCGCGTCAGCGTCGACGGCAAGTCACTGGACATGGGCCCCACCGAATATCGCCTGCTGCAGTTCTTCATGACCCACCAGGAGCGCGCCTACACCCGTGGCCAGTTGCTCGATCAGGTCTGGGGTGGCAACGTCTACGTGGAAGAACGTACCGTCGACGTGCATATCCGCCGCCTGCGCAAGGCCCTGGGGGAACCCCATCAGCAACTGATCCAGACCGTACGCGGTACCGGTTATCGCTTTTCGGCCAAGGTCTGAGCGAGCCATCGACGCAACGCAGCACCAGGAGGGATGAGGTGAACGGAGCCGAGAACTGACGTGGGTCGTCTGTGGAGACGAGAAGTCTGGCGCCTAGCCGTGCTGGTGGGTCTCGGCGCCTTGCTGGGCTGGCCCTTCTCGCTGTCCAGCGTAGGCATCGGCCTTGGCCTGGCGCTTGGGCTCAGCTATCACCTGCGCAACCTGCACGCGATGCACGACTGGCTGACCCACCGCCCCCAGCAGGAACCTCCCACCGCCAGTGGCCTGTGGGGCGAGCTGTTCGATCGCCTCTATCGCTATCAAAAGGGCCAGCGGATCACCCAGCGCCGCCTGCGCTCGACCCTGCAGCGTATCCAGGAGTCGTCCGAGGCAATGCGCGACAGCGTGGTGATGCTCGATCGCCACGGCGACCTGGAGTGGTGGAACAGCTCCGCCGAGCGCATGCTCGGCCTGAAGCCGGCGTTGGACCGCGGCCAGCACATCACCAACCTAATGCGCGACCCGCGCTTCGTCGGCTACTTCAATGCCCGTGACTACCGCGAACCGCTGAGCCTGCCCTCCCCCATCGACGAGAACATGATCCTGCAGTTCCAGATCACCCTGTACGGTGACGATGAACGCCTGGTCATGGCCCGCGATATCACCCGTCTGCATCGCCTGGAACAGATGCGCCGCGACTTCGTCGCCAACGTCTCCCACGAGCTGCGCACGCCGTTGACCGTGCTCACCGGCTACCTGGA
>DJIP01000133.1:0-875 GCA_002433675.1 Halomonas halophila
GTCGAGGACGGGTACAGGATCATCGAACCCGCCGGCAGCTTGAAGCGCTGTTCGCCCTGGGTGGTCTCGGTGACCAGCTCTCCGCCCTCGTAGCTGTCTGGATCACCAAGAAAGAGGGTGAAGGACAGGTCGGTGCGCATCGGTCCCTGGGGGGTGGGCATCACCGCGTCGTCCACGTGATTGCCGTAGGTCATGCCTTGCTGGTAGCGGCTGAACATGACCGGCTTCATGCGGCGCGGGCGGGCGGCGATCTGGAACAGGGTGTGTGCGGACAGGGTCTGCATGACCTCGTCACGCAGGGCGGCGATGGCGGGGTCCTGGCTGCTTGCCTGCTGGTTGCGCTTGACCGTGCGCGCATGCCAGCCCGCGGTCTCGCGGCCGTCGCGAAAGTCGCTGGCGTCGAGCGCCTGGCGAATGCGCTGGATCTGGTCGCCGGACAGCACCTTGTCGATACACAGAATCATCGGAGGCTCCCGCAAATGGGCGTCAGTATACCCGACTGTTAATCGTTTGCATTACACTTCGTGACACGCCAGTCTAAGGGCTGAATGCAGTGCAGATCACCGGTCAGGACGATGCCAGATCGAGCATCGGCCTGCAGCAAGAAGAGACCGGTCCAAAGCATGGCCAGTCCAGGACAACCAGACACGCCCTGAAACAACGTGGAAAGAAGGAGACACTCCATGACGCAAGAGACCCGCACCAAGCTGTGGATTGGCGTTGGCGCCAGCATCCTGCTCGGATCCAGCTCCGCCTGGGCCGACCATCATGGCGATGGCGACGATATGCACAAGGACGACGCTGCCTACGAACAGAGCCACGGCGGTGAAGGTGGCGAAGCCGGCCACGGTGGCGAAGGCGGTGAAGGCGGTGAA
>DJIP01000133.1:1186-1516 GCA_002433675.1 Halomonas halophila
GAAGGCGGTGAAGGCGGCGAGCACGGCCACGGCGGCGAAGGCGGTGAAGGCGGCGAGCACGGCCACGGCGGTGAAGGCGGCGAAGCCGGCCACGGTGGCGAAGGTGGTGAAGGCGGCGAGCACGGCCACGGCGGTGAAGGCGGTGAAGGCGGCGAAGCCGGCCACGGTGGCGAAGGTGGTGAAGGTGGCGAGCACGGCCACGGCGGCGAAGGCGGTGAAGGTGCCTCCCTTGCCAGTGATCCCTATGCGGTCTTTGCCTATCTGACGGCGTCTTCCGGCGGTGAAGGCGGTGAAGGTGGCGAAGGCGGCGAAGGCGGTGAAGGCGGTGAA
>DJIP01000133.1:1874-5964 GCA_002433675.1 Halomonas halophila
CGGTGAAGGCGGTGAAGGCGGCGAAGGTGGCCACGTCGACGCGGCCAACCCCGGTGTCTACACCACTGAGCTTGCGCTGATGCTCGGCCACCTTGAGGTCGCCAGGGAGCTCTACACCGAGGGTGCCAAGACCGCGTCCTACCCCCACTTTGGTCATCCCTATCATGAGGTCTACCCTGGCATCGCGCCGGCGCTGGAAAGCCGTGGGATCGACGCTTTCGATACTGAGCTGGAAGCCTTCTCCGGCAAGGTCCAGCAGGGCGGTGACTGGAGCGAGGTCGAAGGGGATTACGCATCGCTGCGCGAGACTATCCTGGGTGCCATGGCCGACGTGGACGATGGCCTCGAGCAGGATGCAGGCTTTCAGGCCAAGGTCCAGCTGGCGCTGCTGAAGACCGCGCTGCACGAGTACGAAGAAGCCGTGGACGACGGTGAATTTGTGAACGTGGTCGAGTACCAGGACGGTCGTGGCTTTGTGTTGACCGCTCGGGAGTCGCTGGAGCGTCACGCCGAGATGTTCCGCCAGGCGGGTGCCTACGACGCCCTGGTCGAGGGCTACGACGGGCTGCTCGAGGCCTGGCCGACGGCCAAGGCACCGGAGTCTCCGGTGATGACGGTGGGCGAGCTGTCGGCGGCGATGTTCCCGCTGGAGGCAGAGTTGGGCAAGTTCTGATGGAACTGCCCCAGAGCTAGCGTCCCGGCGCTAGCGTGAAGAGACCGGCGTCTAAGGAGGCCGGTCTCTGGGCGGAATTCCGCCAACCCCACTCAGTCATGACGCCGACAGGGCCTGTTTCCAGGCCCTGTCGGCGTTGGTCGTTGGGTCGCCTTGATGTGGCACCTCTGTTTGGCACTCTTGTTGGGCGCTCTTGTTCTGCACCTTGGCTCAACAACGCGACCCGCCATTTCTGTGCGGCATTCGACCTCGACCTTTCCACTCGAGAACGCGGCTCAGGAGTCCTGACCCTGCCTATCGCTCAGATCGTCGTGGCGGCCTCGGATACGCACCAGGAAGGCGGCGACCAGGGCGAAGATACCGAAGGCAACAGGCACGGCGGCGACCGAGATCAGGGTCAGAATGACCTTGAAGATGTCGCCTTCCAGCCAGTTGATCACCACCGCCAGGGCGGCCATGGCAACGATCCAGAAGGCCCGTGAGCGCTTCACCGTCAGCATCTCGCAGACCAGTCCCGCCGAGTCGGCGCTGGTGACGAAGAACAACAGGATATTGAGCGCGAGGATGGCCGACAGCACGCCATGGCTGTCGAGGGTCGCCATCAGTGCGAAGACGTCGGCAGAGCCGGTTTCGAGTCCGCCGAGGCCGAAGGTGGTGAACCACAGGCAGGAAAACAGACTCGGCACCAGCATCACCCCCAGTACCAGCTGGCGCAGGGTGCGGCCCTTCGAGATACGCGCGATGAATACGCCGGTGAATACGAACCAGCCGTACCAGGCGGCCTCGAAGGCGTACAGCCAGTCTGCCAGCCAGGCCTTGTGCTCGGGATCGCCGAGGCCGATATCGGTGGCCATCGCCGGATACTTCACCAGGTATTCCGGCAGTAGTCGGGCGAAGGTGCCGAGGATGTCCAGTGGCGAGGTCAGCACGAAGACGCTGGCCATCAGGAACAGGGCGAACAGCGTGTTGTAGTTGCTCAGCCACTTGATGCCACGCTGGAGGCCCGAGGCGCTGGAGGCGATCGCGAACAGCGACAGCACCAGGATGATCAGGGTGGGGCTGGCGTCGATGCCGAAGAACTGCTCCAGGCTTTGCCTGAGAGGATCGGTGGCGTAGGAGAAGGTCAGCGACAGGCCAATGACGGTAGATACCACCAGGCTGACCAGGTTGAGCTTGCTGAGAAAGCCGCCGCCGAGCAGCGTCTCGGCGGGCTTGTCGATGTTCATGTTGTACATGGCGTGGGCGAAGATCACGCCGATCGCCAGGTATCCGGCCCAGGCCAGCAGGCCCCAGTGGTTGAAGGCGTACAGCAGCGCCTGGTCGGTACTGTGGCCGGCCTCGACGTGGTAGCGGGGTTCCAGCACGCCCCAGGTCACCAGGCCGATGCCCATGCCGGTGGCGAACAGCATGCCGAGCCAGGCCAGGGTGGAGAATTCGGGGTCGCCCTGGCCGAACCTGAGCCGCCCGACGGGAGTGAACATCAGCACGGTAAAGACGATGGACGCCGCGAAGGCGGGGTAGGTGAAGATGAAGCCGAAGTTGCCGATGACGTTGACCTTGATGGCGTCAAGCAACGTCTGGAAGGGCCCTGGCGCGATGGCAGCGAAGGAAATCAGGGCGATGACGGTGGCCACGGTGGCGACCGAGGTGGTGATGTTCTGGTTCATTGGCGTCTCGTTGTCGTTTTGGAGGGGCGGGCGGTCGGCGGTGTCCTCGGTTGGGCAGGGTAAAGGCGACGAAAATGTGCCGCTTAATGGAAGTAAGTCTTTGAAATAGAGTGATATTAGTGAGGTGACTCTAGTCGAGATGTGCACCAAGCGCACGACAGAATGACCGCCAGGCAGCCTCCATGGCGGGCAGTGACGAGCGCGCATGCAGGGCGCCGTGCAACATGCTGTCGGCCAAATGCACACCGACCTTGTGGTGGCACCGTCGCCATTCGTCCAGTGTTGCCAGCAGAGGGGGTGTCAGCGGGTCATGCTCCACGGCGAGGCACTCGATGGCCCGGCTGGCGGGCAGATCGTCGCCGGTTCGACGAGCCTGTTCGGCGATCATTGCCCAGGCCGCCAACACGTCCTGACGCCTGAGCAGCGGCGCATCCGGTCCCAGGCTCGCCTCGGTCATCGTGCCAAGCAACGGGTAGACCAGTCCCAGAGGGCTGTCGTCGGCAGCACGCCGGGCGGCGTCCAGCACCAGCCGGGCACCGGCGCTGTCGCCGACCAGGGCAATCGGCGCAAGCCGGCGCCGGACCACCTCGACATCGTCGAGCAGCTCGAGATAGCACGCCTCAGGCATTAGCCGATAGTTCAGGCTGGCCACCTCACGCCCGAGCGCCTGGGCAAGACCCGCGGCGACGCCATGGTGGCTCTCCACCGAACCAATGGTGAAGCCGCCACCGTGGGCGTAGAGGACGACACCTTCGGCGCCGAGATGCGGGCGATAGCGGCGCACGCTGACGCCGTCGATGACCTCGTTGGTGATCCTCATTGTTTCCGGCACGGGGCCAGCGAAGCTGGCGCAGAGTCCGTCGTAGTGGCGCCTTGCCTGGTCCAGCGGCATCGTCGCCATGGCGTCGAGCCCGGCCTGGAAACGTTCGGCGAAGTCATCGATGGTCATGCTCTGGTGCCTGCCTCCGGTCACGGGTCGTCAGCGTCGGACGATGCCGATACGCTGTCCTAGCCCCTCGGGAGCGGGCGATGATATCGCCGGCAGCGCCGCAATGGCGGTGTCCACCACCTCGGGGAAAGGCCCCGGGCGTCCGCTGTCGACGTCGATGCCCATCAACATCTGCTCGCTGGTGGCCAGCAGCTGTTCGCCGCTGTACAGCTCGAACCACAGATGCAGGCGCTTGGCGTCACGATCGACCAGCGCGACCTCGACCTGAAGGGGTTGCCCCTGGTGGGCCTCGCGCAGGTAGCGCAGATGGGTCTCTAGGGTGTAGAGGGTGTAGCCGTGCCGGTCGCGACCGGCCCCGTCGAGGCCGATGCGTTCCATCAGGGTATCGACCGCCAGGGAAAACACCCTGGCGTACTCGGCGTCGTTCATATGGCCGTTGTAGTCGACCCAGTCAGGCTTGACGTCGGTGTCGAGCAGCGCCATCAGATGCGCCCCTCGAGGCCTTCCGCCTCCGGCCAGTACTTCTGGACCAGGCCGAGCAGCTCGACCAGAAAGTCGTCACGACGGCGATCCAGCTCGGACACGCTGCGACCCGCGGCCTGGTGCTCGCAACCCTCGACCACTCGATCGATCAGCTCGTCGGTCAGCTCCGGGGCCTCGAGCTTGGTCCAGGGCAGCTTCAGGGCGGGGCCAAACTGCTCGAGCATGTGGCGCATGCCCTGATCACCGCCGGCCAGATGGAAAGTCAGGAAGGTGCCCATCAGCGACCAGCGCAGACCGCAGCCGTAGACCACGGCGGCG
>DJIP01000119.1:0-12208 GCA_002433675.1 Halomonas halophila
ACAGAGCCTCCAGCGGGGCTTCCATCACCCTGTCCTACGCCGACGCCATGGCGCTGAGTGCGCGCCTGGCCAGTGCCCTGGTCGCACTCGGCGTCAGGCCGGGGGATCGCGTCGCCGCCCAGGTCGACAAGTCCCCGCAAGCCTTGCTGCTGTACCTGGCGGCGCTGCGTCAGGGCGCCATCTATCTGCCGCTCAATACCGCCTATACCGCCACCGAGATCGCCTATTTTCTAAGCGATGCCGCGCCGGTGCTCTTCGTCGCCTCCAGCGAGTGTATGGCGGCGAACGAGGAGGCGCTGAACCGCCATACGAGCATCCAGCGGCTCACCCTGGAGGCGGATGGCTCGGGTAGCCTGATGGCCCTGGCGTCGGAGCAGACCGACCGTCACCGGATCCAGCCTCGCCGTGGCGACGACGTGGCCCTGATTCTCTATACCTCCGGCACCACCGGCAGCCCCAAGGGGGCGATGCTCACCCACGCCAATCTGGCGAGCAATGCCAGGGCGCTGACCCGGCTCTGGGAATTCACCTCAAGCGACGTGCTGCTCCACGCCCTGCCACTGTTTCATGCCCACGGCCTGGTTATCGCCACCCACTGCGTGCTGCTGTCCGGCGGTCGCATGCTCCTGCTACCGCGCTTCGACGCCGATACCGTCGTGCAACTGCTGCCTGAGGCCACGGTAATGATGGGCGTCCCAACCTTCTACAGCCGGTTGCTGGAACACCCCGACCTCGGCGCCGCGACCGCCTCGGGGATGCGTCTTTTCATCTCGGGCTCCGCGCCCCTGAGCGAGGCCACCGCCAGACGCTTTTACGCCTTGACCGGTCACACCATCCTCGAGCGTTACGGCATGACCGAGGCCACCATCATCAGCTCCAATCCGGTGCGTGGCGAACGTCGCCTCGGCTCGGTGGGGCTGCCCGTCGAGGGCGTCAGCCTCAGGATCGTCGATGACCACGGCACCCCGCTTGCCCGGGGTGACGTCGGACACCTCCAGATCACCGGCCCCGCCGTGATGAAAGGCTACTGGCGACAGCCACAGAAGACCCGCCAGGAGTTCACCACCGACGGCTGGTTTCGCACCGGCGACAACGGCCGCATCAATGAGGATGGCTACCTGACCATCGTCGGTCGCAGCAAGGACGTGATCATCAGCGGGGGCTACAACGTCTACCCGGGCGAGGTCGAAGCGCTGCTCGACGCCCTGGAGGGCATCGGCGAATCCGCGGTGATCGGGCTGCCCCACCCCGACTTCGGCGAGGCGGTGACCGCGGTGGTGGTGGCCGCCGCCAGTGCCACCCCGGACGAAGCGGCCATTCGCCGCCATCTGCGCGATGTGCTGGCCGCCTACAAGGTACCCAAGCGGGTGCTGGTGGCCGACGACCTGCCACGCAACACCATGGGTAAGGTGGTCAAGGCCGAACTCAGGGATATCCATCGAACCCTCTACCTTGGCCCCTCGGCCGAAGGTGCCCAATGAAACCCTTGCTGCTGCTGTGCCGCACACTGGGCGATATTGGCTTTTTCGCCGCCCTGCTGATCATGGCGTTCCTGGTCGCCTCGATCATCTGGGAGGTCATCAGTCGTTACCTGCTGGGGACGCCCACCGTCTGGGTCACCGAGGTATCGGGCTATCTGGTCTCCGGCATCCTGTTCATGGCCATCGCTCGGGTCTACCGAGAAGGCGGCCACGCCCGCATGTCGCTGCTGGAGGGGCGGCTGTCGTTCGCCGCCCAGAATCGTCTGGGGCTGGTCGTCGACGGCTGCACCCTGGTATTCGCGGCTTTCGCCTTCTGGGCCACCCTGGAACTTGCCTTGTTGTCCTATCAGCTCGATTGGCGCTCCTCGACCACCCTGGCGGTGCCGCTGTACCTGCCCCAGTCGCTGATGCCGGCGGGCTCCGCGATCTTCGTGCTGGAACTGATCGCCCAGATCTACCAGAAGCTGGCGCACTTCAAGGCGCCCGCCACCGACGAGGACGGACCCACGCCATGATGATTTTCAGCGTCGCCCTGAGCCTCGCCGTCCTGTTGATCCTCGGCGTCCCCGTGGCCTTCGCCCTGGGGCTCGCGGCCCTGGTGGGCATCATCTATCAGGGTGGCCTGGCCGCCAGCCTGGCCATGTCCGACATCATCTGGGGCACCACCTCGGAGTTCGTGCTGGTGGCCATACCGCTGTTCGTGCTGATGAGCGAGATCGTCAACGTCTCCGGCGTAGGCCGCGATCTGTTCGAAAGCGTCGACAAGTGGCTGGGACGCCTGCCCGGCGGCATCGCCATCAGCGCCATCGTCGCCGGCGCAATCTTCGGTGCGGTCAGCGGCACCGCCGTCGGCGTCGCGGCGGTGATCGGCAGCGTCGCCATCCCGGAGATGCTCAAGCGCCACTACAGTCCCGAGATGGCCACCGGCACCGTCGCCGCCAGTTCGGGGCTCGGCATGATCATTCCGCCGAGCCTGCCACTGATCATGTACGGCGTGGTCACCGAAACCTCGATCGCCGAGCTGTTTACCCGCGCCATCGTGCCCGGGCTGGTGATCACCGTACTGTTCGCCACCTACGTCTGTATCGTCCAGGGACTGTCAGGCAGACGATCGCCGACGATCCGCCTTGTCGCCGAGCTCGGCTGGATCAGGTCGCTGCTCCAGGCTGGCCCGGTCATCGCCCTGATCGTGGTGGTCATCGGCAGCATCTATCACGGTATCGCCACCCCCACCGAAGCCGCCGCCATCGGCGTCGGCGGCGCACTGATCATCGCCCTCGGGCGCAGGGGCCTGACGCGAAAGAGCCTGACCACGGCGCTGCTCAAGGCCACCCGCACCAGTTGCATGCTGCTCGCCATCCTGGCCTCGGCGATGCTGTTCAGCTATGCCCTCAGCAACGCCCAGCTACCCCAGCAGCTTGCCAGAGTGGTGGTCGAGGCCGAACTCGGCGCCTGGACCTTCTTCCTGCTGGTCATGCTGATGCTGTTCGTTCTCGGCACCCTGCTCGATGCCATCTCGCTGGTCATCATCGCCGTGCCCATCGTCTTTCCTGCGATCCTCGCCTACGGCTTCGATCCCGTCTGGTTTGGCGTGGTGGTGATGGTCAACATGTGCTTCGCGGTGATCACGCCCCCCATCGGCCTGTGCCTGTATGTGGTCAGGGACTGTGTCGAGGGCATCCGGATCAGCCAGGTGGTGCGTGGCGCCCTGCCGTTCATCGCCCTCTACGTCGTATCCATCGTGATCCTGTGCATCTTTCCCGAACTGGTCACCGGTCGCTGACCCAGTGATGTCCCGCCCCTTGCGACCGAGCTTACGTCCGGCTCTCCGCCAGACCTCCAACCAGAGGACAACAAGATGAACTACTCCCTCTCCCGCCGTCGCTTCATTGCATCCGCGTCCCCCGTCCTGTCCCCCATCATGGCCATCGCCCTGACGACGACCCTGGTCACCACGACGACAACCCAGGCGGCGGAAACCCTGCGTCTGGGCCACTATTTTCCCGCCGAAGACTTCCGTGGTCGTACCACCCAGTACCTGGCCGACCAGCTCGACCCGTCGCTGCTCGAGATCGACGTTTTCCCCTCGGAATCCCTGGTCAAGGGACGTGACGGCCTGATGGGTACGGCACGCGGCACCGTGGATCTGTACAGCCTGTTCGGCGGCTACGTGGTGGGCACCGTAGGCATGATGAAGATCTTCACCGTGCCCTTTCCTCCCGACTCCCTGGATGACGCCGACGTGCTGGCCTTCGCCAACGACCCGCGTGTGCTCGAACCGCTGGGCGAAGCCTTCGCCGCCTCCCAGGTCAAGCTGCTGGGATTCATCAATTCGTCCGGGCAGACCACGCTGTTCCTGGCCGAGCCGATCACCGGTCTGGACGCACTCGAAGGTCGCAAGATCCGCGGCGTGGGCGGCTACACCGACCCGGCGCTGGAAGACCTTGGCGCCACCGTGGTGTTCATGAGCGCCGCCGAGCAGTTTCTGCAGCTGCAGACCGGCGGCGTCGATGGCGTGATCACCACCGATTCCTCCTACGTCAATCTCGGGCTGTCCGAGGTCGCCCCGGTGGTGCTTGCAAGCTCGATGGTACGCACGCCCTATCCACTCATCATGAACCTGCGCAAATACAATGGACTGAGCCAGGAGGCGCGCGACGAGCTGCATCGGGCGGTCGACGCCACCATCGAATGGTCGAGCGCCAACTTCACCGAGGAGTCCGCACGCCTTCACCAGGCGGTCGATGAACAGGCCGAGACGGTGTACACCTTCAGCGAGGAGGATCTGACGCTTGCCAACAGCCTTCGCGACAAGTACCTGTCGGCGTATATCGAGGAATTCGGCGAGTCCGCCGATGCGCTGGTCGAGGTCTACCGCAGCTATCTCCAGTAATTTCGACCGCGGCATCCGGCAAGTCGATGTCAGGATGCCGCCCTCCTTCAACGTGCCTACTGCGGGGACCGCCCGATGGCATCGCCCACCAGGACCACCGAGCACATTCGCCAGCAGCTGGAAGATCGCATCCTGCGGGGCAACTATCCGCCGGGGCACCGGCTGAACGAGCGGGATCTGGCCGCCGAGTTCGAGGTCTCCCGCACCCCCATCCGCGAGGTCATTCGCATGCTGAGCTCGGAGGGCCTGGTCGAGCACCGGGCCAACCAGGGCGCCTTCGTCCGGCGCAATTCGCTCAAGGACATTCTCGACATGTTCGAGATGCTGGCGCTGCTGGAGTCCTCCGCTGCCCGGCTAGCGGCGCGCCAGAGTACCGCCGATGACATTCCCCCATTGCTGCAGGCGGCCCGGGAGACCATCGACACCGCGGCAATCACCGCCGAACGCTACACCAGCGCCAACAGGGCCTTCCACGAAGCGATCTATCGCCTGGCCGCCAATGAGGCCCTAGCCGGCCAGATCACCGACATCCGACGCAAGATCGAGCCCTATCGCGGGCATATCCACCGCATCGCCGGCATGCGCAGCATGTCGGCCAACGAGCATCTCGAGATCGTCTCGGCCATCGCCGACAAGCGTGAAGGTGCCGCGGCGGATGTGATGTTTCACCACCTGGACATGCAGCGAGCGGAGTTTTCCGGGTTCGTGTTCTCGCTGACCAAGGCACTGGCGTAGTCCGAGCCATGGCGGCGATGAGCGGTCTTGCCGGATACCACAGACGACAACGCCCCCGCGGCCAGGCCGCGGGGGCGTTGCTGTGACAGCGTCACGATCACCGGCTCGCTCGAGCGAGCGCTACCGAATCAGTCCTCTTCGGGCTGACTGGGCGCCGTGTGGACGTGGGGTGCGAGCTGTTTGATCAGCGCCTTGAACAGGCGCGGGTTGGCGGCCATCAGGGCGCCTTCGATGCGCACCGAGGGCTGGCCATCCGGGGTACCGATCAGGGCACCGGACTCCTTGAGCAGCAGCGAACCGATGTCCAGGTCCTGCTCCTCGACCCCCAGCACGAAGGCGGCGTCGGCACGACCGGCGGCCAGACGAGCCATGTCGAGCAGGCCACAGGCGCTGGACTGAAGCTGTTCGGCCTGGGGGCCGAGCTGCTGCACCAGGGTCAGGTAGGTCGGCAGAAAGCGCGAGCGCAGGTAGGTGTCGGGAAGCCCCAGCGACAGGCGGGCGCCAGCGGCGCTCTTGATCTTGGACACACGCAGACGCTTGCCGTTGAGCTGGGCGCCACGGCCACGGCTTGCCAGGTATTCGTCATCGCTGAAGGGGCAGATCACCACCGCGTGCTCCGCACGGCCCTTGATCAGACATACCACGGACAGGGCGAACTCAGGGGACGCCACACTCAGGTTCGAGTAACCGTGGAAGGGTTCGATGCGCCACAGGATATCCGCGCCTTCGCCTTCACCGGCACGGTGGGGCGTGTAGCGACCGACGACCCCGTGCTGGGGATAACCGCGGGTCAGCTGGCGGGTAATCAGGGATTCGGCGTTGCGAGCGGTGTCCTCGAGCAGACGGTCGAGGTTGTGCTCGTCGTGGGCATTCTCGATTCGTTCGCGAATGCGCAGAAACTGTTCGCCGGCGCTGCGGGCAGCGCGCAGGGCGTACTGGACCATCGGATGCATGATCGGGCCTTGGGAGTCGGTGGTGTTAAAGAACGGAGTCGACGTGGGTAACTGACTCGGCGCGAATCCTAGCAGACCATGGGCATGAATGCCACGCACTTCGCCCCAGCGCGCATCTACCCATGCTAGACTGGCGCCCCTGGCGCTGCACCGGCCGGTCCGCCATCAGCGCCATTGCATCAGTTGCTGAAGACGTCACTGCATCAGTCACTGAACAGACCACTGCACCAACCACCGCATCAACCCGCCGCGTCGCTACAGGATCTTCCATGCTCGAGCGCATTCGCATCGTTCTCATCGGCACCAGCCACCCCGGCAATATCGGCGCCACCGCCCGCGCCATGCACAATATGGGCCTCGCCGATCTGGCCCTGGTGGCACCACGCTGCGACGCCGTCACCGCCGACAGCGTGTCCCGCGCCTCCGGGGCGGACGCCCTGGTTCACGGCGCACGAGTGGTCGAAAGCCTCGAGCAGGCGGTCACCGACTGCACCCTGGTGGTGGGAGCCAGCGCGCGCTCGCGCACCCTGCCCTGGCCGATGATTACCCCGCGCGAGCTGGGTGAGCGCCTGCCTGCCGAGCTGGCCACACCCGAGGCCCGCGTCGCGCTGGTGTTCGGCCGCGAAGACAGCGGCCTGTCCAACGCCGAACTGCAGCGCTGCCATGCCCACGTCCACATCCCCACCAATCCCGACTTCAGCTCGCTGAACCTGGCCGCGGCGGTGCAGGTGCTGGCCTATGAATGCCGTCTTGCCTGGCTGGCCCAGACCGAGGCCCAGACCCAGCCAGGCCCGGCACAGGGCGAAGAGGAAGACGCGCAGCCGCTGGCCAGCCACGAGGAGCTGGAGCACTATTTCGCTCATCTGGAACGCGCGCTGATCGCCATCGGCTTCCACGACCCGGCGACCCCTCGCCAATTGATGGCCAGGCTGCGTCGGATGACCCTGCGCTCGCGCCCTGAACGCATGGAGCTCAACATCCTGCGCGGCATCCTCAGCGCCACCGAGAAGGCCGCAGGCGGCCAGGCGCTGGGCGCCCGCGCCAGTGCCAGTGCCAGCGAGCCGGAATTACAGCAAGAACATGACACGCATCCGGGCCAGAAGCCGACCCAGGACTAGCCCGAACCAACAGCAGAACCAACAGCAGAACCAACAGCAGAACCAACAGCAGAACCAACAGCAGGATCAGCGCCAGGCCGGCGGCTCTGGAGCGACACGGCGTCCACCTTCGAGCCGCTGAGCTGCACCAGATCACTGACTCGGCAGGTGGCAGGCTTGAATGGCCCACCACCAGCCCCCACTATGATTCTCTTGACCGACTCAGGGACCGCCGCATGTTTCAACGCCTACGCGAAGACATCAACAGCGTATTTGCCAGGGATCCGGCGGCGCGCAACTTTCTTGAAGTCCTGACCAACTACCCTGGCCTTCACGCATTGCTGCTGCACCGGATCTCCCACCAGCTGTGGAAGCGAAACCTCAAGTGGATCGCGCGCACCCTGTCGACGCTGGGCCGCTGGTTCACCGGCATCGAGATTCACCCCGGCGCCACCATCGGCCGGCGCTTCTTCATCGACCACGGCATGGGCGTGGTGATCGGCGAGACCACCATCGTCGGCGACGACGTCACCCTCTACCAGGGCGTGACCCTGGGCGGCACCAGCTGGAACAAGGGCAAGCGTCACCCGACCCTGGAGGACGGCGTGATCGTCGGTGCCGGCGCCAAGATTCTCGGCCCCTTCACCGTCGGCGCTGGCGCCAAGGTCGGTTCCAACGCGGTGGTCACCAAGGAGGTGCCCGCCGGCGCCACCGTAGTCGGCATCCCCGGCAAGATCGTCCAGCGCCGCGACCCGGACAGCGACCCGGGCCTCGAGGTCGACCCGGCCCGTCGCGAGGCGATGTGCCAGAAGTTCGGCTTCGACGCCTACGGCATGAGCCAGGACATGCCCGACCCGGTGGCCAAGTCGATGCAGGCCATGCTCGACCATATGCACGCGGTGGATGAACGCATCAGCGGCATGTGCAAGACCCTGAGGCAACTGGACCACAGCTACCGCGACGGCCAGATGCCGGAGATTCGCGACGAGGACTTCGCCGAGATACTGGAAGACGTCGACCGCGCCTGTGCGCCGGTGATCGGGCGTGACGCCAATGCCGAGACCCTGGGCACCCACGCCGCCAGCGGCAACGAAAGCGCCAGCGGCAATGAAAACGCCGGGCCAGGCACCCCCGACCAAAGCACCACCGACAAGCAAAATGCCGGCGGCAGCGAGACGGCCAATGACGCCGAGCACGGGGCCGAGCGGGAAGACGAGGCGACGACGGCACGCCGCCAATAGTTGACCACGACACTCGGTCTTTCCCATAATATCGCTTTGATCCAAGCGTCGTCGGCTACCGACCACGCCCACACTTTCCGGACCGCCGACCCATGTCGGCGTCGAGGGTTCGCCCCATGCGCCTGACCACCAAGGGACGCTACGCTGTCACCGCCATGCTCGACATGGCGGTCAATGCCGACCAGGGCCCGATCTGCCTGGCCGACATCGCCCGGCGCCAGCAGATCTCGCTGTCCTACCTCGAGCAGCTGTTCGCCCGCCTGCGACGCGCCGGCCTGGTCGACAGCGTGCGCGGACCCGGTGGTGGCTACCTGCTGGCGGAACCGCCGGCGTCCATCTCGGTGGCCCGGGTCATCGATGCGGTCAAGGAGTCGGTGGACACCACCCGCTGTGGCGGTCTGTCCGACTGCCAGAAGGGCGACACCTGCCTGACCCATCACCTGTGGTTCGAGCTGTCCGAGCGCATCCAGGACTTCCTCGACGGCGTTACCCTGGGCGAGCTGGCCGAACGCCAGGAGATCGCCGAGATCGCCGGGCGTCAGCGCCGTCGCCAGCACAACGACGACATTGTGACCACGGCGCCCTGAGCTAGACTTTCGCCCCTCTGCCCGCCAACGATGACATCGCCATGACTTCACCCGTCTATCTCGACTACGCCGCCACCACCCCGGTCGACCCCCGTGTCGCCGAGGTCATGAGTCGGCACCTGACCCTCGAGGGCACCTTCGCCAACCCGGCGTCGCGCAGCCATATGCCCGGCTGGCTGGCCGAGCAGGCGGTGGAAAACGGCCGGCGCCAGGTCGCCGACCTGATCAAGGCCGACCCGCGCGAGATCGTCTGGACCAGCGGCGCCACCGAGGCGGACAACCTGGCCATTACCGGCTTCCTCAGGGCCAACCGCGACAAGGGCCGTCATCTGGTCACTTCCATCATCGAGCACAAGGCGGTCATCGACACGGCCAAGGCGGCGGAGAAAGAGGGCTTTGAAGTCACCTGGCTGACACCCCAGGCTGACGGTAGTGTCAGCCCCGACCAGCTGGCAGAAGCCATGCGTCCCGACACCGTGCTGGTATCGCTGATGGCAGTGAACAACGAGCTCGGCACCATCAACGACATCGCCGCCCTGGCCGAGGTGGCCCATGACCACGGCGCCATGATCCACGTCGATGCCGCCCAGGCGGTGGGCCGCATCGACCTCGACGTGGGGCGAAGCAAGGTCGACATGATGTCGCTGTCCGGTCACAAGGCCTACGGCCCCAAGGGCATCGGTGCGCTTTACGTGCGGCGTAGTCCCGATCTTCGCCTCGAGGCGCTGATCCACGGCGGCGGCCATGAACGCAGCATGCGCTCGGGCACCCTGGCGACCCACCAGATCGCCGGCATGGGCGAGGCCTTCGCACTGGCAACAAGTGAAGGCGAGGCTGATCAGGCACGCATCCAGGGCCTGCGGGATCGCCTGCTCGAGGCCATCGCGGATCTCGACGGCGTGCACTGCAATACCCGCCTCGAGACCTCGGTGCCGAACATCATCAACCTCGGCTTCGAGGGCGTCGACGGCGAGTCGCTACTGATGGCGCTGCGCGACATTGCCCTGTCGACCGGGTCGGCGTGCAACTCGGCCAGCGTCGAACCGTCCTACGTGCTCCAGGGCATCGGGGTGCCGCGCCGTCTGGCGCTGGCCTCGCTGCGCCTGAGCCTGGGACGCTTCACCAGCGAAGACGACATCGACCGCGCAGGCCAGGCCCTGCGCACCGCGCTGATTGGCCTGCGCCAGCGCGCCATGCCTTGAGGCCCGAGCCCGCGCCATGCCTTGAGACATGCCTTGAGAACATCACCCTTCGATGGGCAGCGCACGACAGAGACAGTTTCGGTGACTGCCGCCCAGGCGGCAGCGCCCGACCCAGGAGAATGATATGGCACACCTGAAGATCACCCCCGCCGCGGCCGACCAGATCCGCCGCGTGCTCGACGAGCGAGGCCAGGGGCTTGGACTGCGGGTCTCGGTCAAGCCAAGCGGCTGCTCCGGCTACAGCTACGTCCTCGACTTCGCCGACGAGGCCCAGGCCGACGACGCCCTGTTCGAGGAGCACGACGCTCGAGTCTATGTCGCCCCGGAAGCCCTCGAGATGCTCGACGGCAGCGAGGTCGACTACGTCAACGAGGGACTGAACCGGTTCTTCCGCTTCAACAACCCCAACGTCAAGGACGAGTGCGGCTGCGGCGAGAGCTTTACCGTCTGAGTGCGTCGTGATCACGGCAGGACGCGTCGGCGCCACGACGAACAATTGTGTTCAAGGCGCCACGAGGACGCTATAATCTGCGCTCTTCGGCGCAACACGCCGCATCGCTTCGTTTTCCCGCGTCGCGCCGCCCCGGTCTCCGGGGCGGCGCGACGCCATCTACCTGGCATCCATGCCCACTTCCTGGGCCCAACTACTGGAGAGTTTCATGGCTACAGAGCGCACTCTGTCCATCATCAAGCCCGACGCCGTCGCCAAGAATGTGATCGGCGAGATCATCACGCGCTTCGAGAAGGCCGACCTGAAGGTCGTCGCCGCCAAGATGGTTCACCTGTCCCAGGAGCAGGCCGAAGGCTTCTACGCCGAGCACAAGGAACGCCCCTTCTTCGGCGACCTGGTGTCCTTCATGACCTCTGGTCCGGTCGTGGTGCAGGTGCTGGAAGGTGACAACGCCATCGCCAAGAATCGCGAGCTGATGGGCGCCACCAACCCGAAAGAAGCCGACGCCGGCACCATCCGCGCCGACTTCGCCTCCTCCATCGACGCCAATGCCGTCCACGGCTCCGACTCCCCCGAGTCCGCCGAGCGCGAAGTGAGCTACTTCTTCGGCGCAGACGAGATCTGCCCGCGCTAAGGGCGTCGGGGTCCGACCCTCGTGATTGCGGCCCCATCGGTGAACGGATGCCCCCGGCATCCGTTCGCTCCTTTCTGCCCACCGACCCGCTGAACCTGCCATGACCACCACCGCTGCTCCCCAACGCGTCAACCTGCTCGGCATGACCCGAGAAGAGATGGAAGCCTTCTTTCTCTCCATCGGCGAGAAGAAGTTCCGTGCCGCCCAGGTGATGAAATGGATTCACCACGAAGGCGTCGACGATTTCGCCGCCATGACCAACCTGTCCAAGGCGCTGCGCGCACGCCTGGAGGAAACCGCCGAGGTACGCGGTCCGAAGGTCGTCTATGAAGGCGCCTCCCAGGACGGGACACGCAAGTGGGTAGTGGAGGTCGAGGACGGCAGCTACGTCGAAACCGTGCTGATCCCCGCCGACAACGGCAAGCGCCGCACCCTGTGCGTGTCATCCCAGGTCGGCTGCTCGCTGGACTGCAGCTTCTGCTCCACCGGCAAGCAGGGCTTCCAGCGCAACCTCACCAGCGCCGAGATCATCGGCCAGGTGTGGGTCGCCTCCAACAGCGGCGGCTCACGCAAGGACAGCGCCAATCGTCCGGTCACCAACGTGGTGATGATGGGCATGGGCGAACCCTTGATGAACTACGACAACGTCGTGCCGGCGATGAAGCTGATGCTCGACGATCAGGGTTACGGCCTGTCGAAACGCCGCGTCACCCTGTCCACCTCCGGGGTGGTACCGATGCTCGACCGCCTGGGCGATGAACTCGACGTCAGCCTGGCGATCTCACTGCACGCCGCCAATGACGCGCTGCGCAGCGAACTGGTACCGCTCAACCGCAAGTACAACATCCGCTCCCTGCTGGATGCCTGCCACCGTTATCTGGCCAAGTGCGACGACACCCGCCAGGTCACCATCGAATACACGGTGATCAAGGAC
>DJIP01000119.1:12602-16701 GCA_002433675.1 Halomonas halophila
CTGATCCCCTTCAACCCCTTCCCCCACTCCGGCTACGAGAAGCCCTCCCGCAATCAGGTGATGCGCTTCCAGCGCTGGCTCTACGAACTGGGTCATACCGCGCCGATCCGTTCGACCCGGGGCGATGACATCGACGCCGCCTGCGGCCAGCTGGTAGGACGCGTCAAGGATCGTACGCGTCGTCACGAACGCTACATTCAGTCGATCCAGATCGACGCCGACTGACCCTGCCGTCTTGACTTCATTCCGGCACGGCGCTTTGATATTCGGGCCTTTTCCTGCCCACGGGCGGGTGTCGCCAGACGCCTTCCCGCCACGGCCAAGCAGCGGGAGTTCGACAACGCCATGACCTGCCAGGCAGACAGCTCAAGCGCCGGCCTGCGCGGCCAGGTCATCGGACTGGCCATCGCGCTTCCCCTGATGCTGACGCTTGCCGGCTGCGCCGTCGCCGTGCCCCAGTCCGACGAGTCCCCCGCCGTCGCCTACCGCAACCTCGGCGAAGCCTACCTGCGACAGGGCAACCTTCCCCGCGCCACGGCGGCACTCGATCGCGCCGTCTCGCTCGACCCCGACGACGCCGCCGCGCTGCAGGCCCTGGCCCTGATTCACCAACGCCAGGGGGAAACGGCACTGGCGGACGAGTTCTTTCGACGTGCCCTCGATGAAGACCCGAACTTCACCCGAGCACGCAACAATTACGCTGCCTTCCTGTATGATCGGGGGCAAACCGGTGAGGCCTGCGAGCAGCTCGAACAGGCCAGTCACGATATACACTATGCCCACCGGGCCCAGCTGTTTGCCAACCTGGGACGCTGCCGGTGGGAACTCGGCGAGGTCGAGACGGCCAGGGCGGCGCTGGAGCGATCCCAGCGCATCGACTCGAGCCTGCCCGCGAGCCACTTGACCCTCGCCGAACTGGAATACGCACAGGGCAACCTTATGCGCGCCCGATCACAGCTGGAACGCTTCGTGAGCCAGGCGGGATGGACCACCGCCGCCAGGCAGCTCGCCGCTAGCCTGGGAGACGCCGACACCGGCGCCCGGACATCGGCCGAACCCGACCAGCCTTCACGCGCGCTTTGATCACTGTTTACACGATGAAGGAAGCTCAGCCATGAGCGACAGTCAGTACACCGACTCCGAGGTCTCCTTGTCTAAAACGCCCTCCGGGGACGCCTCTCCCGGCGCCTTGCTGTGCCATGAACGAGAGAGTCAGGGGCTGACCCGCGAAGAAGTCGGGGCAGCCCTCAACCTCCGCCCCGCCGTGATCGAGGGGCTGGAGATCGATAACTATGATGAAGTGCCGGTGGTGACCTACCGACGTGGCTACCTGCGTAGCTACGCCCAGTTGCTCGGCGTCGATGTCGGCCGGGTGATGGCGCTGTACGAAGCGCGCATGGGCAACGAGGAGGTCGAGCGCAAGGTCACCCCGGTGTACATCAACAAGCCTCCCTCTCGTCTGGGCGCCTGGCTGTTTCGGCTGATGACCCTGTTGGTCATCGCCGGCCTGATCGGGCTGACCCTGATGTGGTGGCAGAGCCGTGGGGGCAGCGAGCCGCCCGAGGTCAGCGACAACGGTCCGGTCTCGGTGGATACCATCGACGGCAACGCCGCGGTCAGCGACGAGGCCACCGAGGGCGACGACAACCTGCCCCCGCTGCCCGCCGAGGACAGCGAGATGGGACTGGTCGATGGCGAGCAGGCCAACGGCGACAGCGCTGCAGAAAGCGCCAGCGCCGAGCCGAGCGCCTCTACGCCGAGCACCGTGGCGGCCACCGAAGCGGCTGCCGCCGAAGCCAGCGAGACCGTCGACGAAGCTGCTGACAATAGCGCCAACGACAGCACCGACCAGGCTGCCAGCACGGGGGGCGACGACGCCAGCGCCGAGCAGACAGCCTCCGCCGATGCACAGGGCGCCGAGGATGAGGGCACCGCCGAGGCCGCGCCGGCTGCCGACAGCCGCCGCATCCTCAAGCTGACCTTCAACGAGCAGTCCTGGACCGAGATCTTCGACAGCACCAATACCCGTGTCTTCGTTGGCCTGCAGTCGCCGGGCACCGAAGCCACCGTGGAGGGCGAGCCGCCCTTCCGCATGACTGTCGGCAACGCCACCGGCGTGGAGTTGTTGTGGGGCGGCGAACCCGTCGACCTGCAACAGCGCGCCGGCAGAAACAATGTCGCCCGCTTTACCCTGGGAGAGTGATTGATCGCCATGCATTCGCACTCACCGATCAAAAGACGCCAGTCACGCCAGATTCACGTCGGTTCGGTACCGGTCGGGGGCGACGCTCCCATCTCGGTGCAGAGCATGACCAACACCGACACCCTGGACGTCGAGGCCACCCTTGGCCAGATTCGTGCCCTCGAACAGGCCGGCGCCGATATCGTGCGCGTCTCGGTACCGACCATGGACGCCGCCGAGGCCTTCGGCCGCATCAAGCAGGGCACCCAGGTGCCGCTGGTCGCCGACATCCACTTCGACTACCGCATCGCCCTGCGCGTCGCTGAGCTTGGCGTCGACTGTCTACGCATCAACCCCGGCAATATCGGCCGTGAAGACCGCGTCCAGGCGGTGGTCTCCGCCGCCCGCGACAACGGTATCCCGATCCGCATCGGCGTCAACGCCGGCTCGCTGGAGAAGGACCTGCAGAAGAAGTACGGGGAACCGACGCCAGCAGCCCTGGTCGAATCGGCGATGCGCCATATCGATCACCTGGATCGCCTCGACTTCCCCGACTTCAAGGTCAGCGTCAAGGCCTCCGACGTGTTCATGGCGGTGGCCGCCTACCGTGACCTGGCCACTCGCATCGAACAGCCGCTGCATCTGGGTATCACCGAAGCCGGCGGCCTGCGTTCGGGTACCGTCAAGTCTTCCATTGGCCTTGGCATGCTGCTGATGGACGGTATCGGCGACACCATTCGGGTATCGCTGGCGGCGGATCCGGTCGAAGAGGTCAAGGTCGGCTTTGACATGCTCAAGAGCCTGCGCCTGCGGGCCAAGGGCATCAACTTCATCGCCTGCCCCAGCTGTTCGCGCCAGAACTTCGACGTCATCAGCACCATGAACGCCCTCGAAGAGCGTCTCGAGGATGTGATGACGCCGCTGGATGTGGCCGTCATCGGCTGTGTGGTCAACGGCCCCGGCGAGGCCAAGGAAGCCGATCTGGGTCTGACCGGCGGCACCCCAGCCAACCTCGTCTACATCGACGGCAAGCCCGCCAGCAAACTGCGCAATGACCACCTGGTCGACGACCTCGAGGCGCTGATTCGCCAGAAGGTCGCCGAGAAGGAAGCGACAGACCGCGACGTCATCGCTCGCCTGTAACGCTCTCGCCCGGCGAGGCCGGGCGAGGGCCGTGACAACGGCGAGACCAAGGAGCAAGTTTTGAGCAAGAAGATCCAGGCCATCCGTGGCATGAATGACCTGTTGCCCGACGCCTCGCCGGTGTGGCAGTACTTCGAGTCCCAGGTTCAGGCGCTGATGAAGCGCTACGGCTACAACGAGATCCGTACCCCTATTGTCGAGCAGACGGCGCTGTTCGCCCGCTCCATCGGCGAGGTCACCGACATCGTCGAGAAGGAGATGTACACCTTCGAGGACCGCAACGGCGACAGCCTGACCCTGCGTCCCGAGGGCACCGCCAGCGCGGTTCGCGCGGCGATGGAACATGGCCTGCTGTACAACCAGACCCAGCGGCTGTGGTACACCGGCCCGATGTTCCGCCACGAGCGCCCGCAGAAGGGCCGCTACCGTCAGTTCCATCAGGTCGGGGTCGAGACCTACGGCCTTGAAGGCCCGGACATCGACGCCGAGGTCATCCTGCTGTCGGCGCGCCTGTGGAAGCAGCTCGGCCTGTTTGATCACGTCACCCTGGAGCTCAATTCGCTGGGCTCCAACGAGGCGCGCGCGGCCTACCGCGACACCCTGGTGGCCTACTTCGAGCAGCACCGCGAGGTCCTCGACGAGGACTCGCTGCGCCGCCTGACCAGCAATCCGCTGCGTATCCTTGACTCGAAGAATCCGGCGATGGCCGAGATGCTGAGCCAGGCGCCCCAGCTGATGGATCACCTGGACCAGGAGTCCCGCGAGCACTTCGAG
>DJIP01000119.1:16793-16942 GCA_002433675.1 Halomonas halophila
TCTTCCAGAAGGGCGAACGTCGCGTCATCGTAGCTGTAGTGGAAGGGCTCGTCGTAGTGCTGTCCGTTGGCGTGCGCCGGTGGCCAATAGCCCATGGGATGCCCGCTCGGCCCCAGGAGCATGTGGATGCCGCGGAAATGCGGCAGCGC
>DJIP01000119.1:16991-20052 GCA_002433675.1 Halomonas halophila
CAGGAGTCCCGCGAGCACTTCGAGGCGCTGACCGCGCGCCTCGACGCCGCCGGCATCGACTACGTAATCAACCCGCGCCTGGTGCGCGGTCTCGACTACTACTGCCGCACCGTGTTCGAGTGGACCACCGACGCCCTCGGCAGTCAGGGCACCGTGTGCGCCGGCGGACGCTACGACGGCCTGGTCGAGCAGCTCGGCGGCAAGCCGACCCCGGCGGTGGGCTTCGCCATGGGCATCGAGCGCCTGATCCTGCTGCTCGAGACCCTGGACATCGTGCCGCAAGAGGCCCGCGCTCCGCTCGACGCCTACGTGCTGGGCATGGACGCCACCACCGACGGCGACGCCATGGCCCTGGCCGAGCGCCTGCGCGATGAACTGCCGGCCCTCGGCGTGCAATTGCACTGTGGCGGTGGCAGCTTCAAGAGCCGCATCAAGAAGGCCGATCGCAGCGGTGCCCGCCTCGCCCTGCTGATCGGCGAAAACGAACGAGAAAACGGCCAGGTGGCGATCAAGTTCCTGCGTGACGACCGCGAACAACGCGTGGTCGAGCAAGCATCCTTGGCCACCACCCTGACGAGCCTGCTGTCCGAGTGACGGCACGACCATTAGAAGGAGACCGCCCGTGGCGGAGCTGAGAACCGAAGAAGAACAGCTTGAGGCGATCAAGCGCTGGTGGAAGGAAAACGGCACCTCGCTGCTCGCCGGTGCGGTACTGGCCGCCGCTGGCGTGTTCGGCTGGAACGCCTGGCAGGACTACCAGCAGGGGCAGGCCGTGGCCGCCTCCAGCAGCTACCAGCAGCTTCTTGACCTGGCCAGCCGCGACAGCCTCGACGACGGGGCCCTGGCCCAGGCCCAGAGCCTGGTCGACACCCTGCAGGAAGACCACGACGGCACCCTGTACAGCGAGCTCGCGCTGCTGCTGGAGGCCCGCCTGGAGGTCGACGCGGGTGATGTCGAGGGCGCCCGCGAGTCGCTGGAGACCCTGATCGAGGGCAGCGACGATGGTTATCTGACCGGCCTCGCCCGCCTGCGCCTGGCGCGCCTGCAGAGCGCCGAGGGCAACCATGAGACCGCCCTGGCCACCCTCGACGGCGACATCCCCGAGGCCCTGGCCGCCCAGCGCGACAACGTGCGCGGCGACATCTACCACGCCACCGGCCAGCACGACCAGGCCGCCGAGGCCTGGCAGAGCGCCCAGTCACTGGCCGAAGAAAGCGGTCAGCCGCTCTACGGTATCTCGCTCAAGCTCGACGACCTCGGTGATCAGGAGGCCACCCTATGAAGACCCCGTTTAACCGAACCCGGATCGCCCTGGCGACCGCCGTCACCCTGACCGCCCTGCTGACCGGCTGCGCCAGCAAGTCCGAGCCCCAGTATCCGCCCAAGGAGCTCAAGGACTTCGCCGAGTCCACCCGGGTCGAAACCCGCTGGAGCGAAGGCGTAGGCGCAGGCCTGGGTGAGGCCACCTACCCCATCGAACCCGCCCTGGCCGGTTCCACCCTGTTCGCCGCCGACGAGGAAGGCCTGGTCGAGGCGTTCAACACCGCCAACGGCGACACCCAATGGGAAGCCGAACTGGAATCACCGATCTCCAGCGGTATCACCGCGGTGGACGGCGACCTGTTCCTGGCCACCCGCAACGGCGAGGTGGTCGCCCTCGATCAGCGCAACGGTCGGGTCAAGTGGCGCACCCGGGTGCCCAGCGAGGTGCTGGCCGCGCCCCAGCCGACCACCCAGCTGTTGATCGTGCAGGCGGTGGACGGCACCGTGACCGCCCTGGATCGCCTGTCCGGTGACCGCCAGTGGGTGTTCAGCGCCAATATGCCGTCGCTGACCCTGCGCAGCACCGGCACCCCCACCGCCATCGATCAGGTGACCTTCGCCGGCTTTGCCAACGGCCGTCTGTCGATCATCGACAACCGCTCGGGCCAGCAGATCTCCGAGCGCACCATCGCCGTGGCCACCGGCATGAATGACATCGACCGTCTGGTCGACCTGGCCGGCCAGCCGGTGCTGACCCCGGACGGCCGCCTGTTCGTGACCAGCTTCAATGGTCGCCTGGTGGCGCTCAATGCCCAGAGCGGCGAGACCCTGTGGTCGACGCCGTTGTCGAGCTACCACACCCCGGTGCTGGTGGGTGAGACCCTCTACGTGGTCGACGAGGCCAGCCGCCTGATCGCCTTCGACGCCAACAGCGGCAACGAGCTGTGGCGCCTGGAGGACCTCTACGGTCGCTCGGTGACCGCCCCGGCCTTCGCCGACGGCCGCATCGTGCTCGGCGACGCCGAAGGCTATGTGCACTTTATCGACGCCAGCAGCGGCCGCCTGGTCGGCCGCACCCATATCGACGGCTCAGGCATCAGCGTGCGCCCTCTCACCGACGGCAAGCGCGTGTACGCCCTGGCCAATGACGGAAGCCTGGAGGCTCTGGACATCCGCCCATGACCCCCGTGATCGCACTGGTCGGCAGGCCCAATGTGGGCAAGTCGACCCTGTTCAACCGCCTGACCCGCTCTCGCGACGCCCTGGTAGCCGATTTCCCCGGCCTCACCCGGGATCGCAAGTACGGCAACGGCATGCTCGGCAACAAGGCCTACACCGTCATCGACACCGGCGGCATCAGCGGTGACGAGGAAGGCATCGACGCGGCCATGGCCGAACAGTCGCTGCAGGCCATCGACGAAGCCGACATCGTGCTGTTCCTGGTGGACGCGCGTGCCGGCCTCAATGTCGCCGACGAGGCCATCGCCAACCACCTGCGGGTCAACCAGAAGAAGACCTGGCTGGTGGTCAACAAGACCGACGGCCTCGAGGAACACTCGGCCATGGCCGACTTCTGGCAGCTCGGCCTCGGCGATCCCCGGCCCATAGCGGCGGCCCACGGCCGCAACGTCACCGCGCTGATCGACGAGGTGCTCTCGCCGTTCCCCGAGCGCGACATGGACATCCCCGCGGATACCGGCAGCAAGGGCATCCGCATCGGTGTCATCGGTCGTCCCAACGTGGGCAAGTCGACCCTGGTCAACCGCCTGCTGGGCGAGGACCGGGTGGTGGTATTCGA
>DJIP01000357.1 GCA_002433675.1 Halomonas halophila
CCCCGGTGGCCGACGGCAAGGGACAGAGTGACAACACCAGGGGAGCGCCACGCCGATGAAACGCTTGCGTTTGTTCAAGGTTCGCCGCGCCGGTGCGGCAGGACTGCTGTCGTGCTCCCTGCTGTCATTGACGCTGTCTTCTGTTCCGGTGCTGGCGCAGGACCAGAGTCCGGCCCAGGCCCAGGGGACCGATCAAGCCCTGGCGCCGCTGTTCGAGCAGGCTCGCTTCTGGCGGGATCGGCAGCGCGCCGATCTGGCCGAGCAGTCCCTCGAGCGGGTGCTCGACGCCGACCCGGGCAACCGGCGTGCCCTCTACCTGCTGGCGGAATATGCGCTGACCGATGGCGATATGGAAAAGGCCAGTCGCTGGCAGGCACGGTTGGCCGAGGTGGCCCCGGAGGATGACCGGGTCGAGGCGCTGGCGCAGGAACAGAAACTGCGGCGTGCCGACGGCCAGCGGCTTGCCGAGGCCCGCTCCCAGGCGGCGGCGGGCAACTACGCCGAGGCCATGGCCAGCTATCGGGCGGTGCTCGAGGGCGACGCGGTTCCGCCGAGGCTGGCGCCGGAGGTCTACCTGACCCTGGCCGGCACCGACAATGGCTGGAGCGAGGCTCGCGACCGCCTGGCGGCGATGGCGCGTGAATATCCCGACGAGCCGGCGCTGGCCACCGCGCTGGGCCAGGTGCTGAGCTACCGTGAAGCCACGCGTCGCCAGGGTATCGAGCGTCTGGCCGAGCGCGCTGCGACCGGCGATGCGGCCGCCGATCGCGCCTGGCGTCAGGCGCTGGAGTGGCTCGAGGCGACCCCCGCAGACGAGCACCTGTATGCCGCCTATCAGCAGGCGCATCCTGAGGATAGCCAGATCGCCGAGCTGTTCGCCGACAAGATGACCCTGCCGCCGGAACGTGAGGCGGCCCAGGCCAGGGCTCAGGGGTACGACAGCCTGGAGCAGCAGCGGCTGGACCAGGCCGAGGCGCAGTTCCAGCAGGTGCTCGAGCAGACCCCGGACGACGCCGATGCCCAGGGCGGGCTGGGGCTGACCCTGCTGCGTCAGCAACGTTTCGCCGAGGCGCGAGACGCGCTGGAGCAGGCGATCCGGCTGGCACCCGAGCGACGCGACCAATGGCAGGCCGCCTACGAAAGCGCGGCCTTCTATGCTCGACTGGGGGAGGCGCGGGCCCAGGCTAGGGCGGGACGACTGGATCGTGCGCTCGAACTGGTGACGCCGCTGACCCGTGGTGGCGGCGACGGGGCGCGGGCGGCGACCTTGCTGCAGGCCGATCTGCTCAAGCGCCAGGGACGTCTCGATCAGGCCGAACAACGTTATCTCAGCCTGGGCAATGACACCTCGGCACGGCTCGGTCTGGTCGACGTCTATCGACGCCAGCAGCGCTGGTCCGAGGCCGAGGCGCTGGCCGCCAGTCTGCCGGCCAGCGCTCGTGCCCAGCTTGGCGACCTGGGCGCCGCCCGGGCCCAGGCGCTGCGGCAGCAGGCCGCCGGTCAGAGCGCCAGCGAGGCGGAAGCGACCCTTCGCGAAGCGTTGGCGCTGGCACCCGCGGATCCCTGGGTACGTCTGGATCTGGCCCGGCTGCTGGACCGCCAGGGGCGCGTCGAAGAGGCTGGCCACCTGGTTCGCCCGCTCAACCTGAGCGAGGCCAGCGCGCCCCAGCTTCAGGCCGCGGCGCTGTATGCCAGTGAACAGGGCGACTGGGACCAGACCCGACGGTATCTGGCGGCGATCCCGCTGGCACTGCGCGACGAGGACATCCAGCGACTGGCCGATCAGGCCGAGGCTCAGTCGGCATTGGCGGCCGCCGAAGCGGCCTGGAACCGGGGGGATCGCGCCTCGGCGCTGGAGCGTCTCGATGAGGTACTGACCAGCACCAGCGATCCGGGAGTCCGCGCCCAGGTGGCCCAGCGCTATCAGCAGATGGGCCTGACCAGCCGGGCCCTCGAGCTGGTCGAGGCAGATACCGCCGGCGAGCTGGACGCGCCGGTGGAAGCCTACACAGGCTACGTGGCGGTGCTGGCGAGCGCCGGCCGCGACCGCCAGGCCAAGGCGCTGGTGCAGCGACTCGAGGCGCGCGACGACTTTGGCCTGGCGGCGCGTGCGGCGCTGGACGAAGCGATGATCGGCGCCCGGGTCGCCCAGGCGGACCGGCTGCGCCAGCAGGGCCAGCTGGCCAGCGCCTATGATGTGCTGGCCAGCGCCCTGCGCGAGCGCCCCGAGGATCAGGCGCTGCTGCTGGCGATGGCGCGGCTGTATCAGGACGGGGGGCGCCAGCGTCAGGCGGGGCAGCTCTACGACTACATGCTGAGCCGTTTTCCCGAGAGCGATGACGCCCGCCTGGGGGCCGCCGACGCGGCCCTGGCCCAGGGCGATAGCGTGCGAGCGTCGCGGCTTTTGGTGGCGCCGCCGGCCAACGCTCAGGATCGACCTCGCTGGCTGCTGTCGCGGGCGGGGCTGGCCCGGGCCCAGGGCCAGGACCGCCAGGCCCTGGCGCTATTGCGTGAGGCGCGCAGCGAGCTGCGCGCCGATCCGCAGCAGTCGCTGGCGCTGGCCTCGGCCACCGGCGACAACCCCTTCGAGAACGCCAGTGGTGGCGCTGGTGGCGGACGGCCCGCCTGGCTGCCTGGCGGCTCGTTGTCCGCGGGCGCTGGCTCAGGGACGGGATCAGGGGCTGGGGCCTCGGCCGATGAGGCAGCTCCCCAGGCCTCGCCGCTGATCGACGAGGTCGAGCGGATGATGGCAGAAGTGCGCCGCGCGGTGTCGCCCAAGGCACAGGGTGGACTCGCCCTGGTGGTGCGTAGTGGCGAGGAAGGCCTGAGTCAGTTCGATCGGGTGGAAACGCCTACCACCTTCACCTCCGGCGATTTTTCCTCGGTCTTCGGTCGCTCCCGCGCCGAGCTGACGGTGACCCCGGCCTACGGGTCCGCCGGCACGCCCTCCGGTGACGCCGAGCGCCGCTTCGGTCGCATGGCGATCGTCGAGGCCATCGGTGAGCTGGCAAGCGATGACGATGTCAGTGCCGCGGTCACCAGCGACTACCTGTCCAGGTTTGGGCAGGTGGGCGGAGACGGCCTGGACGTGTCGGCGGATTCCCAGAGCGACGCCGGGGTGGGGCTGTCGCTGGGCTTTCGCAGCGATCTCCTGGACGTGGACGTCGGCACCACGCCGCTGGGTTTTGACCAGTCCCAGCTGGTCGGGGGCCTGCGCCTGCACCCGAAGGTGGGCGATTATGGGGAGTTCACCCTGACCGCGGAACGCCGCGCGGTGAAGGATAGCCTGTTGTCCTACGCCGGCACCCGTGATCCGGTCAGCGGCGAGCACTGGGGCGGCGTGGTCAAGACCGGTGGGGCGCTGGGCTACAGCTTCGACAATGGCGACAGTGGTGCCTACGCCAGTCTGGGCGGCTACCGCTATACCGGTGACAACGTGGCCGACAACGACTCGCTGGAGGCGGGCATGGGTGCCTATCTGCGGCCGATCAACGAGCGGGACCGCGAGCTCAAGGCCGGGGTGCACGTCAACTACCTCGACTTCGATCGCAACCTGAGTCGCTACTCGTTCGGGCACGGGGGCTACTTCAGCCCGCAGGACCACATCAGCGTGGCCTTCCCGGTCAGCTTCAGCGAACAGCGTGGGCGTTGGTCCTACTCCGCCAGGGTGTCACCGGGCTTCCAGAGCTACTCCGAGGCGGCGGAAGACTTCTTCCCCACCGACGGCGAATCCCAGGCGCTGCTCGATGACCTGGCCAATGCCGACGCTGCGGTGGAGTCGCGCTACAGCGCCTCCAGCGAAAGCGGTTTTGGACTGACCCTGGGAGGCGACGCCTCCTACCAGCTGACCAATGACATGAAGGTGGGCGGACGCCTGGGCTACGACACCTTCGGCGACTACGACGAGACCTCGGCATGGCTGTACCTGGACTACACCCTTGGGGGAGCAGATGAGTGACCTTGACGCGGCCCGGCGCCGCTCGCTCGCATACTTCGACAGCACCCACTGTGCGTCGCAGTGGAATGATGTGCTGCGATTCCTGCTGGAAGAGCTGTATGCCTCCGGCGGCGAGCAGGACGCAGGCGCCTTTCTGCGCCATATCGGGGCCAGAATGGCCAGTGAACTGACGCTGCCCGACCAGCAGACCCTGGAGGGCCTCGAGCGAACCCTCAACGAGCTTTGGCGTGAGCGTGATTGGGGCTGGGTGTCATTGACCGACGGGGAAACTCGGCTGACCATCGAGCATGGTGCCTACCCCGTTGCCGGTCACAGCGAGGCCGAGCGAGCCCGCGGCGCCCGTGCCGCCAGTGCGCTGCTGGCCGGGGCCTATGGTGTATGGCTGGAACGCCAGGGGGGCGATAGCTCGGTGCCCCTTCGGGTGGTGACGGCAGAGGCGGGAAAACCTCTGGAGTTCATCTATGCAAGGGAAGAAGTCGCCGGCCATTGATGCCGGCCTGTGTTGGCGCCGATTGACGGCGATGTGGCTGGTCGCCGTCGCCTCCTTGACCTTTGCCCTCGCGGCACAGGCCGACGACAGCTGGGAGCGCTACAAGAGCCGCTTCATGAGCGCCGACGGTCGGATTCTCGACAGCGGCAACGGCAACGTGAGCCACTCGGAGGGGCAGGGTTTCGGCATGCTGCTGGCGGAGGCCCAGGGCGATCGCGAGGCCTTCGATCGGCTGTGGCAGTGGACCCGGCTGCATCTGGCGCGGACCGATGTGGCGCTGTTTTCCTGGCGCTACGACCCCGCCGCCGAGCCACCGGTGACGGACCCCAACAATGCCAGTGACGGCGATATCCTGATCGCCTGGGCGTTGCAGCGGGCCGCCAGCCGTTGGCAGGTACCCCGCTACGCCCAGGCGGCCGCCATGATCCGTGAGGCCATCGCCGAGTATCTGGTGGTGCAGCGCGGTGGCTACCGGGTGCTGCTGCCGGGAGTGCAGGGGTTTCGTGGCGAGGATCATGTCGACCTCAACCTGTCCTACTGGGTGATGCCGGCGTTACTCGATTTTGCGCAGGCGGAGCCGGATGCCGGCTGGGAAACCCTGGTGGAAGACGGCCTGAGGTTGCTGGAGCAAGGCCGCTTCGGCCGCTACCGATTGCCCACCGACTGGCTGAGGCTGGATGCCGACGGCAGTCTGGCCCCGGCGCCGGGCTGGCCGCCCCGCTTCGGCTTTGACGCGGTGCGTATCCCGCTCTACCTGGCCTGGGCAGATCAGCTCGATCGTCCCGGTGTCTCGCCGATCCTGGCGTTGTGGAACGATCCCGCTCGCCAGCCACCACCGGCCTGGATCGACGTCCACAGCGAGGCCCGGGCGGAGTACGCGGCCTCCCGCGGGGTGCTGGCGATTCGCGCCCTGGCCGGTCGCGACCGCCGGGCGATGCCCGAGGGCCTGGCACCCGGCGACGACTACTATTCGGCCTCGCTGTTGCTGCTGGCGCGACTGGCCCAGCGCGAGTCCGCCCCTGAACCTGACTAGGGCTTGTCTGAAGAGTGCCTGCGCTCGTCGACTTTTCGGACAGCGCCTGGTCTTGATCGCGAGACCAATGCTCGGGCACAAGCCTGTTACCTCAGGCGGTCCTGGAAGGCCTAGAAGTCGTAGGACAGCGAGGCGCTGATCACATCGTATTCGGTAGCGCTGCTGCCCAGTGTCGTCTGACCTGCGAGGGTAAAATCCACGCCGGGGCCGAGTCGCTGGGTGGCACCGAGTTCCAGCACGGTACGATCGTCATCGCTCCCTTCGAGAAAGTCGGCGTCGTCATCCACGTCGCTGGATACGTCGTAGTGGTAGAGCAGGCCACCGAACAGGCGGCCGGTGAAGACGTCGGCGCCCAGCCGAACCCCGGCAAAGACTTCACCGGTTTCTTCGCCGTAGTCGGTTTCTCCCACCAGATAGTCGCCATCCACATCGTCCTCCAGATAGGTCCCGCCCAGGGTCAGGCTTGAGTCGATCCGGCGATGGCTCGTCAGCTGATAGCTCGGCAGGTGATAGGTGACGGCGCCGCGAGCCCCCCAGCGATCACCATCGAGGTCGATGCCCTCGACCAGATAGTCGCGTCGCGCGCTGCCGTCCAGGTCCTGATAGAGCAAGGTAGCGTCCAGTACCAGGCGGTCATTCAGCAGGGCAATGGCGACGTAGGGGGCGATCATCTCGCCGCCCAGGTCGGTGTTCCCGCCGCTTCTTCCGTCCAGGTACATCTCGCTCTTGCCGGCGGCCACGCCGACCAGCAGGTTGCGGGAGCGGTAGTCGATGCCCAGCAGGGCGACCTTGCCGTCGCCGGAGTAGTCCGAACTTCGGGTGTCGCCGTCGAGATCGCCGATCTCAGCGGTGCTCCAGACACTAACGCCCGGCTGACGCTGATAGGGGCTGTCGCCGAGTGGGGCCATGGCGGCGTCGATGCGCTGGGTGATCGGTCGAAAGTTCTGGGTCAGGGCTTGCTTCTGGGCACCGTACAACGCCTGGTCGAGTTCCAGCAGGCCCAGTTCATCGGCCAGGGCGAGGGTGCGATCGCGGCCTAGCGCATCGAGGCGACCGGCGAGCAGCACCTTTCCTTCGCCGTCGGTGAGCACCACCGGGGTCTGTCCATCGACCTCTGCCAGGGTGATGCCCGCAGGCAGCCTCAGGGTGATGGGTCTGTCGTTGACGCGCACGAACACACGGCTTCCTCCTGTCACCGCCTGCTGGCCGAGCAACTCCAGGGTCAGGGGGCGACCTTCCAGGGTGCCGACGAAGGTGGTGGCGCTCTGGTCGAGAGGCGCGAGGTCGACGTCGAGGGAAAAGGCAGCCGGCGAGACGCTGCCAAGGGTCAGGGCGAGCGGAATGGATCGCCAGGCGCGCAGGGGGAAGACGGCGTGGCGGGGAGTCCTGGAGGACGGGGATAGCCTTGTCTCGTGCATGGGATCTGCCTTGATGGGCGAAGTCGGCTTCCTGCCAGAATGTCTGGAGACGGGCCTGACACTGGCGAGGCGACCATGAAGATCAGTGGTCGATGACGTCGACTTCAGGGGTTGGCATGACGAAGGCCATTGTTGAGCATCAAGGTGCGTGGGGTGCGAAATTCTGTGCAGATCATGCCTATTTGACGGGAAGCTGGCGTTTTATCGGCAAAGATGGTGTTAAAGCCGACGTAATTGATGAAATTCAGGCATCAGCGGCAGGGGCTTGTGTTGCCACTACTGCCTTGATGTCTTGCGCTGACGACATCAGGGCACGCCGTAGCCGAACCATCGCATCAAGGCCTGTGCCAGCCTCGGCGGCAACAGGGTCAGCCCCTGGGTGGCGAGGCACAGGGGAAGCGGGAAGCTGACCCTGGGACGATTGGCGTCGATGGCCCTGGCGATGCGCCGAGCCGCCCTTTCGGGGGAACACATGAATGGCTTTGGGCCGGGCATCGCTCGGGCCATGGCCGAATCCACGTAGCCTGGCATCACCAGGGTGACGCCGACGCCATCGCTGGCGAGTCCTCCGCGCAGAGCCTCGGCGTAGGCCTTGATGCCAGCCTTGCTGGCGCTGTAGCTGGGGGTGACCGGCAGCCCATGCCAGGCGGCCAGCGAGCTGATGAACACCAGCTGGCCACGGCCTCGACGCTGCATGGCAGGGACCAGCTGGCGTGCCATCTCCATCGGCACGCGTAGATTGATCTCCATCAGCTGACGCCCTGCCTGAAGCGACTCACCGTCGCGGCGATCGACCACGCCGGTATTGATGCCGGCGCACATGATGACGATATCCGGCGTCCGGGGCAGCCCCGCGAGCCAGGCCTGTCGGGCGCCGTCGTCCTCCAGGGGGCCGCTTGCCAGGCTGACCTCGGCGCCTTGGTCGCGGCAGCGCTGCCCTACCTTCGCCAGCGTGTCCTGGCGTCGCCCATGAAGCAGCAGATGATGCCCTGGCCTGGCGTAGTGGTGGGCCAGGGCGCCGCCGATGGCGCCGGTGGCGCCGGTAATCAGGATCAGGCGCTGGTGGGCCGTCATCTGGCGAGTCCTCCTGTGGTGGAAAAGGGGCAAGGGGCAAGAACCGGTGCGCCGCCGCCTAATGGCGCCCGTACAGATAGCGCCGGACGAGTCGGTAGAGGCGCTGCCACAGCCTCAGCCGTGGCCCTTGCTGGCGTTGGCGTTCGAGCAGGGTGATCGCGGTCTCGACGTTGATCGGTTGACGGGTGACGGGGTCCACGTAGCCGGGGTAGTGGATCAGTGCCGCTGCGACCAGTTCCTCCAGGGTGGCGCGCCGACATCGCCGTGGGGGCGTCGCGGCCTCGTCCCGGGTCAGTCCCCAGCCGGCGTAGAAGGGCAGGCCGTAGGTAACCACCGAGCGATTGCGGATCAGCGCCTCGAAGCCCGCCAGGGAGGTCAGGGTGTGAACCTCGTCGACCTGATCGATCAGGGCCGTGATGCTGCCCCCCGCCACCCGTACATCGTAGGCCTCGGCGGGCACCTGTTCGCCCTGGCGCACGCCGGCAACCACGTCCGGGTGGGGGCGATAGAGCAGACAGGCGTTGGGGTGGCGGCGGCGCACCTCTGCAAGCAGGGCGCGATTGGTGTGGATCTCGCAGGCGCCGTGACGCACCGAAGCGTCGCTTTCCACCTGGCCGATCACCAGCAGACGGGGGCGATCGGCGGGCAGCGGTGGCAAACCGGGATTGGGTGAGGTGTCGTGGCCGTCGTTGTACTTGGACAGTCCCAGCCGTGCCAGCCGCGAGATCAGTCTGCGCGCGCGCAGGCGCTCCCGCGGGCTGAACCCGCCATTCTCGATCAGTCGCTCGAGGTCGCTGGGACGGGCGGGGTCGTAGTGGATGCCGGCCCCGTCGATGACCAGCGACAGCGGCCGAGTGAGATCGATGCCGAGGCCCACCGAGCGCAGGAAACCGTCTTCCATGCGATGGACATCATCTATCCGGGGGGCGTGGCTGCCCCACACCAGGTGGTTCATCGGCTGGGGCGATGTATCGGGCTCTGATCCGGGCGCCGTGTCGGGCGCCGTATCGGGTGATGTTTTGGACGATGTTTTGGGCGATGTTGCAGGCGATGTTTCGGGCGACGCCAGCGAGGCCAGTGGCAGGTGTTCGACCCGGGACAGGGGGCCGAGGAAGTCCGCCACGAAGCCGCGCTTCCAGCGCGACAGGCCGTAGCATCGCCAGTGCCCGGCGCCGCGCTGTATCTGACGGCGCTGGTCCTCGAGCAGGTCCAGGGTCTCGTCAAGCGTCGCCGGCTCGCCGGTGTAGGGGTTGGCGTAGCGTGTGTAGCGCAGGTAGGCGGCGGCGAATACCCGGGCCAGGGAGGCTCGGCGCTGACGCCGAGCACAGCGCTGTCGGTCCTGGGTGAGGCCCCAGCCTGCATAGAACGGCAGGCCGTGGCAGGTCACCGGCAGGCCCGCCAGCAACGCCTCGAAGCCGAGTTGGCTGGTGACCACATGGACCGCCTCGACCGCGTCGAACAGGGCCCAGGGGTTGATGTCGTCGGTGATCAGGCGACAGCGCGGACGCTTGGCGGCCCCGAGCAGGTGGCCCTGGCGACGCCCGGCGATCACCTCCGGATGGACCTTGATCAGGATGTCGGCCTCGGGATGGCTGGCCAGGGCGTGCTCAAGCATATGAACAAAGGTGGCCTCCGAGGCCAGGCCGCCGGCAATGGAGGCGTCGCCTCGGGTCTGGTCCACCACCAGCACCCGGGGGCGGGGCGGCTCGGTCAGGCGGATGTCCGGGGCGTGGTTGTACTTGGACAGTCGGGCGAGGCGCAGGCGTGCCATCAAGGCGTTGGCCCTTGCTTCTTCGACGGCGTCGATGTCGGCGTGGACGATCAGGGTCTCGAGATCGGAGGGCCGGGAGGCGTCGTAGTGGATGCCGCTGTGATCCACCACCAGAGAGAGGCTGGCGAAGCCTTCGTCGGCGGGCCCCCAGGAACGCACGAAGCCGTCTTCCAGGGCGATGAAGGGCAGCGCTTTCGCCGTCGCCAGGCGTCTGGCGCGACGGGTGGTACCCCGATTGCCCCAGCCGAGTACGGCGTCGGGGCGACAACGGTGGCGTTGGCGCCATGGCCGGATGCGGGAAAATTCCGGCAGGCAGGGTGCGAGTATCGGCAGCCGGGCCAGGGCATCGGTCGCTGTCAGGGCCTGGTTTGCTGTCGGGGCCTGGTTGTCTGTCGAGGCATCGGTTGCCGTCAGGGCGTTGGGCTGCCTGTCCTGCTCTTCCGTGTGTGGTGAAGCGCCCATGCGCACCTGCATCTCGCCGATGATCGGGTGTCCATCGTATCAGCGTGTCGGGCGCCGCCATGGTCACGGGTGTGCCGCTGCCTGCAGCCCGAGCGGGCACGGCTGAATCGGAGGCGTTGTGGCGCTCCTGATGTCGTGCCTGCCTGGCTTGCGGTAGCTTCAGCTCGCCAGGGGCGCCAGGGTGTCGAGCAGCGACTGCAGGAAATCCAGGCCCTGGTGGAAATGGCGCTGCAGAAAGCGACCGAGGTCGGTCATCAGGACCATCAGTAGTGCCAGGCCGACGCTGAGGGAGGTGGGGAAGCCGATATTGAACACGGTCAACTGGGGCGCGGCGCGATTGAGGATGCCCAGTGCCAGGTTGATGGTCAGCAGCGGGGCGACCAGCGGCAGCGCCAGCAGCAGGCCGGTGGCAAAGATGGTGCCGCCGTAGCGGGCCAGCAGGATGAAGGCTTCGGGGTTGAAGCGCTGGATGCCGATGGGCAGGGTCTCGAAGCTGGTAATCAAGAGTTCCAGTACGATCAGGTGACCATTCACCGCCAGGAACATCAGCAGTGTGATCATGTACAGAAAGCGCGAGATCACGACCATATTGGTGCCGCTGGACGGATCGAAGAAGGTGGCGAAGGCCAGGCCCATCTGCAGCCCGATAAATTCACCGGTGGCCTGTACCACCACCAGGATGATCCGCACGCACAGGCCCATGGCCACGCCGATGATCAGCTGTTCGACCACCAGGCCGAGGCCCGCCCAGGAGGCCACCGGAACATCGGGCAGCGGTGGCAGCATCGGCGAGATGACCACGCTGATGGCACCGGCCAGCCCGATCTTGGCCTGGGTCGGCACCGCGCTGTGGCCCCATAAGGGGGCGCTCAGCATCAGTGCGGTGATGCGCATGAACGGCCACAGGAACAGGCTTAGCCAGGCATGCAGCTGGGTGAAGGTGATTTCGACCATCAGGACGCGGGCGCCTCGGGGATAGGGCCTGTGGCTTCAGCGCAGGTGGCCCGGCTCAGGATACCAGCGCCGGGATACTGGTAAACAGCTCCCGGGTGAAGGTGATGATCAGCTGCAACAGCCAGGGGCCGGCCAGCACCAGCACGGCAAACACCGCCAGGATCTTGGGAATGAACGACAGCGTCATCTCGTTGATCTGGGTAGCGGCCTGGAACAGGCTGACCAGCAGACCGGTGAAAAGCGCGGTAAGCAGCAGCGGCGCCCCCAGCAGCAGGGTCACGCGCATGCCCTGGTAGGCCAGGCTCATGACGGTTTCGGGATGCATGACGAGTCTCCTTCGCTGGCGGTGCCTTGTCTGGGCCCTGTAGGTCTTGGCCGGGGGCTGTGATCGGGGCCTATAAATAGAAGCTTTCCGCCATCGAGCCGATGATCAGCTGCCAGCCGTCCACCAGCACGAACAGCATCAGCTTGAACGGCATCGAAATGGTCACCGGCGGGACCATCATCATGCCCAGCGACATCAGCACGCTGGCGACTACCAGATCGATGATCAGAAAGGGAATGAAGATGGTGAAGCCGATCTGGAAGGCGGTCTTCAGCTCACTGGTGACGAACGCCGGTACCAGCACCTGCAACGGCACGTCCTCGGGACCGGCCAGGGGGCCGACCTCGGACAGTCGGGCGAACATGGCGAGGTCCGGCTCTCGGGTCTGGCCCAGCATGAACTCGCGAAAGGGCTGCTGGGCGAGCTCGATGAACTGGCCAAAGTCGATGGCGTCGGTGGACAGCGGCAGCCAGGCGTCCTGGTAAACGTCGCTGAGTACCGGCGACATGATGAAGGCGGTCAGAAACAGCGCCAGGCCCAGCAGCACCTGGTTGGGCGGCGTCGAGGCGGTGCCCATGGCGGTACGCAGCAGGCTCAGCACGATGATGATGCGGGTAAAGCTGGTCATCATCAGCAGCGCCGTGGGCAGAAAGGCCATGGCACTGAGCAGCAGCAGGGTCTGCAGCGACAGCGACCACTTCTGGCCACCGTCGGCCATGGGTTCGCTGATCAGGCCCGGGATCTGCTGGGCCTGGGCTGGGCCGGCGACCAGCAGACACAGAGCCAGGGCCAGTCCGAGGCTGGCGAGAAGGGGCGCCCAGGGTCGGGAGAACAGGCGGTATCGAGGTGGCATTGACCGTCGCATCACGGCTCTCGCCGGCCAAGGTTGGTCTTGAGTGCCTGGCCCAGGCGCTCGCCGAAGCTGTCACCCTGTGGCGCGTGCGGCTGGGCGGGCGTTGCGTCGTCGGTCGGGGCTGGCAGGCTGTCCAGTCGATTGACCTGGCCGCCGCCGACACCGAGCACCAGCCAGCGATCCTGGACCTGGACTACCACCACGCGCTCGCGCTGACCGACGGCGGTGGAGCCGATCACCTTGAGTCGGGACTGCTGGCCGTGAAAGCCTCCGCCCCGCCGCTTCAGCCAGGCGGAAAGCCCCAGCAGGATGGCGATGATCAGTGCCAGGGCGGCGGCGGTCTTGCCCAGCATGGCCAGTCCCAGCAGGCTGTCGCCTCCCTGGGCCAGTCCGTCGACGGCGGCGCTGGAGGTGGACTCGTTCATCGGTTGAGCTTCTGCACCCGCTCGGAGGGGGTGATGATCTCGGTGATACGGATGCCGTAGCGGTCTTCGACCACCACGACTTCGCCTTGGGCGATCAGGTAGCCGTTTATCAGGATGTCCATCGGCTCACCGGCCAGACCCTCCAGTTCCACCACCGAGCCCTGGGCCAGTTCCAGCAACTGCTTGATGGTCAGGCGGGTGCGACCAAGCTCCACGGTCAGCTTGACCGGGATATCCATGATCATGTCGAGCTCGCGGGCAGCACTGGAGGAGGAGCCTTCGCCGAGCGGGCGGAACACGCTGTCTCCTGCGGCGCGCGCGGTGGCGGGGGTGTCGCCTGAGGCCTGCTCGTCCGGGGTTTCCTCGGCGGCCTGCTGTTCGGCCATGGCATCGGCCCAGGGGTCGTCCTCGGCAGCGCCATCGCTGGCGGCATCGTCCTTTTGTTCGGACATGGCGGCGGCCCAGTCGTCGTCGCCGACAGGGGAGTCGGGTTTATTGGGGTCAGTCATGGTGCGATTCCTTGGAAGGAGGCCGAGAGCCTTTGACGAAGGCGTTGCTGGGCTGGTGACCGGCGGCGTGGTCGAACATCCGCAGGACTCGGAGGGCGCGCTGGTCGCGCTGGCTGCCGTATTCGCATTCCATCACCGGCACTTCGTCGACCTGGGCGGTGACGGTATCGGGCAGCTCGAGCGGCAGGATGTCGCCGACCTTCAGCGCCATCACCTCGGCGATGCGCGAGTCGATGGTGGCGAAGTTGGCCACCAGCTCCACCTCGGGATGACGCAGTTCGCCGGCCATGCGCCGGTGGAAGGCGCCGTCCTTGTCGCGACTGTTCTCGCTCA
>DJIP01000343.1 GCA_002433675.1 Halomonas halophila
ACTCGATCATGTCCGCCTCGAACAGCCCGCCAAGGCCCATCAGCATCAGGCTGACGGTGCAGTTGCCGCCGACGAAGGTGCGCGCGCCGGCGTCGAGCTGGGCATCGATCACCTTGCGGTTGACCGGGTCGAGCACGATGGTGGCGTCATCGCTCATGCGCAGGGTGCTGGCGGCATCGATCCAGTAGCCCTTCCAGCCGGCACCGCGCAGGTCTTCATAGACCTTCTTGGTGTAGTCGCCGCCCTGGCAGGTGATGATCACGTCCAGCGCCTTGAGCGCCTCGATGTCGAAGGCGTCCTTCAGCGGAGGCACGTCCACACCCACGTCGGGGCCGGCCTGACCGACCTGGGAGGTGGTGAAGAAGACCGGCTCGATGCCGTTGAAATCTCCATCTTCCACCATCCGCTGCATGAGCACGGAACCCACCATGCCACGCCAACCGACGAAACCGACTTTCAACATGTGAAGTCCTCCAGAAATCGAGTGAGGCAATCATTATACAGAAACCGGCGGCACCTTTCAGATGCCGCCGGCAGAGTCGGGGTGGCTGACGCTCGTTTGCCGAGCGCAGGCCACCATAAGCACAGGCGTTAAAGGGCAGCCAGCACCGCATCCCCCATCTCACTGGTGGACACCTGGCGGGTGCCCGGATAGGCGATGTCGGCGGTACGCAGGCCCTGATCCAGCACCTTGCCCACCGCGGCCTCGATACGCTCGGCCATGGCCGGCTCGTTGAGCGAATAGCGCAGCATCATCGCCACCGAGAGGATGGTGGCCAGCGGATTGGCCACACCCTGGCCAGCGATATCGGGGGCGCTGCCGTGGCAGGGCTCGTACATGCCCTGGCCGCTTTCGTTGAGCGAGGCCGACGGCAGCATGCCGATGGAGCCGGTCAGCATGGCGGCGGCGTCGGACAGGATGTCGCCGAACATGTTGCCGGTCACCACCACGTCGAACTGCTTGGGCGCACGCACCAGCTGCATGGCGGCGTTGTCCACGTACATGTGCGACAGCTCCACGTCAGGGTACTCGGCGGATAGCCGCTCCATCACCTCGCGCCACAGGATGGTGACCTCCAGCACGTTGGCCTTGTCGACGCTGCAGAGCTTCTTGTCACGCTTGCGCGCCATCTCGAAGGCCACCCGGCCGATACGCTCGATCTCGCTCTCACTGTAGACGTAGGTATTGAAGCCGACCCGTTCACCGTCACGCTCCTCGACGCCGCGGGGCTGGCCGAAGTAGATGCCGCCGGTCAGCTCGCGCACGATCATGATATCGAGCCCCGACACCACCTCGGGCTTGAGAGTCGAGGCCTCGGCCAGCTGCGGATAGAGGATCGCCGGGCGCAGGTTGCCGAACAGCCCCAGTTCCTTGCGCAGCCCCAGAAGCCCCTTTTCGGGTCGCTTGGAAAGATCCTCGATGGTGTCCCACTGGGGGCCACCGACGGCGCCCAGCAGGATGGCGTCCGCCGCGCGCGCCTTGGCCAGGGTCTCCTCGGGCAAGGGCACGCCACGCACATCATAGGCGCCACCACCCACCAGGGCTTCCTCCACCTCCACGTCGAGCCCCTTGGCCTTGAGCGCCTCGAGCACGCGGCTGGCCTGGGCGGTGATCTCGGGGCCGATGCCGTCACCGGGAAGGACAAGAATCTTGCGGGTCATGAGATTGGGTTCCTGAAAGCTGGCAAAAAAAGAAGATCGAGAAGCGAAGGCCCCGCCATCGGGCGAGGCCAAAGGTCGATGACAGGCCGGTCTACGCCTTGGCCGGCTCGCGGAAGAGCCAAGGGCGCGCGGCGCGATGACGTGCCTCGAAGTCGGCGATGGCGGCCTCATCCTTGAGGGTGATGCCGATATCGTCGAGGCCTTCGAGCAGGCAGTGCTTGCGGAAGGCGTCCACCTCGAACTCGAGGATCTCGCCGCCGGGGGTTACCACACGCTGGTGCTCGAGATCGATATCGAGACGGTAGCCTTCGTTGGCCTCAACCTCGGCGAACAGCCGGTCGACCTGCTCTTCAGGCAGGGTAATCAGCAGAATGCCGTTCTTGAAGGCATTGTTGTAGAAGATATCGGCGAAACTCGGCGCGATGACCGCGCGGAAACCGAAGTCCTCCAGCGCCCAGGGCGCGTGTTCACGGGAACTGCCGCAGCCGAAGTTGCGCCGTGCCAGCAGCACCTGGGCGCCTTGAAAACGCGGCTGATTCAGCACGAAATCCGGGTTCAGCGGGCGTTGGCTGACGTCCTGACCGGGCTGGCCCTCGTCGAGGTAGCGCAGTTCATCGAACAGGTTGACGCCGAAGCCGGTACGCTTGATCGACTTCAGAAACTGCTTGGGGATGATCAGGTCGGTGTCGACGTTGGCCCGATCCATCGGCGCGACCAGACCCTCGAGGCGTTCGAACTTTTGCATGGCTCAGGCCTCCTGGCGAGCGGTGGTGGAATCAAACTGGCGCACATCGACGAAGTGGCCGGCGATGGCGGCAGCAGCAGCCATCGCCGGGCTGACCAGGTGGGTACGACCGCCGTAGCCCTGGCGCCCCTCGAAGTTGCGGTTGGAGGTGGAGGCACAGTGCTCACCGGCGCCGAGCTTATCGGCGTTCATCGCCAGGCACATGGAGCAGCCGGGCTCACGCCACTCGAAGCCGGCCTCGATGAACACCTTGTGGAGCCCTTCCTCCTCGGCCTGACGCTTCACCAGGCCGGAACCCGGGACGACCATCGCCAACTGGATGCTGTCGGCGACCTTGCGACCACGGGCCACCTTGGCTGCCTCACGCAGATCCTCGATGCGCGAGTTGGTGCAGGACCCGATAAAGACCTTGTCGAGGCGGATATCGGTGATCTTCTGGCGCGGCGCCAGCCCCATGTACTCAAGCGCCCGGGTGATGCCGGTGCGCGCGGTGTCATCGGCAGCCTCGGCGGGGTCCGGGACCTCACCGCTGACACCGGTGACCATCTCGGGGCTGGTGCCCCAGCTGACCTGGGGCTCGATGGACGCAGCGTCCAGCGTCACCACCTTGTCGAACACGGCGTCGGCATCGGAGACCAGCTCGCGCCAGTCGGCCACGGCGGCGTCCCACTGCTCACCGCTGGGGGCAAAGGGGCGCTCGGCCAGATAGTCGATGGTGGTGTCGTCCACCGCGATCAGGCCGACCCGGGCACCGGCCTCGATGGCCATGTTGCACACCGTCATGCGACCTTCCATCGACAGGCTCTCGATGGCGCTGCCGGCAAACTCGATGGCGTAGCCGGTACCACCGGCGGTACCGATCTCGCCGATGATCGCCAGCACCACGTCCTTGGCGGTGACGCCCTCGCCCAGCTCGCCTTCGACGCGCACCTGCATGTTCTTCATCTTCTGCGCCAGCAGGCACTGAGTGGCCAGCACGTGCTCGACCTCGGAGGTGCCGATACCGTGGGCCAAGGCGGCGAAGGCGCCGTGGGTGGCGGTGTGGGAGTCGCCACACACCACGGTCATGCCCGGCAGCGTCGCTCCCTGCTCGGGGCCGACCACGTGGACGATGCCCTGGCGCGGGTCATTGATGCGAAACTCCTCGATACCGAAGGCCTCGCAGTTATCATCAAGCGTCTGCACCTGGATCAGTGATACCGGATCCTTGATCCCGCTGTTGCCTTCGGAGCGTTCCTTCACGGTGGTCGGCACGTTGTGGTCCGGGGTCGCCAGGTTGGCGTCCAGGCGCCACGGTTTTCGCCCGGCCAGACGCAGGCCTTCGAAGGCCTGGGGCGAGGTCACCTCGTGCAGCAGTTGACGATCGATATAGATCAGCGCGGTGCCATCATCGCGCTCCTTGACCAGGTGCTGCCGCCACAACTTGTCGTAGAGTGTCTGGCCTGCCATGTGGTGTCTCCTCCGGGGGCTTGGCTCCAGGCGCCACGCTGGCGGTGGGCCTGTCGGTCGTTCTGAAGCCGCCCCTCTCGATTGATCGAAAACGGTCGTTTGCCGGTCCCGCGGGCCTTGCCCGGGGATGGGATAGATCGAGTGTCGCGCCACTCGCCAATAAAATCAATTCATGTTATTTATTCAAACGATTCCCAATTGGAATGCATCGCTACCCCGCAAATCGTCGCCCCTTTCACACGCCATCCGTCCCGGGAGCACTGCCATGGATACCCAGAGCCTGCAGGCCTTTCTCGCCGTGGCCGATAGCGGCAGCTTCTCCCGCGCCGCAGAGCAGCTGCACCTCACCCAACCAGCCGTCAGCAAGCGTATCGCCAGCCTGGAGGCGCTGACACGGGCCCGCCTGTTCGACCGTATCGGCCGCCGCGTCAGTCTGACCGAAGCCGGACGCCTGCTGCTGCCGCGGGCACGCCAGATCCTGGTCATGGTCGATGACAGCCGCCGGGCCCTGAGCAACCTGAGCGACGAGGTCAGCGGCGAGCTGACCCTGGCCACCAGCCATCATATCGGCCTGCACCGGCTGCCGCCGGTGCTCGGCAGCTACGTCAAGCGCTACCCCGAGGTGCGCCTCGACCTGCGTTTTCTCGACTCGGAGCAGGCCTATCAAGGCGTGCTGGACGGCGATATCGAGGTGGCCCTGGTGACGCTGTCGGCCCACCCCGATGCTCAGCTTCGCGCCACCAGAGTATGGGTCGACGACATGACCTTCGTTGCCGCCCCGGAGCACCCGCTCGCCCGGGAGACCCAGGTGACGCTGGCGACCCTGTGCGAGCATGACGCCCTGTTGCCGGGTCCACTGACCTTCACCCGCCAGTTGATCCTCGAGCGCCTGGCCAGGCACGGTCTGACGCCCCGGGTGGGGCAGTCGACCAATTATCTGGAAACCCTCAAGATGATGGCCTCGGCCGGACTTGGCTGGAGCCTGCTGCCCGACCCCATGGTCGAGCGGGACATTGCCGGCGGAAGACTGGTCCGACTGGGCCTCCAGGAGCCTGCGATACAGCGCCCGCTGGGCTACCTGGTGCACCGCGACCGCACTCTGTCCAACGCCGCCCGCTCGCTGCTCGAATGCCTCGACCAGGAAGCCGAGGCAACCCCCGCCTCACCTTGAGTGCACTATCACAGGGACGTCTGTATGACTCGCATGCCTCTTCCTCCACCCCGACATCGCCTGGCCGGCCTCCTGACGCTGGCGGGCCTGCTGACCCAGATCACCGGCCTGGGCCTCGACGGGCTGCCGACCTGGAGCGTCAGCCTGCCCTTCTGGGCCGCCAGCCTGCTGATGTGGCCCGACATCCCCCGGCGCAATCAGTGGCAGGCCGGCGTACTGGCGGTGCTGGGGTTTGCCTTCCTGCTGTTGGCGGTGGTGGGCTTCGACGCCAGCCCCGACATCACCACCTTGCTCGATGGCAACGCCTTCGTGGTGGCCATGCTGGTGGGGGTGAGCTTTATCGCCTTGATCGGACGCCCCTCGGAGGGGCCACCGAACAGCGAACCGGTGACCGGGCGTCGAGGTCTGGCCGGGACCTGGCTGGGGGTGCAGCTACTTGGCGCCATTCTCAACCTGTCCGCCGTGTTCATGGTCGGCGATCGCCTGGAACGCCGCGGCCGTCTGCTCGACGTTCAACTACTGGGTCTCAACCGAGGACTTTCCAGCGCTGCCATGTGGTCACCGTTCTTCGCCGCCATGGGCGTGGCGGTCTCCTTGGCACCCTCGCTTGAATACACCACGGTGCTGGCCGCCGGGCTGCCGCTGGCCTTTGCTGGCGGGCTCTACAGTGTGTTCGAGCTGTCGCGCCGCTTCGACGTCAGTGAGGTTCCCGGCTTTTCGCTGTCCCCCCGCAGTCTGTTGATGCCGGCCAGCATGGCCGGCCTGGTGATGATGTTTCACTACGTCATCACGCCGTCTCTGACCATCGTCAGCATCATCACCTTCCTGATGCCGACGCTGGCGCTGGCCGCCAACCTGGCCAGGGGGGCCACAGCGACCCGAGAACGCCTGGTTCGCCACCTTCACTACCGACTACCGGGCATGCGCGGCGAGATCACCCTGTTTCTGTGTGCGGGGCTGCTGACCAAGGGACTCTCGATCCTGGTCGCCGCCGCCACCAACGGTGACTGGACGCTGTTTCCTGAGTTCGGCGTGGGCCCTGCCATGCTGAGCTACGTCGCCATCGTCGCAAGCTCCATTGCAGGATTGCACCCGATCATCGGTATCTCGGTGCTCGCCTCGATGCTCAATCTGGATGGCCCTCACCAGACCCTGTTCGGCTTCGTCGCCCTGGCGTCCTGGGGCGTGGGCACCGCCGTCGGCCCGCTGTCGGGGATCAACCTGTCACTGCAGGGCCGCTACGGGATCAGCGGCTATCGCATGATGAAGCACAATTTTAACTACGCCCTGGTCATGTCGGCGCTGGTGCTGGTGGCAATCGCCTGGCTGGCCCGCACCATCTCGGGCTGACTCGCACGTCCGACGATTGCCACCTGATCGTTACCCGCCAGCGCTGTCGGCAGGCATCAACCGACACGCCCAAAGTAGCGATGGCCACATTGATGGCAGGGCTCGATGCGCTTGACCCCGTGCAGCTCGACCACAGCGTCGCAGTGCACGCAGGACATGCGTCCCGGCGCCGCCAGTTCGCCAGCGGTGTAATCGGCACGAGAGGCCTCCAGGTCATCCTCCAGCTGCTCGCGCTCGATCACGCTGCGATCGGCGATCGACAGAAGCGAGTCGACCACCTTGCGCGACAGAATGGTCAGGTCGATGCCAAGCCAGCTGGCCACGCCCTCGCCGCCGGCAGCCAGGTAGCGCCGCATGTCCTTGAGATCACGCTCGACCCAGGCCCTGAGCAGCGCCAGTTCGTCCTTGGTGTACTCCTCGAGCTCCGCCTCGAACTCCACGGCGTCATCGAGATCCTTCTGCAGGTTGTCCCAGGTGAGGTCCTCGGCGCCTTCCTTGAGCCGGGACAGTACCCGCTCATAGCCGTCGCGCAGACGATGTTCGCCGGACGAAGAATGTTGATCACTCATGACGGTGTCCTCCTTGATGCAGACAAGGACCGCTCGGGGTCGCCCGAACGGAACACTGGCGGCCCACCATAGCCGGACCCCGGGCTGCTGGGGTATCCTTGCGGGCATCATTGCCGCGCCGGTGGCTGGGCCGCATCAACCTTGATTCTGCACAACCCTGCCGCCGGACGATACCCATACCCTGCGCGCCGCCTTGGGCGCGCCTTGATTGCAAGGTACTCGAAGACCGCGATGGACGCCCAGTACAAGCCCCACGAAATCGAACACGACGCCCAGCAGTTCTGGAATGAAAACCAGTGTTTCAAGGCGATCGAGGATCAGGATCGCGAGAAATTCTACTGCCTGTCGATGTTCCCCTACCCCAGCGGCAAGCTGCACATGGGGCATGTACGCAACTACACCATCGGCGACGTGGTCAGTCGCTTCCAGCGCATGCAGGGCAAGAACGTGATGCAGCCGATGGGCTGGGACGCCTTCGGCATGCCGGCCGAGAACGCCGCCATCAAGAACCAGGTACCGCCGGCCAAGTGGACCTACGAGAACATCGACTACATGCGAGCCCAGCTCAAGGCGCTGGGCTTCGCCTATGACTGGGATCGCGAGTTCGCCACCTGCGACAGCGACTACTACCGCTGGGAACAGTGGTTCTTCACCAAGCTGGTGGAAAAGGGCCTGGTCTACAAGAAGATGTCCACCGTCAACTGGGACCCGGTGGACCAGACCGTACTGGCCAACGAGCAGGTCATCGACGGCTGTGGCTGGCGCTCCGGTGCGCCGGTGGAGCGCAAGGAAATCCCGCTGTGGTTCCTGAAGATCACCGACTACGCCGATGAACTGCTGGCAGATCTCGACAAGGTCGAGTGGCCCGAGCAGGTCAAGACCATGCAGCGCAACTGGATCGGCAAGTCCAAGGGGGTCGAGCTGGCCTTCGACGTCGACGGCGACCAGCCGCTCAGGGTCTACACCACCCGTCCCGACACCCTGATGGGAGTGACCTATGTGGCGGTGGCCGCCGGCCACCCGCTGGCGATCAAGGCCGCCGAGGGCAAGCCCGAACTCGCCGCCTTCCTCGAGGAGTGCTCCCACGGCGGCACCTCGGAAGCCGAACTCGCCACCATGGAAAAGCGTGGCATGACCACCGGCTTCGAGGCCATCCACCCGCTGACCGGCGACCGTGTGCCGGTCTATGTCGCCAACTTCGTGCTGATGGAATACGGCACCGGTGCGGTGATGGCGGTGCCCGGCCACGACCAGCGTGACTGGGAGTTCGCCACCAAGTATGACCTCCCGATTCGCGCGGTGATCGCCGACGCCGACGGCCAGGCCCCGGACCTGTCCCAGGGCGCCTGGGTCGAGCACGGCAGCCTGATCAACTCCGGCGAGTTCGACGGCCTCGACTTCCAGGCGGCCTTCGACGCCATCGCCAGCCGCCTCGAGCGCGACGGCCACGGCGAGGTCAAGACCAACTACCGCCTGCGTGACTGGGGCGTGGCCCGCCAGCGCTACTGGGGCGCGCCGATCCCGGTCAAGTACGGCCCCGAGGGCCAGACCGTGCCGCTGACCGACGATGAACTGCCGGTGGCGCTGCCGCTGGAGGTCACCGTGGACGCCTCCGGCTCGCCGCTCAAGAAGATGCCGGCGTTCAGCGACCTGGGCGACGGCTGGACCCGCGAGACCGACACCTTCGATACCTTCATGGAGTCCTCCTGGTACTACGCGCGCTTCTGCTGCGCCGACAACCCGGAGGCCATGCTGGACGAGCGTGCCAACTACTGGCTGCCGGTGGATCTGTACATCGGTGGCATCGAGCACGCCATCCTCCACCTGCTCTACGCCCGCTTCTTCCACAAGCTGATGCGCGACTTCGGTCTGGTCGACTCCGACGAGCCGTTCCAGCGTCTGCTGACCCAGGGCATGGTGATCGCCGAGACCTTCTACCGCCCCGAGGCCAACGGCGGCAAGGAGTGGTTCAACCCCGCCGACGTCGAGGTCAAGCGTGACGACAAGGGACGCCCGCTCAGCGCCACCCTGATCAGCGATGGTCAGCCGGTGGAAATGGGCGGCATCGAGAAGATGTCGAAGTCCAAGAACAACGGCGTCGATCCCCAGGCCATGATCGATCGCTTCGGTGCCGACACCGTGCGCCTGTTCATGATGTTCGCCGCGCCCCCGGAGCAGTCACTGGAGTGGTCCGACTCCGGCGTCGAGGGTGCCCACCGCTTCCTCAAGCGGCTGTGGCGTCTGGTCGCCGAGCATCTGGAGGCCGGCGCACCGGCAGCGCTGGATGCCGCCTCGCTCGACGACGCCCAGCGCGAACTGCGCCGCAAGACCCACGAAACGATCAAGAAGGCCGGCGATGATATCGGCCGCCGCACCACCTTCAACACCGCCATCGCCGCGGTGATGGAGCTGACCAACGCCATCGCCAAGTTCGGCGATACCAGCCCGCAGGGCCTGGCGGTCAGCCGTGAGGCCATCGAGGCCTGCGTGCTGTTGCTGGCACCGATCACGCCCCATGCCTGCCACGCGCTGTGGCGCTCGCTCGGCCATGACGGCGCGGTTATCGATGCCACCTGGCCGGCGTTCGATGAAAGCGCCCTGGCACGCGACAGCATCGAGCTGGTGGTGCAGGTCAACGGCAAGCTGCGCGCGCGCCTCGAGGTGCCCGCCGACGCCGACAAGGCCGCCGTCGAAGCCTTGGCAGTGGCCAACGACAACGTCCAGCGCCATATCGACGGCAAGACCCTGCGCAAGGTGATCGTGGTGCCGGGCAAGCTGGTCAACATCGTCGCCAACTGACAGCACGCGGCGGGCGACTCGCCCGCCGCGTCAGACTGTCGGCGATACCAGGACATGATGCCGAAGGCCGTGCCTTCGATCTTTCCCTCACGCTGGACAAGGAGTTCCCATGCAGCGTCGTCACTTCCTTGGTCTGACCCTGGCCTCCGGCGCCGCCCTGCTGCTCGCGGGCTGCGGCTTCCATTTGCGCGGCGTCGGCGGCGAGGTGCTGTCGCTGGACAGCCTGGCGCTCGACGGTGCCGACAGCCCCTTTGCCGAACAGCTGGCCAAGCGCCTGGAAAGCCTCGGCACCCGCGTCGACGAAACGGCGTCGCTGCGCCTCAACCTGGGTGGCGAAGACGTCAACATCCGTCAGGTCGGCGTACTCGACACCGGCTCTCAGGACCAGCAACTGGTGCTACGGATTCCCTACTCGATCCAGCGCGCAAGCGACGGCGCCTACCTGGCCGATCGCCAGGCGGTGGAGGTGCTCGAGGAGTTCTCGATCACCGACGACAACCTGCTGTCCCAGGATGAGCTGCGCACGGATGCCCTGGA
>DJIP01000009.1 GCA_002433675.1 Halomonas halophila
CGCCTCGGCCGGCGTCCTTGGTCGTGATGCCAAGGTTGAGTAGAATACTCGGGTATCCATTGTAAGGGGCATCGGATGAACGACAGGACCTTTCGCGATCTGCGCACCCAGGCAGGGCCGGATCCGGCGGATGTCACCATCACCTTTCCCTGCGACTATCCGATCAAGGTGGTCGGAGACGCTGCCGAGGACTTCGCTGCCACCGTCAGTCAGATCGTGCATCGCCACGATCCGACCTTCGAAGGCAGCAGCCTCGAGGTGGTCGACAGTCGCAACGGACGCTTCCAGTCGGTGCGGTTGACCATGCGCGCCACCGGCGAAGCCCAGCTCAAGGCGCTGTTCGACGAGCTCAAGGCCACAGGCCGCGTGCACATGGTGGTGTGATGGAGGCGATCGACGTCTATCATCTGGGGCTCAAGCCCTATCGGCCAGTGTGGCAGGCGATGCGCGAGCTGACCGACACCCGCGATGGCGATACGCCTGACCAGATCTGGGTGGTACAGCACCCGCCGGTGTTCACCCAGGGTCAGGCAGGCAAGCCCGAGCATCTGTTGATGCCAGGCGAGATCCCGGTGGTAGAGACCGATCGCGGCGGGCAGGTGACCTACCACGGTCCGGGACAGCTGGTGCTGTATCCGCTGATCGACGTAAAACGCGCAAGACTGGGGGTCCGAGACCTCGTCAGCGCGCTGGAAGACAGCGTGGTCGATGCCCTGGGCGAGCATGGCATCGAGGCAAGCGCCCGGCCTGACGCGCCTGGCGTGTATGTCGGTGAGCGCAAGATTGCCTCACTGGGGTTGAGGATTCGGCGGGGTGCCAGTTTTCATGGCATCGCGGTCAATCTCGAGGTCGATCTCACGCCATTTTCGTTTATCAACCCATGTGGCTACGCTGGACTCGAGATGACCCGGCTGGCCGATCTGGTCTCTTCGAGACTGGACATGGAAGCCGAAGCGCGTCGGCTATTGCGCACGCTGGCGACGCGACTGGGACAACGCGAACTGATCGAGCGCCCCGGCTTGCCGGGAGTGCTTGACGCCCACAATTTTGACTGATCGCACAGGGCACGCCGAAGGCCGTCACAGCAACGTGTCTCCCGAGCGATCCTCACAGGACAGTGAAATGACAGACAGTTCCGCCATCCAGGCGGCGGCCGCCGCCGCCAAGGCCAAGAAGAACGCCCGCAGCGAAAGGGGAGTGAAGCTTCGCGGCGCCGACAAGGTGGCGCGGATCCCGGTGAAGGTGATCCCCACACAGGAGATTCCGCGCAAGCCGGACTGGCTCAGGGTACGCATGCCGGTGTCCAAGGAAGTCACCCGTATCAAGGAGACCCTCAGGCGTCATGGCCTGCACACCGTCTGCGAGGAAGCCTCATGCCCCAACCTGGGCGAGTGCTTCAACGGCGGTACCGCCACCTTCATGATCATGGGCGATATCTGTACCCGCCGCTGCCCGTTCTGTGATGTGGCTCACGGGCGCCCCAACGCCTTGAATGAGCGCGAGCCGCGCGAACTGGCCGAGGCCATCGCCGAGATGCGCCTGAACTATGTGGTGGTGACTTCCGTCGACCGTGACGACCTGCGTGACGGTGGTGCCCAGCACTTCGTGGACTGCATCCGCGAGATTCGCCGTGATAGCCCGAGCATCGAGATCGAGGTGCTGGTGCCGGACTTCCGCGGTCGCATGGAGGTGGCGCTGGACATCCTCGAGACCACGCCGCCCGACGTCTTCAACCACAACCTGGAAACGGTACCGAGCCTGTATCGCAAGGTGCGGCCGGGGGCCGACTATCAGTGGTCGCTGGACCTGCTCAAGGGATACAAGGCACGCCGTCCTGAGGTGATGACCAAGTCTGGCTTGATGCTGGGCGTCGGCGAGACCGACGAGCAGGTCATCGAGGTGATGCGCGATCTGCGTGCCCACGACGTGGACATGCTGACCCTGGGGCAGTACATGCAGCCATCCCGCAATCACCTGCCGGTGGATCGCTGGGTGCCGCCGTCCACGTTCGACTGGTTCGCCGAGCAGGGGCGCGCCATGGGCTTCACCCATGTGGCGTCCGGACCTCTGGTGCGTTCTTCCTACCATGCCGATCAGCAGGCGCACGGCATCGAAGTCAAGTAGAGCAAAAGCGGTGAGTGAGGTACCCATAACGCCCGGCATTGCCGGGCGTTGTGTTTTCAGGCGTACCCGCTCTACAGTGAATCTCCTACACGATGTGCAGCTCCGAAAGGTGGGGGCTTCGCAGTCCCTGCATTATTGCGCTATATTGCACTGCAACAAGTGCGCAGACGCAAGGAACGCCTCCTGCGCATCACGCAACCCTGGGAGCCTATATGAATGCGTTGATGCCAAGCGCCACCGCGCCACTGTTCGCGCTGGCGGAACCCTTTGCTCCACTGTTCGACCCTTTCGGCTTCGGCCGTGCCGCGGCTGACTACTGGCGTGACAGCGTCGAGCGCAGCATCCTCTACTGGGATGTCATGCGCCAGCGCGGCAACGAATACCTCGAACATATCGAGAAGACCCGCCCCACCGTACTTGGCTTCGATACCGACATCGTGATGGAAGGCGAGACGCTGCCTCGCCCCGTTAACTATGAGCTGTTGCGCGTGCACCCGCCCGAGGGCGTCGAGACCGATGAATTGGCACGACCCTTCGTGGTAGTCGATCCGCGTGCCGGGCATGGCCCGGGTATCGGTGGCTTCAAGCCCGACAGTGAGATCGGTATCGCCCTGCGTGCCGGCCATCCCTGCTACTTCATCGCCTTCATGCCCTATCCCGTCCCGGGACAGCGGGTCGAGGATGTGGTCGAAGCCGAGGTCACCTTCCTGCGCCACGTGGCGGAGCTGCATCCCGATAGCGAAAAACCCATGGTCGTGGGCAACTGCCAGGCGGGCTGGCAGATCATGATGGCGGCAGCGCTGGAGCCCGAGGTGTTCGGACCGATCCTGATCGCCGGTGCACCGCTGTCCTACTGGGCCGGGGAGCGCGGCAAGGCGCCGATGCGTTACACCGGCGGCATGACCGGCGGCAGCTGGGCGACCCATATGCTCTCGGACATGGGCGATGGCCTGTTCGACGGGGCCTGGCTGGTGCAGAACTTCGAGCGTCTCAATCCGGCCAACACCTGGTGGGACAAGCAGTACAACCTGTACGCCCATGTCGATACCGAGGCCGATCGCTACCTCCAGTTCGAGCGCTGGTGGGGCGGTCACGTGGTGCTGGGTGGAGAAGAGATTCAGTACATTGTCGACAACCTGTTTGTCGGCAATCGGCTCTCCACGGCCCAGCTGGTGACGTCCGATGGGCGCCGTATCGATCTTCGCAACGTGCGCTCCCCGGTGGTGGTGTTCTGCTCCCAGGGCGATGACATCACGCCGCCGCCACAGGCGCTTGGCTGGGTGCGCGACCTGTATGACGGCGTCGACGACATCATCGCCAACGAGCAGACCATCGTCTACTGCGTCCATGACAAGACCGGCCACCTCGGGATCTTCGTTTCCGGCAGCGTCTCGCGCAAGGAACACGCCGAGTTCACCGCCAATATGGATTACATCGACGTACTGCCGCCGGGACTCTACGAGACCACGGTGTCCAAGGCCAGCGAGCGGCCTGACGCCGAATTGATCGAGCGGGACTACCTGCTGGAGTTCTCCACCCGGGACCTCGACGACCTGAATCAGGTGGTCAAGCATAGCTCGCAGGACGAGCGGCGTTTCGCCACGGTGGCCAGGGTCTCGGAGATCAATCTCGGGCTCTATCGTCAGTTCCTGCAACCCTGGGTTCGTGCGGTGTCGACCCCCGAGTCGGCTCGCTGGATGCGCAAGATGCATCCCAATCGCATGGGCTATCGCCTGCTGTCCGATCGTAATCCGATGATGTCGACGTTGCCGGTCATGGCGGAGTCGGTGCGCAAGCATCGTCATGAACTCGGTGATGACAAC
>DJIP01000322.1 GCA_002433675.1 Halomonas halophila
CGACAACGGTGGCAGCCTGGACGAGAGCGTCCAGGCGCTGGAGGCGATCATCGCCTCCCGCCACTGACGGAGCCGGCGTCGAGTCTGTCGACGCCGGCCTTGTGTCGATCGCCGACTACAGCGGCTGCGCGTATCACCTCACCAGCGCAAGGGGCATATGCCCCTTGCTTCAGCTCGGAGACTTCCATGGAGTTTCGCTTCAACGGCACCGGAGACAGTGCCCAGGTGCCTCGCTTCGGCTGCGACTGTCGCGCCTGCACCCGGGCCAGGGTGTTCACCAGCCATCAGCGTGGCCCCTGCTGCGCCGAGCTGAGCGTGGACGGCCGGCGCTACCTGCTCGACGCCGGGCGCATGGACCTGGCCCATAGCTGCGAGCTGGAGCGTCCTGCCGCCTTCTTCGTCACCCACTACCACGCCGACCATGTGCAGGGGCTGTTTCACCTGCGCTGGGGGACCGGCACCTTGATCCCGGTCTACGGCCCCAAGGACCCCAACGGCTGCGCCGATCTCTATCGCAACAGCGGCATCCTCGACTTCCAGCCGGGGCTCAAGCCGTTCAAGCCACTGGAGTTCGACGGGCTGACGGTGACCCCGGTGCCGCTCAATCACAGCAAGCCGACCCTCGGTTACTGCCTGGATGATGGCGGCACCCGCCTGGCCTACCTGACCGACACCCAGGGTCTGCCCGGCGCCACCGAGCGTTTTCTGCGCCAGTGGGACGCCGACGTCGTCGTGCTCGACGCCTGCCACCCGGCCAGCCAGCTCGAGACCCGCAACCACAACAGCATCACCCAGGCGCTGGAGATCATCACCCGGCTCGACCCGCCCCGGGCCTATCTCACCCACATCAGCCATGAACTGGACGCCGAGCGCCTGGACCAGCCGACCCCCTTGCCGCCCAAGGTGCGCATCGCCCGGGACGGCGAGACGCTGGAGGACTGGGATCGCCTGGACGCCGTCTGCTAGGGCTTGCAGGAAAAGTGTCTGCGCTCGGTAATACGGCGTTAAAAATCGGATCAACGTGCTCATTTACACCTCGTAAACTGCGCTGTCTCACCGATTTTTGCCTTGGCTTCCTGCATGATGACTTATCTGCGAGAGCACCCCTGAACATGTCCGATATCCCTACGCCGTCTGTGTCTGACGGCTCCTTGTCTTGTGACTCGCCCAGTGGCTCGCCCAGAGACTCATCCAGTGCGCTGGACCAGCCGACGTCCCCGCGCCTGTCCGAGCGGCCCAACGTCGCCGCGGACGCACGCCTGCATCACACTGAGCTGGGGCGCTTCACCGAGGTCGGCAGTCGCTGTGTGTTCAACCAGGTCAGCCTCGGCGACTACAGCTATATCGAGCGTGACGGCGACGTCATGTTCGCCACCATCGGCAAGTTCACCTCCATCGCTGCCAGCGTGCGCATCAACCCGAGCAACCACCCCTGGTGGCGGCCGACCCTGCACCACTTCAGCTATCGCCCCGGCAAGTTCGGCTTCAGCGACGAGGCCCTCGACGGCGAGGTATTCGCCTGGCGCGAGGCCGACCGGGTGGTCATCGGCCACGATGTCTGGATCGGCCACGGCGCCATCGTGCTGCCCGGCGTGACCATCGGCCATGGCGCCATCGTCGGCGCCGGCAGCGTGGTGACCAGAGATGTGCCGGCCTACCACATCGTGGTGGGTAACCCCGCCCGGGTGCTCAGGCCACGCTTCGATGATCCTTCCATTGCCGAACGGCTCGAACGCCTGGCCTGGTGGGACTGGCCTGACGAGCGCATCAAGGCCCACCTGAAGGGCTTTCAAGGCAACGTCGAGGACTTTCTGGCCGAGGCGGAGCGGGGGGCATCCCGGTAGGAACAAGAGGGGCAGGCGGTGTGGGGGAGGCTTCATGACCCCTAGTCGGTTGGACATTGACGCCATAGGGTGCCGACATACGCCAGCAACTTTGCTGAATTGAAACGATGGTGACGCTTTGATGGCAGCGTTGGCTATCGCCGCCTAGCTTTCCTGAATCGTCGGGGGGAGCACTCGAGCAGTGGCCAGGGCTCGCAGATTCTCTCCGGCTCTGTCGGCGACCGACCCTGCTCAGGAGTGCCCCTTTTGATCCACCGCCTCTTTTCCCCTGTGCAGCGCCCTCCGACCCTGACGGAGGCGCTGGTATCGCTGCTTGCCCTGGTGGTCGGCATCGGCGTGTCCATCGTCGTCTATGGCCTCGACCCGCAGATTCCCATGTTGCTGGGGGTGATCGTGGCAAGTCTGGTGGCGCTGCGCTGCGGTTACCGCTGGGACGATATCCAGGAAGGCATGGTGCGAGGCATCCACAACGCCCTGCCGGCACTGATCATCCTGATGGTGGTAGGGGTGTTGATCGGGGTGTGGATCCAGGCAGGGGTGGTGCCGACGCTCATCTCCTATGGCCTCAAGCTACTGTCACCGACGATCTTCCTGCCGGCGGCGGTGGTGATCTGCGCCATCTCGTCGCTGGCGACCGGATCGAGCTGGGGCACCTCCGGCACCCTTGGGGTGGCGCTGATGGGGATCGGCGGCTCGCTGGGGATCCCGCTGCCGCTGGTGGCCGGGGCAGTGCTGTCCGGGGCCTACTTCGGCGACAAGATGTCACCTCTGTCGGATACCACCAACCTGGCACCGGCCATGGCCGGTACCGACCTGTTCACCCATATCAAGCACATGTCCTACACCACCGGGGTCAGCATTGGCCTGACCCTGGTGATAGAGATGGCGCTGAGCCTGTACTACTCGGGGACGTCCGGCGGGCTCGAGCGGGTCGAGGTGATGCAGCAGACCCTGGCGGCACACTACGTCATCAACCCGGTGCTGCTGCTGCCGCCCTTGCTGGTGCTGTTCGTTTCCTACAAGCGGCTGCCGGCGATACCCGGCATCACCCTGGGGGTCATCGCCGGTGGACTCTGTGCCCTGGGCATGCAGGGGGCCGACTACGCCGAACTGATGCAGGTGGCCTTTGGGGGCGTGACCTCCGATACCGGTGTCAAGGCGGTGGACAGCCTGCTTAGCCGCGGCGGCCTGAACTCGATGTTCTACACCATCAGTCTGGTCATCGTGGCGATGATGTTCGGCGGGGTCATGGAGCGCACCCAGCAGCTCAGGACCATCGCCGAGACCATTCTGAAGGCGGCCAGGACCCGGGGCTCACTGATCCTGTCCACGGTGCTGACGTCGATCGGCGCCAATGTGGTGCTGTGCGATCAGTACATGGCCATCGTCATGGGCGCACGCACCTACGCCGAGGCCTACCGCGACAGGGGGCTGGCGCCGGAGAACCTGTCACGGGCGGTGGAAGACTCGGCCACCGTCACCGCCAATCTGGTGCCCTGGAACTCCGGTGGCGCCTATCAGGCGGCAACCCTGGGGGTCGCGACGATTGCCTATCTGCCGTTCAACTTCTTCTGCTGGCTGTCGCCGCTGGTCACCGTGCTCTACGGCTACACCGGCTGGACGATCAAGCCG
>DJIP01000071.1:0-5415 GCA_002433675.1 Halomonas halophila
GCGCTCCCGTGCGCTGATGGTCGCTATGGCCGAGCGTCGCCGCCAGTCGCTCTGACGCTTCGGCGCGCTGATATCGCCTGGCCGCGGGTGACCGCCGGCCTGTCGGCGGTGCTACCATAGGGTTCGTCTTCCATCCCCATGACGGAGAACCTTGATGCATCCCCCTCGACTGCTGCTCGGCGTCAACATTGACCATATCGCGACCCTGCGCCAGGCCCGCGGTACCCGCTACCCCGACCCGATTCAGGCGGCCCTGGTCGCCGAAGAAGCCGGTGCCGATGGCATCACCGTCCATCTGCGGGAGGACCGCCGTCATATCCAGGAGCGGGACGTGCGCCTGCTGGCCGAGGTTCTCAACACCCGCATGAATCTCGAGATGGCCGTGACCGAGGAGATGCTGGCGCTGGCCGAAGAGGTGCGTCCGGCCCACGTCTGTCTGGTGCCGGAGAAGCGCGAGGAGCTGACGACCGAGGGTGGCCTGGACGTGGTCGGGCAGTTCGATGCCATCGAAGCCGCCTGTCGCCGACTGGCCGCCGTGGGCGCCGAGGTATCGCTGTTCATCGATCCCGATCCGGATCAGATCGCTAGCGCCAAGCGCGCCGGCGCCCCGGCGATCGAGCTGCACACCGGCGCCTTCGCCGAGGCCGACAACGACAGTGAGCGCGCCCACGAGTATCAGCGCATCGTGGCCGCCGCCGAAATGGGCGTCGAGCTCGACCTGATCGTCAACGCCGGCCACGGCCTGCACTACCACAACGTCGAGGCCATCGCCGCCATCCCCGGGCTCAACGAGCTTAATATCGGCCATGCCATTATCGCCCGGGCGCTGTTCGTCGGGCTCAAGGAGGCGGTGGCGGAAATGAAGCGACTGATGCTGGCCGGCTACGAGGCGGGGCTGGTCGCGGCCATCGACGAATTTGAGCAAGAGCACGAGCATGACCACGGCCACGACCATCAGCACTGAGGCGGTGCTTGTCGGCGCATCGTCTTTCGGAGCCCAGGCATGATTCTCGGTATCGGCACCGATATCGCGCGGATCGAACGCTTCGACGCGGCGATTGCGCGCCACGGCGCGCGCTTTGCCGCGCGTATCCTGGGGCCGCTGGAGGCCGAGCGCTACACCGATGCGCCTCGGCCTTCGGCCTTTCTGGCCAAGCGCTTCGCCGCCAAGGAGGCGTGGCTGAAGGCGCTGGGCACCGGTCTTCGCCACGGCATGCGCTGGACCGAGATTCAGGTGGTCAACGATCCCCTGGGGCGACCGGAGCTGGTGGTCTCGGGGGAGGCGCTGCGCCTGGCCGACCAGGCCGGTGTGGGCGCCTGTCACCTGAGCCTCAGCGATGAAAGCGACGTGGCGGTAGCCTTCGTGGTGCTCGAAAGGCGTTGAGCGCTGCAGGGGGGGCGCGGCAGTTGCCCGCGTCGTCTAGGCCGGTCCTTTCAAGGGTGTCTCTCCGCTGTCCTGCTGCCAGCGCTCGACCTGGGTCATGGCCTGTTCCAGGGTGGGCAACAGCGGACGGACGCCGTCGATCCCGCGTGAGCGAAGGCGGGTCTCCAGGGTTTCCACCAGCAGCGCCATGCGCGGCACGCCACAGTAGCGGCAGGCGCCATTGAGCGCGTGGATGCTATCGAGCAGGGCCTCTTCGTCCTCGGCCGCCAGCGCCGACTCGATCTCTCGACGGGTCTCGTCCAGCGACGCTCCCAGGCTCGCCAGCAACTGCCTGGCCAGCGCCTCGCGCCCACCCGCCAGCCGGGTGCCCAGGGCGATGTCGATGTCGGGCAGGTCGTGGCCCTGGTCGTCACTCCTGTCACGGTCCTGATCCTCGCCGAGGGCCTCATCTGGGGTGGCCGAGTCATCGGCATCGCTGGTGTCCTGTCGACGCTTGTCGCTGCCCGTTGAGTGCGGCGCCAGTGGCGTCTCTGCCAGACCGCTGCCGAGCCTGTCTCTGAGCAGCCGGTCGAGGCTCTCGCTGTCCAGCGGCTTGATCAGCACGTCGTCCATGCCGCTTTGCAAGAGCGCCCGGCGCTGGTGCTCCAGCACGTGGGCGGTCACCGCGATGATCGGTCGCTGCGACCAGGCGTGGCTGAGTCGGCGGATCGCCTGGGTCGTCTCCACGCCATCCATGCCACCCATGCGAATATCCATCAGCACCATGTCATAGAGCCGCTGCTGAGCCAGCGCCAGGGCTTCTTCCCCGCTGGTGGCCAAGGTCACGAGACGCTCGGGGCCTTCCACCAGTTCTCGCAGCAGCAGCCGGTTGGTCTCGCTGTCATCGACGATCAGCAGGCTGGCGACTGACGTGGGCGTGTCCGGCGAAGGCGACGGGGGCTGCGAGGTGTTCCCCTCGGACGGTGGCGTCGGGACCGCCGCCAAAGCCTCGTCGGGCGCACTGGGCTGGCCAGGCGGTAGGGCCGGCGTGGATGTTGGCGCAGGCAGGCTCGGCCTATGGCGAGCACCGGCGAGGGCACCTTCCACCGCTTCCGCCAGGGTCTGGCGGGCCAGTGGCTTGGACAGTACGCCCGAGCCATCGGGCAGGCCCAGTCCGGGTACATCCGGGAGTCCTGCATTGATCAACAGCAGGGTGGGGCAGTTGCGTTGCCGGAGTCTTGCGCGCAGCTCGCCGATCCGGCCTTCTTCCAGCTCCTCGACGGCGATGGCTTCCAGCGCCAGTGCGGCCTGCTGGGGGCTCGCCACTACCCGGGCATCCCACTGTTCGAGCATATGCAAGAGGGCCCTGTGGGTGGGGCCGTGGGGTTCCTCGACGAAGATCGAGGCCTGGTCGAGGGCCAGTTCGGGGGCACGCACCTGGCTTGCGGTGCTGGTCAGGGGCAGGGTGAAGTGGAAGGTGGAGCCGTGGTCGAGGGTGCTGTCCACCCCGATGGTGCCACCCATCTGCTCGATCAGCTGGCGCGAGATGGCCAGCCCCAGGCCGGTGCCGCCATACTGACGACTGTGGCCGGCGGTGGCCTGGCGGAAGGCCTGGAACAGCCGTCGCTGCTGGCTGTCACTGAGGCCGATGCCGGTATCGCTGACGCTGATGCGCAGGGTGAGGCGCTCGTGGCGAGAATGTTCGACCATGACCCGCACGATGATCTCGCCACGGTCGGTGAACTTGATCGCGTTGTTGACCAGATTGGTGATGATCTGGCGCAGTCGCAGCGGATCGCCGGTGATTTCCGCCGGCACGTCGTCATAGATCAGGCTGAGCAGCTGTAGTCCCTTCTGCTGGGCCAGGGGCGCCTGCAGCCCCAGCACCTCGTCGACCAGCGACTGGAGGTCTACCGGCACCTGCTCCAGCACCAGGCGGCCGGCTTCCAGCTTGGAGAAGTCGAGTACATCGTTGACCAGCGACATCAGGTTGTCGCAGGCCCGCTGTACCTGGTCGAGCCACTCGCGCTGACGCGGGTCCAGCGACGAGCGCCCCAGCAGCCGGCAGAAGCCGATGATGCCATTGAGCGGCGTGCGGATCTCATGGCTCATGTTGGCCAGAAACTCCGACTTGACCCGGTTGGCCTCCACCGCCTGGCGATGGGCCATGTCGAGCTCGATGTTCTGCACCTCGATGGTCTCCATGGACTCCTGGAGTTCCGAGGTGGCGTGTTCGATCTGCTGCTGCAGGTCTTCGCGGGCCCGCGCCTGGTGGTCGATCAGGGCGTTGACCCGGCGCCCCAGCTCGGCCAGCTCCAGCGGGTGGTCCAGCGGCAGGTGGTGGGGCTGGCGGCCTGCCGCCAGCTGGTCGAGCAGGTGGGCGATATCGTCCAGCGGCTGGGTCAGGCGACGGCCCAGGGTAAAGGCCACGAGAAACAGCAACAGGCCGCAGACCAGCAGGATCATGGCGCCCCTGGCGATATCGCTATAAGTGGCGAGCAGCAGCAGCGAGGCGTCGATATCGAGCACCAGGTAGGCGCCGTCCACGGCGGTGATCGGTGTCGTCAGCACCCACTGGCGATAGTGCTGGGTCAGCAGCCCCTGGCTGGTGGGCTCGACGTTCAGGGCTTCGGCCCGCAGCCGACCGAGTTCCAGCACCACCTGATCCTGCTGTACCAGGCGCAGGGCACGGACGCTGGGGATATCCATCAGGCGATTGGCGGCGGCCTGCACGCCGGCGATATCGTCCAGTGACAGGGCCTCGCCCATCTCGGGAGCCACCAGTCGGGTGGCGGTAGACAGGGTGTTCTCCATGGCGGCCTCGCGTAGGCCATGGTCCTGATACAGGGCGAGGCTGATCGCCAGCCCCAGCAGCAGCAGCGGCAGCCCCACGAGGGCCAGCATCAACCGTGTTCTCAAACTCATAGGCGCTGCGTTCCTGGCCGGGAATAGGCGCGGACGAAGAGCGGTCACCGCCGCTCGCTATGTCTTCATGTCACCCCATGGGACCATGCCTGTCCAGTGGCGAGGGGCGTCGATATAATGGCGTCAGATGACGTTACAAGGAAAGTCTTATGGAATTCCCCTACCTCGACCAGCTGGTCGGCAAGACCCCGCTGGTCCGCCTCAAGCGCATCAGCGCCGGGCGCAACAATGTGCTGCTGGCCAAGCTCGAGGGTGACAATCCGGCGGGCTCGGTCAAGGATCGGCCGGCCCTGTCGATGTTCGACGAGGCCGAAAAGCGCGGCGAGATCGCCCCCGGCGACACTCTGATCGAGGCGACGTCTGGCAATACCGGTATCGCTCTTGCCATGGTCGCGGCGATGAAGGGCTATCGCATGGTACTGATCATGCCGGAAAACGCCTCCAGCGAGCGCAAGCAGGCCATGGCGGCCTATGGCGCCAAGCTGATCGAAGTCAGCAAGGACGGTGGCATGGAAGAGGCCCGGGACCTGGCCGACACCATGGTCGAGCGAGGCGAGGGCAAGTCGCTGGACCAGTTCGCCAATCCCGACAACCCCTTGGGTCACTACCGCACCACCGGGCCCGAGCTGTGGCAGCAGACCGACGGTCGGATCACCCACTTCGTCAGCTCCATGGGGACCACCGGCACCATCATGGGGGTATCGCGCTACCTGAAGGAGCAGCGCGCCGACATCGAGATCATCGGCTTGCAGCCCGAGGACGGCGCCAGCATCGCCGGGATCCGGCGCTGGCCCGAGGCCTACCTGCCGAAAATCTTCGAACCCCAGCGGGTCGATCGGGTACTGGACATCGGCCAGCACGAAGCCGAAGAGCACATGCGTCGACTGGCCCGGGAAGAAGGGATCCTGGCGGGGGTGTCCTCGGGGGGCGCACTGGCCGGCGCGCTCAGGGTGGCCGAAGAGGTCGAGAACGCGGTGATCGTGTTTATCGTCTGCGACCGGGGAGACCGCTATCTCTCCACCGGTCTGCTGGCGCCGGAGTCCTGAGGTGGCTGGACTGGGAAAACGCCGTCCGCCGCGTCAGCGCTCCGGTGTCTCGGGGCTTGCTCACAAGCGCCCGTCGGACAC
>DJIP01000071.1:5796-6708 GCA_002433675.1 Halomonas halophila
CAGGGGCTGTCCCACGATGGCCGCGGGATTGCCCGTTCGCCCGCCGGCAAGACCCTGTTTGTCGAGGGGGCCTTGCCCGGCGAGCGGGTCAGGGTGGCGGTGCATCGTACCCGCAAGCGCTACGACGAGGCCCACCTGCGTGAGCTGATCGAGGCCGCGCCGACCCGAGTCACGCCGCCCTGTCCCTACATCGAGCGTTGCGGCGGCTGTGATCTTCAGCATCTGGAGCTGGCCGCCCAGCGTCGCCACAAGACAGGCGTATTGTCGGAGCTGCTGGCCCGACAGGGCGTCGAGGTCGCCGCCGAGCGCATCGAGGTACTGGCCAGTGACGACGTCGCCTATCGCCGCCGTGCGCGCCTGGGTGTCAGGGTCGACGCCGACGGCGGCATCCATCTGGGCTTTCGCGCCCGGCGCAGCCACCGACTGGTATCGGTAGATACCTGCACCGTTCTGGTGCCGCAGCTATCGGCGCTGCTGGCGCCCTTGCACCAGCAGCTGGCGAGCCTCGAGGCGCCACGTCAGGTCGGCCACCTGGAACTGCTGGCCAGTGACGGTCAGGTGACCCTGGTGATCCGTCAACTGCGCGAGCAACCAGCCGATCTGGCACGCTGGCGCGAGTGGGCCGGCGAGCAAGACGTCGCCATCGGCGTGCTGGCGGGCCGTGATCAGGTTCGCTTCGAGTGGCTGGTGGCGCCGCCGCAGGAACTCCAGGTGACGGTCCCGTCGGCGCGTGGCCCGCTCAGCCTCGGCGTCGGACCAAGCGACTTCCTGCAGGCCAACGCCCGGGTCAACCAGCGCATGATCGAGACCGCGCTGGATTGGCTGGGAGAACCTCGCCGGGCCGATGAACCCTTGCTCGATCTGTTCGCCGGGATCGGCAACTTCAGTCTGCCGCTGGCGGCGTCGGGCTAC
>DJIP01000310.1:0-1579 GCA_002433675.1 Halomonas halophila
CTCCCACGTGCTCGACAACCCCGACCAGCAGCGCCAGGCGCTGGAAGGGGCCAAGGCCTTCGGCGCGCCCTACGCGATGATGATGTTCGAGCTCGACGCCTCGGCGCTGTTCGACACCGTGGTCGAGAACCAGGGCAAGATATTCATTGCCACCGAACTCGGCGGCGGCGGCACTTCCACGCCGGAGAGCCTGGCCATCACCGAGCGTGGCATCGACAATGTGCTGGTCCACTTCGGGCTCAAGGACGGCGAGGTGGCCATGCCCGAGACCCAGGTCTACCTCGATATGCCGGACGCCAGCTGCTACGTGCAGAGCGAGCACACCGGGCTTCTGGAGTTGACCTACGCTCTCGGCGACAGCATTGCCAAGGGTGACGTGATCGCCCGGGTCTACGACATGACCCGCAGCGGTGCCGAGCCAATCGAGTACCGTGCCGAGCGTGACGGTATTCTGGCGGCCCGCCGCTTCCCCGCCCAGGTGAACATGGGCGATACCATCGCCGTCATCGCCGAGGTGGTCGAGACCCTGGGCGACTGAATGGGTTAGTGCTCGGGGCACCGTCTTGCCTGAGCCCGCCCGCCGTTTCTCGTCATCAGCGCCCCGCCGAGAGCCTCTCGCGGGGCGGTCCCGTTCAACCACACAAGCCCGGCCATGAAACTCGACCGCTACGACCTCAAGATCCTCTCCATCCTGTCCCGCGACGGCCGCATCACCAAGTCCCGCCTGGCCGAGGCCATCAACCTGTCGGTAAGCCCCTGCTGGGAGCGTGTCCGTCGTCTCGAGAAGGCCGGCATCATCGAAGGCTACTGCGCCCGGATCAACGCAAGCGCCCTGGTCCGGCGCACCCCGGTGTGGGTCCAGATCGAACTCAAGGCCCACAATGCCGAGAGCTTCCAGCGTTTCGAGTCGCTGGTGCATGCTACCGACGCGGTCACCGAATGCGTGGCGGTAGGCGGCGGGGTCGACTACCTGATCAAGGTCGAGTCCGAGACCATCGACGCCTATCAGCGGCTGATCGACGACTGGCTGACCTCGGACGTCGGCATTGAGCGTTACTTCACCTATATCGTCACCAAGACGGTCAAGGCCCCTCGCGAGGGAGTCGATATCGACGAACTGGCCAACGGGGCGCTCTGAGCGCCACCGGCACAGGCCCGGAAGTTCCTGTCGGCTTGCAGGTTTTTGCTAAAACAGGCGTTGCAGAAAAAACCGCGTTTTCGCGGGCCTGGACAAAAAAAACGCCATCGACAGGCGTGCGCTTCAAAAAGTCCGACCCTGGCTTCTCCCTTACCATGACGGCAGTGCATGGCGCAGGCCATGACATCGTTTTCGTGTTCCGCCCCCTGACCTTGCGGCGGGACACACATGGGGAGGTAGTGTCATGAAACTCAGCGATCCGCGCCTGTTCCGTCAGTACGCCTATATCGGCGGCAAGTGGACCCACGGTGACGAAGGCCGCGAGGAAGCGGTGGTCAACCCCGCCAATGGCGAGGTGATCGGCCATATTCCGCTGCTCGAGCCCGAGCAGATCCGCGCCAGTGTCGACGTCGCCGACGAGGCCTTTGCCCAGTGGCGGGC
>DJIP01000310.1:1964-6497 GCA_002433675.1 Halomonas halophila
CGCGAGGATCTGGCCACCATCATGACGCTGGAGCAGGGCAAGCCGATGCCCGACGCCCGTGGCGAGGTCGAGTACGGCGCCAGCTTCGTGCGCTGGTTCGCCGAGGAAGGCAAGCGTACCTACGGCGAGACCATTCCCAGCCATATCCCCAATGCGGCGCTGGGCACCATCAAGGAGCCGGTGGGCATTGCGCTTCTGATCACGCCGTGGAACTTCCCGCTGGCGATGATCACCCGCAAGGCCGCCGCCGCCATGGCCGCCGGCTGCCCGGTGATCGTCAAGCCGGCCAACGAGACCCCGTTCTCGGCGCTGGCGCTGGCTGAGCTGGCCGAGCGTGCCGGTATTCCGGCGGGCATCTTCAATGTGGTGCTGGGTGACGCCGCCCAGGTGTCCTCGCTGTTGTGCGCCGAGGATCGCGTCAAGGCGGTATCCTTCACCGGCTCGACCCGGGTCGGTCGCCTGCTGCTCGAGCAGTCGGCGCCCACGGTCAAGCGCGTGTCGATGGAACTCGGCGGCAATGCGCCCTTTATCATCGGCCCGGACATGGACCCCAAGGAAGCCGCGCTGGCCGCGGTGGCGGCCAAGTTCCAGACCGCTGGTCAAGACTGCCTGGCGGCCAACCGTATCCTGGTCCACGAGTCGATCCACGACGCCTTTATCGAGCATTTCAGCGAGCGCATGGCCGCGCTGACCGTGGGCAACGGCATGGAAAGTGAGGTCGATCTCGGCCCGCTGATTCACCGCCGGGCGGTGGAAAATGCCCGCGCCACGGTGGATGACGCCCTGTCGAAGGGTGCCACCCTGGTGGCCGGGGATCAGTCCGAGGCGCCGGGCGAGAACTTCTTCATGCCGGTGCTGCTGACCGGGGTGACCCAGGACATGCAGGTGTGGCGCCAGGAGTGCTTCGCGCCGGTGGCCGGCGTCACCGCCTATCGCGATGACGACGAGGTGATCGCCCTGGCCAACGATACCGAGTATGGTCTTGCCGCCTACGTCTACACCCACGATATCCGCCGCATCTGGAAGCTGTTGCGCGCGCTGGAGTTCGGCATGGTGTCGGTCAACTCGGTGAAGATGACCGGCCCGCCGGTGCCCTTCGGCGGCGTCAAGCAGTCCGGCCTTGGCCGTGAAGGCGGCGCGACTGGCATCGACGAGTATCTGGAAACCAAGTACTACTGCCTCGGCGCCCTGGGCTCCGTCTCCGGCAGCTGATGCCCTGAGCGGCAGTGATCGCCGGCCCGACAGCGGGCCGGCCACCTTTCGATGAACAGATGACGCCGCCCTCCCGGTGAGGGCGGTCCAAGGAAAAAAAGGAAACGAGATGAGCACCCATCAGGACCTGATCGACCGTGACCGCAAGGTAACCTTCCACGCCTCCACCCACCTGCGTGACTTCGCCCATGGCGACGCACCGGGCCGCGTGATCACCGGTGGCAAGGGCATCAACATCGTCGACAAGGACGGTCGCGAGTTCATCGACGGTTTTGCCGGGCTGTACTGCGTCAACATCGGCTACGGCCGTACCGAGGTGGCCGAGGCCATCTACCAGCAGGCGCTGGAGATGTCCTACTACCACACCTACGTGGGCCACTCCAACGAGCCGCAGATCGCCCTGTCCGAGCAGATCCTCAAGCTCGCCGGCCCCGGCATGTCCAAGGTCTACTACGGCCTCGGCGGCAGCGATGCCAACGAGACACAGCTCAAGCTGGTGCGCTACTACAACAACGTGCTCGGCCGTCCGCAGAAGAAGAAGGTCATCTCGCGTCAGCGCGGCTATCACGGTTCCGGTCTCGCCACCGGCTCGCTGACCGGTCTCAAGGCCTTCCACGACCAGTTCGACCTGCCCATGGCCGGCATCCTGCACACCGAAGCGCCGCACTACTACCAGCGCAGCGCCGAGCAGGAAAACATGAGCGAGCGCGAGTTCTCTGCCCACTGCGCGGCCAAGCTCGAAGAGATGATCCTGGCCGAGGGCCCGGACACCGTGGCGGCCTTCATCGGCGAGCCGGTGCTCGGCACCGGTGGTATCGTGCCGCCGCCGGAAGGCTACTGGGAGGCGATCCAGGCGGTGCTGAACAAGTACGACATCCTGCTGATCGCCGACGAAGTGGTGTGTGGCTTCGGCCGTATCGGTGCCGACTTCGGCAGCCACGCCTACGGCATCAAGCCCGACCTGATCACCATCGCCAAGGGCCTGACCAGCGCCTACCAGCCGCTGTCCGGGGTAATCGTCGGCGATCGCGTGTGGCAGGTGCTGGAGCAGGGCACCAGCGAGCTGGGCCCGATCGGCCACGGCTGGACCTACTCCGGCCACGCCCTGGGCTGCGCCGCTGCCCTTGCCAACCTGGCGATCATCGAGCGCGAGGACCTGACCGGCAACGCCCGTGACACCGGCGCCTATCTGCAGAGCCGCATGCAGGCCGCCTTCGGCGATCACCCGATCGTCGGCGAGACTCGCGGCGTCGGCATGCTGGCGGCGCTGGAATTCGCCGTGGACCCGGAGACCCGTCGTCCCTTCGATCCCAGCCACAAGGTCGGTGCACGCATCGCCGCTGCTGCGCTGGAGCAGAACCTGATCGCCCGGGCCATGCCCCAGGGGGACATCCTCGGCTTCGCGCCGCCGCTGGTCACCACCCGTGACGAGGTCGACGAGATCGTGGCCCGCGCCGAGCGTGCGGTGAACAAGGTCACCGACGAGCTGGTCAAGGAAGGCGTGCTGCAGACGGCCTGATGCCCGGCCTGACGTGAGCAGGTTCATGGGGCCGCTTCCTTGAAGGAGGCGGCCCCTGTCGGTTTACATGCAGGTAGGCGAGCGCCGAACCGCCGACAGGGCCTGCCCTCCCGGCCTTGGCAACCGGTCTTCACGATATGAGTTCAAGGAGAAGGTCATGACGGTGGATTCATCCCCCTGCCCGAGTCACGGCGTGACTCTGGACGAGATCTTTCAGGCTCGGGGGCGCATCGCTGGTCAGGTAACGCGCACGCCACTGGTGTTGTCGCGGACCCTGTCCGAGCGCTTCGACGCCGAGATCTATCTCAAGCTCGAGACGCTGCAGCCCACCGGCGCCTTCAAGCTGCGCGGTGCCACCAACATGATCGCCGCACTGATCGAGCGCCACGGGCGTGAGGCCCTGGCCCAGGGCGTCACCACCGCCTCCACCGGCAATCATGGTCGTGCCGTGGCCTACGCCGCCTCCCGACTCGGGGTGCCGGCGGTGATCTGCCTGTCGCGGCTGGTGCCGGCCAACAAGGTCGCCGCCATCGAGGCGCTTGGCGCCGAGGTGCGTCGCGTCGGCGCCAGCCAGGACGAGGCCTTCGAGGAGGTGGCGAGGCTGGTGCAGGAAGAGGGCATGACGCTGATTCCGCCCTTCGATGATCCGTTGATCGCGGCGGGGCAGGGCACCATCGGTATCGAGATCCTCGAGGACCTGCCGCGGGTCGACCGGGTCATCGTTGGGTTGTCCGGCGGTGGTCTGCTCGGCGGCATCGGTGCTGCACTCAAGGGCGTTCGGCCCCAGGCCAGGATCAGCGGGGTCAGTCTGTCGGCGGGGGCGGCCATGTGCGAAAGCCTCAAGGCCGGCAAGCCGGTGGCGGTGGAAGAGGTCGAGAGCCTGGGCGACTCGCTGGGCGGCGGTATCGGCCTCGACAACCGCTGCACTCTGGCGCTGGTCGAAGCGGTGATGGACGACCACTGTCAGGTGTCGGAAGGTGCCATCGCCCAGGCCATGGTGGACATGCTCGAGTCCGAAAAACTGCTGGTCGAAGGCGCCGCTGCCGTGGGACTGGCGGCACTGGCCGAGGGCCATCTCGAGGTCAAGGGCGAGCGCGTCGTGCTGGTGCTTTCCGGCAATGGGGTGTCACTGGATACCCTCGATCAGGCGCGCCGCCTGGCGGCGGATCACGCCAGTGAAGGCCCGCGATAGACCGTCAAGGCCAACCACCGACAGACAAGCCCAGCAACAACCCGATCAGGAGCCAAGGATGCAACTCTACAAGCGTGAGCAGATCAGCCAGGCGGTCGCCATCGACCTGGACGCGCTGGCGGCGGTGGAAGCCGGTTTCGCCGCCCTGGGACGAGGCGAGGTGGTGCAACCGCCGATCCTGTCCATGGCCATCGAGGAGGCCAACGGCGAAGTCGACGTCAAGACCGCCCATATCCGTGGCAACGAGCGCTTCGCGATCAAGGTCAGCCCCGGCTTCTTCGACAATCCCAAGCTGGGACTGCCAAGCCTCAACGGGCTGATGATGGTGTTCTCCGCGCGCACCGGGCTGGTCGATGCGGTGCTGTTCGACGAGGGCTATCTGACCATGGTGCGCACCGCCCTGGCCGGCGCCATCGCGGCCAAGCACCTGTCGCGAGAGAACAGCCATCGGGTCGCGGTGCTGGGGGCCGGCGAGCAGGCGGTCAAGCAGGTCGAGGCGCTGCGGCTGGTGCGCGACATCACTGCGGTCGATGTCTGGGCGCGAAGGCCGGAGGCCGCCGAGGAATACGCTGCCAGCATGCGCGACGCGGGTCTCGAGGTCACCGTCCAC
>DJIP01000081.1:0-7194 GCA_002433675.1 Halomonas halophila
TGAGCTGCGCACGGATGCCCTGGAGAACGCGCGCCGCGAGGCCGTGCGCCAGATGATCGACCGCCTGCGCGCCATCGAGGACGTCTGATTCACCCATGAAGGTCTTTGCCGACAAGCTGCCGGATGCGCTATCCAAGTCCGTACCCCCTGTCATCATCGTCGCCGGTGATGAGCCTCTCCAGCATATGGAGGCCTGCGACCAGGTCAGGGCGCGTGCGCGCGAGTCGGGCGTCGAGGAACGTGAGGTGCTCCACGTTGAGGCCAACTTCGCCTGGGGCCGCCTCACCGAGTCCGCAGCGAGTCTGTCGCTGTTCGCCTCGCGCAAGTTGATCGAACTGCGTCTGGGCAGTGCCAAGCCCGGCCAGGAAGGCGGAAAGGCACTCAAGGAGTACGCCGAACAGGCACAGGGCAGCGACAACATCCTGCTGGTCAGCTGCGCCAAGCTCGACGCCCGCGAGCAGAAGAGCGCCTGGTTCAGGGCGCTCGACAAGCTGGGGCTGTTCGTACCGGTGTGGCCAGTCGATGCTTCCCGCCTGGGCTTCTGGCTGAGAGACCGCGCCCAGCGCCATGGCCTGTCGATGTCGCTGGACGCCGCCCGGCTGCTGGGAGAGCGCACCGAGGGCAATCTGCTGGCCGCCGACCAGGAACTGCAGAAGCTTGCCTTGATGCTCCCAGCCGGCGCCCAGGTATCACCCCGTGACGTCGCCGGCGGGGTCGAGAACAGCGCCCGCTACGACGTCTTCACCCTGGTCGATGCCTGCCTGAAAGCCGAGCGCGAGCGTGTCCTGCGCATCCTCGCGGGACTGGCCGCCGAGGGTACCGAGCCGCCGATCATCCTGTGGGCCCTGACCCGCGAGATTCGCACCCTGCTGTCGCTGCATCAGCACCTGGACCAGGGCCAGAGCTTCGAGCACGCCTGCAAGGCCCAGAAACCGCCCATCTTCGACCGTCGACGCCCTGCCTACCAGGAGGCCATCCGTCGCCTGCCACTCAAGCGCCTGCACAAGCTGCTGATGTTTGCCCAGCGCCTGGACCTGTCGATCAAGGGCGCAGCGGACCTGCCGCTGGAACAGGGCATCCAGGACCTGGCATTGACCCTGGCCGGTGGTCGTGGACTGCTGGCGGAAATGGCCTGGTCCTATCGCGTGGCGCAGTAGCCAACGATTTGCCAGCACTTCTCTGTCGCCTGCCATCTTCCGGCGCCAACCCCTGGCGCCAGGATGGGATAGGTCACCCTGGCCAATGGGGGTATTACCCTACGCAGCCCAGAGGCGGCGCGTAGAATAGGGCAAGCACCTGCATCATTACCTCTTGGGCGCCCAGCGCGTCTGGTCGCCAGCGACCGCGAGTGCCCCCATCATGAACCGTGTCTTTCCGCTGGTTCTGGCCGCCGGCGTCACCTTGCTATCGACCGCCAGTGCCCTGCTGTTGCTCGGCTACCTGAGCCAGGTGCGCCAACCCATGGGCGTTGTCCGCGACGCCCTGATCATAGAAATGGCACGGTCACAGGAAGATGTGGCGAGAATCGCCTCACTCAAGCAGCTTGCCGGCTTCGACAACACGCCTCGGGCGCATGAGTTCACGCAAGTGGCCGATACCCTCCACCACCGTCTACGACTGCTGTCAGGCACCGCCACGCGACTGCCGGCCACGCAGAGGGACGCCGTGGTCGGCTACCTGGAGCGCGCCGAGCACTCGATCAGCCTGCTCGCTTATCCACGGTTCTCTGATACGACCGCAGACACTGACGACACCTTGCGAGGGCTCGCCTCGACCATCGACGAACTTACCTCCTATCTGATGGAGACCGAGTCGCACCAGCGCAAGCTCGATCGACGTCTGGCATTGGTGGCCACCATACTGACAGCCTTGGTGCTGATGGTCGGTATCGTGCTGTTTGTCGCCTTGCTGCGCCTGGAACGTCACAGCAATGCCCTGCATTACCTGGCGATGACCGACGACCTCACCCAGCTCTACAATCGTCGCCAGTGGCTCGACCAGGCCCCCCATCTGCTGGCCCTTCGGCGTCCAGCGGACAGCCCGGTGGCACTGATGCTGCTGGATCTGGATCACTTCAAGCGGATCAACGACGACTTCGGCCACCCCGCCGGCGACAAGGTACTGAAAGCCTTCGGCGTGATGCTCAAGCGCGTGGCCAGGCGCAGCGATCTGGCGGCGCGCCTGGGGGGCGACGAATTCGCCCTGCTGATGCCCCAGGCGGACGCCCGCAACGCCGAAACCGTCGGCGAACGGATCCGGCACGAAACCGAACACTTCGACCCGACCCAGCCGGCGGCCGGCGCCAACCTTACGGTCAGTATCGGTATCGCTGTCTCGAGTCATGCCGATGACGACTTCTCCTCCCTGTATCGGCGTGCCGACCAGGCGCTCTACCAGGCCAAGCAACAAGGACGCAATTGCATCCGCCTTGGCTAAGGCCTGCCGGAAAAGTGCCTGCGCTCGTTAACTTTTCGGACAAAGCCACGAGCAACCAACAACATGCATGAAATTCCTGTACCACCTTCGTTATACTCCAGTTGTCGCCAACGCATCCGGCGGGCAGGATGCCCCTGGATGCATGTCGCCATCACCAAGGATCGAACAATTCCCGACACCATCAACAAGGAAGCCCCCATGACTTCACGACTGCGCCGCCTGCTATGTACTGTTCTGATGCTGTGCCTGACCCTGGGCGCCGCCAGCGCCGGAGCCGCGACCTCGGTCCCGCTGGCCTCGACCAACGACGTGCTGGCCTCCCAGCAGAGCCAGGACGCCCGTGAACGCATCCACCAGGTGCTGGCCCGCGATGACGTACGCCAGCAACTCGAACTCCAGGGCGTCGATCCCAGCGAGGTCGAGGACCGCGTAGCCGCCCTGTCCGACGCCGAAGCTCAGCACATGGCCGACCAGCTCGACCAGATGCCCGCCGGCGCGAGCGTCATTGGCGTGCTGTTCGCGGTTTTCGTCATCCTGCTGGTCACCGACATCCTGGGTCTGACCGACGTCTACCCGTTCACCCGCTAAGGACATGCGCGTGATGCGCTCATTCGTCTCGAGCGCCCGCCTGGCGGGCGCTCTTTCGTTGGTGGTGTGGCTCACGGCCTGTGCCAGCGCCCCTGAGCTGGACCACAGCGTCACCGCGACACTGCCCCAACGCCAACTCCTCGAAGACGTCCCCTTTCACCCCCAGCGTGACTACCAGTGCGGCCCGGCCACACTGGCCATGGTGCTCAACCATGCAGGGGTCGATGTCGGCGTCGATCAACTGATCCCCGAGATCTACGTGCCCAGCCGCAAGGGCAGCTTCCAGCCCGAGATGCTGGCCGCCAGTCGCCGGCATGGACGAATCCCGTTCACTCTGGCGCCACGCTTCGCTTCGCTGCTCGAAGAAGTCGATGCCGGCCGTGCGGTGGTGGTACTGCAGAATCTGTCGCTACCGGCCTTCCCGCTGTGGCACTTCGCGGTGGTCAACGGCTACGATCTCGACAGCGAAGAGGTGTTGCTGCGCACCGGCGTCACCCGTCAGGACGCCACCGATTTCGGCCGATTCGACGCCACCTGGCAACGTTCCGAGCGTTGGGCCTTCGTGGCGCTGACGCCAGGGGAGCTGCCGGTGACGATTTCGCCCGACGTGGCCATTCAGGCGACCTCGGACTTCGAACGTGTACAGGGGCCAGAGCAAAGCCTGCCGGCCTGGCAAGCCCTGGTCGATCGTTTTCCCGAGGAGGCCATGGGCCACTTCGCCCTGGCCAACGCCTATCATGCGACGGGCCAGCCCCAAGCGGCCATCGATGCCTGGCGCAGCGCCGTTGCCAGGGATCCGTCTCTGGCACCGGCCTGGTTGAACCTGGGGCTTACACTGGCATCACAAGGAGATGACGAGGAGGCTCGAGAAGCGCTCAGGCGTGCGGCTTCGCTTGACGGGCCTTGGCAACAAAGCGCCAGGGAGGCGCTGAACGAACAGCAAGGAGGACATAGATGAGCTACGACATCGTGTTCAAGGGCATCTACCAGGCGCCCGAGCCCGACGATGGCGCCAGGGTGCTGATCGACCGCCTGTGGCCCAGGGGACGCAGACGCGAGTCCCTGGCGCTTACCGACTGGTACCGGGAGGCCTCACCCAGCAATGCCCTGCGACGCCAGTACCAGCTCGAGGAAATCAGTTCCGGGGTGTTCGAGATTCGCTATCGCGGCGAGCTACGCGACCATCCCGACCGGCTGTATCCGCTGATGCGTCTGGCCCGACGAGGCCGCCTGACGTTGCTGACCGCAGCACGTGATATCGACAGCACCCACCTGCCCGAGCTGCGCCAGCGCCTGCTCGAGGCCCTGCACCAGGAAGATCAGGAAGACGCCCTGCCGTCCTCGCCGCCTTGCTATGCCCACGAGAGCGGCCAGCAATAAGGTACCCGCCTTGATGCCAGCGCTGCCTAGCTTCCGCAGCAGGCGCCAATAGCCTGGCCCCAGACCAGAAAAGGTGCCCAAGGGCACCTTTTTTGTCGGTCGTGCTGGCCGGCTCAGAACACCCGATTGAGGCCATTCTGGGCGGCCACCCGGTAGGCCTCGGCCATGGTCGGATAGTTGAAGGTGGTGTTGACGAAGTACTTCAGCGTATTCGCCTCCCCTTCCTGCTGCATGATCGCCTGGCCGATATGCACGATCTCCGAGGCCTGGTCACCGAAGCAGTGGATGCCGTAGATCTCCAGGGTGTCCTGATCGAACAAGATCTTGAGCATGCCGACGGTATCGCCGGTGATCTGGGCGCGAGCGGTGTCCTTGAAGAAGGCATGGCCGACCTCGTAAGGCACCTTGGCCTCGGTCAACTCGCGCTCGGTGCGACCAAAGGAGCTGATCTCGGGAATGGTGTATATCCCGGTGGGCACCTCGGTGACGTAGCGGAATTCCCGGTCCAGCAGCTCGTCACAGGCGTTCAGCCCCTGATCGTAGGCGGCGCTGGCGAGACTCGGCCAGCCGACCACGTCGCCGGCGGCATAGATGTGGGGCAGCGCCGTGCGATAGTGCTCGTCGACCTGCAGCTGACCACGGCCGTTGGCGGTGAGACCGATGTTCTCGAGGCCCAGCTGGTCGGTATTGCCGGTGCGGCCGTTGGCCCACAGGAAGGCGTCTGCACGCAGTCGCTTGCCCGACTTCAGATGCACCGTGACGCCGTGTTCGTCACCCTCGACGCGCTCGTACTCCTCGTTGTGGCGGATCAACACACCATGCTTGCGCAGATGGTAGGACAGCGCATCGCTGATCTCGTCATCGAGGAAGGACAAGAGGCTACCGCGGTTGTTGATCAGGTCCACCTTGAGCCCAAGCCCGGAAAAGATCGAGGCGTACTCACAGCCGATGACGCCGGCACCGAAGATGATCAGGGTACGCGGCGTGTGCTGCAGACCAAGAATGGTATCGGAGCAGTAGATACGGGGGTGGCGAAAATCGATATCCGCCGGACGATAGGGACGTGACCCGGTAGCGATGATCACCTTGTCCGCCACCAGCTCTTCCTGGTTTTCGCCACTGCCCCTGACCATCAGGGTGTTTTCGTCCTTGAAACGTGCGATCCCGTGATACAGGTCGATGCGATTGCGGGCGTAGAAGTTGGTGCGCATGGACACCTGCTGGTCGATGGTCACCCGGGAGCGTTCACGCACCTTGGGAAACGAGAACCAGCGCGGCTCGCCGATATCCCGGAACATGCTGTTGGTGTTGAACGACATGATCTGCCGGACCTGATGACGCAGTGCCTTGGAAGGGATGGTGCCCCAATGGGTGCAGTTGCCTCCGACCCGCGACTGCTTTTCGACTACCGCCACCCGCTTGCCGTGCTTAGCGGCATTGATTGCCGCGCTCTCGCCGGCGGGCCCGGTGCCGATCACCACCACATCATAGTTGTGGACTGCCATCGTGTCTTCCTTCTCCTGGAAACCGACCCGGATGCGATTTGCCGGGTACTGCTTATCATGAGGACGGCGCCTCGAGAGGCGCCGTCATGGTCAGGGGGGCGTCGATACCGCCGCTCAGCGACGGGTCGCGTCGTAGCCCAGGTCCAGGCCGCGATTCTCGTCGGATTGGCGGCGCTGACTGGTGGCGCGCTTCTTCGACTCTTCCTCGCACACCTCATCCTTGCCACCGCAGATCTCGCAGCCATCCTTCAAGCCTAGCTGGTTAAGCCCGCCGCAGGAGCCGGCGATGGGCTTGCGGCCGAGAATGACACCGATCGCCATGGCGCCGATGATCAGCAGCATGGCACCGAAAACGATAAGGTAGATGGTCATGATGGACTCCTCGCTGGATGGGGCGGGATGGCTCTGGTCACTTTCTCGCGAACACTTTCTTGCGAACACTATGTCGCGAACACCATCGCCTGCCTTTCTTCCATTGGACAGCGGTTGGACAAGAGATATCCCTGGGCGCAACAACGATTGGCTATTGCCATGCGCCCGAGGCGTTGAGGGTAGCGACTCGACAAGGTCCCGTGTCCTCCCAGGACATTGCGCGGGGCATTCTCGAGTCGGCGTGCCAATTATGCCAGAACTCCTCTCGTGGCAAAATCACAAGGCGCTAAAACCAACGAGCCCCGCACGGGGCGGGGCTCGCAAGGTGCCCTTGGGCACACGGACAGGCGCGTGATCAGCCGCCGAAGTCATCCAGCATGATGTTCTCGGGCTCGACGCCGAGATCCAGCAGCATCTTGATGACAGAGGCGTTCATCATGGGCGGCCCGCACATGTAGTACTCGCAGTCCTCGGGGGCCGGATGGTCCTTGAGGTACATGTCGTAGAGCACGTTGTGGATGAACCCGGTCGGCCCTTCCCAGTTGTCTTCCGGCTGGGGATCGGACAGCGCCAGGTGCCAGTCGAAGTTCTCGTGCTCTTCGGCCAGCTTGTCGTACTCTTCGTTGTAGAAGGTCTCGCGCCAGGAGCGTGCGCCATACCAGAAGGTCATCTTGCGCTCGCTGTTCAGACGCTTCAGCTGGTCGAAGATGTGGCTGCGCATCGGCGCCATGCCGGCACCACCGCCGATGAAGACCATCTCGGCGTCGGTATCCTTGGCGAAGAACTCGCCAAAGGGCCCCATCACCGTGACCTTGTCACCCGGCTTCAGGCTGAAGACGTAGGTGGACATCAGGCCAGGCGGGTGGCTGGAGTTGGGCGGAGGCGTCGCGATCCGGATGTTGAACTTGAGAAT
>DJIP01000081.1:7580-13759 GCA_002433675.1 Halomonas halophila
TGTTCTTGTGCGAGACGTCGAACAGACCGAATTTCTCCCAGTCGCCGCGGTACTCTTCCTCGATATCGAAGTCGGAGAACTTGATGTCGTAGGCAGGCGCCACCAGCTGCACGTAGCCGCCGGCACGGAAGGCCACTTCCTCGCCTTCCGGCAGCTTCAGGTTCAGCTCCTTGATGAAGGTGGCGACGTTGGGGTTCTCGATGACCTCGCATTCCCACTTCTTGACGCCGAACACTTCCTCGGGGACCTGGATCTTCATGTCCTGCTTGACCGGTACCTGACAGGACAGGCGCCAGCCGACCTTCTTCTCACGCAGGGTGAAGTGGCTTTCCTCGGTGGGCAGGATCGAGCCGCCGCCCTCCTCGACCCGGCACTTGCACTGGGCGCAGGAGCCGCCGCCGCCACAGGCAGAGGACAGGAAGATGCCGTTGGCCGCCAGGGTGTTGAGCAGCTTGCCGCCGGCCTGGGTGGTCAGGGTGTTTTCGGGATCGTCATTGATCTCGATGGTCACATCGCCCGAGCTCACGAGCTTGGAGCGGGCCGCCAGGATCACCGCCGTCAGACTGATGACGATGATGGTGAACATGACGACGCCGAGCACGATGACTGTTGTATCAACCATGTCGGTTTCCTATTGCTAGGGTTAGGGCCTGCACCGAGGGCCAGAGCCCCCGGTGCAGGGCACTCAGAGCTGGATGCCGGAGAAGGACATGAAGCCCAGGGACATCAGACCCACGGTGATGAAGGTGATGCCCAGTCCCTGCAGGGAAGCGGGCACATCGCTGTACTTCAGTTTTTCGCGGATACCGGCCAGGGCGGTGATCGCCAGCGCCCAGCCGACTCCGGCGCCCAGGCCATAGACCACGGACTCACCGAAGTTGTAGCTGCGCTCGACCATGAACAGGGTGCCACCGAGGATGGCGCAGTTCACGGTGATCAGCGGCAGGAACACGCCGAGGGCGTTGTAGAGCGCCGGCACGAACTTGTCCAGGAACATCTCGAGGATCTGCACCAGTGCGGCGATGACGCCGATGTAGGACAGCAGACCCAGGAACGACAGGTCGATGTTCTCGGCGCCGGCGATGCCGGTCCAGGACAGCGCACCTTCCGCCAGCAGATACTCGAGGATCAGGTTGTTCACCGGCACGGTGATGGTCAGTACCGCTACCACCGCGATGCCCAGACCGATGGCCGAGGATACCTTCTTGGACACGGCCATGAAGGTACACATGCCCAGGAAGAACGCCAGTGCCATGTTCTCCACGAACACCGAGGCAACGAAAAGGCTCAGATAGTGTTCCATGTTACACGGCCTCCTTCGGCTGGGTGTTTTCCTTCATCACGAACTCGTTGTCCTCGACCTGCTCCGGGTTGAGGCTACGCAGCACCCAGATGATCAGACCGATGATGAAGAAGGCGGACGGCGGCAGCAGCAGCAGGCCGTTGGGCACATACCAGCCACCGTTCTGCACGGTTTCCAGGATGGTCACACCGAACAGGCTGCCGGAGCCGAACAGCTCGCGGAAGAAGCCGACGGTCATCAGGATGAAGCCATAGCCCAGTCCGTTGCCGACACCGTCGAGGAACGACAGCGTCGGGGTGTTGGTCATGGCAAAGCCTTCGGCGCGGCCCATCACGATGCAGTTGGTGATGATCAGACCGACGAACACCGACAGCTGCTTGGACATCTCATAGGCAAAGGCCTTGAGGATCTGGTCCACCACGATCACCAGCGAGGCGATGATGGTCATCTGCACGATGATACGGATGGAGGACGGAATGTGATTGCGGATCAGCGAGACGAACATGCTCGAGAACGCCGTCACGAAGATCACGGCCAGACTCATGACCAGCGAGACGCTGAGGCTCGAGGTCACCGCCAGCGCCGAACAGATACCGAGGATCTGCAGGGCGATGGGGTTGTTCTTGAAGATCGGCGTCAGGATGACGCCCTTGGGAGTCGGTGCAGACATCGTCAGGCTCCTTCGCTGTCGTCAGAGGGGCTGGCGTCGGCGCTGGCCTGGCTGTCCACGCCATCGCGGAAGCGCGCCAGGTAGTGACCGAAGCCTTCCTCGCTCAGCCAGAATTGCACCAGCTTGGTCACGCCGCGGCTGGTCAGGGACGCACCGGACAGGGCGTCGACCTCGGTGGACTCGCTGGCACCACCCTTCACCAGCTGGATGGCCGGCTCCATGGTGTCGCTCGAGGCGTAGATTTCCTTGCCTTCCCACTGCGCCTTCCAGCGCGGGTTGTCGACCTCGCCACCCAGGCCAGGTGTCTCGGCGTGGGAATAGAAGGTGATCCCGCCGATGGTGTTGCCATCACCCTGCACAGACAGGTAGCCGCGCATCAGGCCCCACAGGCCCTGGCCACGAATCGGCAGCACGATCTGCTCGGGGTTGTTCTCGTCACCGACCAGATAGATGGTGGAGAACTGCTCCTGACGGCCAAGACCGGCGATGTCCTTCTCCCCGGACAGGGTGCGCGACTGGGCCGGATCCTTGGCGGCCTGGAAGCCGTCATAGGTCTCGGGATCGACCTCGTCGGTGTACTCCCCGGTGTCGAGATCGACGACCTTGGCGGTCACCGCCTGGGAGAACTCCTTGCCGACGTCCATGCCCGGCTCGTACAGGTCGGCCACGGCCAGGATGTTGGACTTGCGGTCCAGCTCCTGGTTGCGCTCCTGGCGCGCCTTGAGCCCCACCGCCGCCGTCGACACGATGATCGAGCAGACGATACACAGGGAGAAGGCGACCGTCAGGATCTTCTTGATGGAGTTGTTACCTTGTGCCATCAGGCGGTCTCCTCGGCCACGACAGCGGTGCGCTTGGCGCGACGCTTGATGTTGGCCTGAACAAAGAAGTGATCGATGAGCGGCGCGAACAGGTTGGCGAACAGGATCGCCAGCATGATGCCCTCGGGGAAGGCCGGGTTGACCACGCGGATCAGTACCGTCATCACACCGATCAGGGCGCCGAAGATGAAGCGACCCGGATTGGTCATGGACGCCGACACCGGATCGGTGGCCATGAACACCATACCGAAGGCGAAGCCGCCCACCACCAGGTGCCAGTACCAGGGCATGGCGAACATGGCGTTGGTGTCGGAGCCGACCAGGTTGAGAATGGAGCTCATCGCCACCATGCCGAGGAACACGCCGGCGACGATCCGCCAGGACGCGATCTTCATGCCGATCAGCACCACCGCCCCTATCAGGATGGCAAGCGTCGAGGTCTCACCCACGGAACCGGGGATGAAGCCAAGGAAGGCGTCCCACCAGCTGTACTGGTCCTGCAGTGCGGCCATGCCGCTCTGGTAGGCAGTAGACAGCGGCGTAGCACCGGTAAAGCCATCGGCGGCGACCCACACGGCGTCGCCGGAGATCTGCGCCGGATAGGCAAAGTACAGGAAGGCACGACCGGTCAGCGCCGGGTTGAGGAAGTTCTTGCCGGTACCACCGAAGATCTCCTTGCCGATCACCACACCAAAGGTGATGCCGAGCGCCACCTGCCACAGCGGGATGGTGGCCGGCAGGATCAGGGCATAGAGCACGGAGGTGACGAAGAAGCCTTCGTTGACCTCGTGGCCGCGCTTGATCGCGAACAGCACTTCCCAAAAGCCACCGATGACGAAGGTCACCAGGTAGATCGGGAGGAAGTAGGTAGCGCCCAGCACGAAGTTGGACCACAGGCTGCCGGCATCGTGGCCACCGGCGAAGGTCAGCAGGATCATCTCGCGCCAGCCGCCCATGGAGTCGTAACCCGCGGCGATGGCCTCGTTGGCCTGCCAGCCGGCGTTCCACATGCCGAAGAACATGGCCGGGAAGGTGCAGAACCACACCGTGATCATCATGCGCTTCAAGTCGATGCCGTCACGCACGTGAGCCGTGGTCTTGGTCACGCTGGGGGGCGCATAGAAGATAGTGTCCACCGCCTCGTACAGCGGATAGAACTTCTCGTACTTGCCACCCTTGTGAAAGTGCGGCTCGAGATTGTCGAGTGTCTGTCGAATACCCATCATCAGGCCTCTTTCTCGATCATGGTGAGGTTGTCACGCAGGATGGGACCGTACTCATACTTGCCCGGGCACACATAGGTGCACAGCGCCAGGTCTTCTTCATCCAGTTCGAGGCAGCCGAGCTCCATCGCCGACTCGATGTCGCCGACGATCAGCGAACGCAAGAGCTGCGTGGGCATGATGTCCAGCGGCATCACCTTTTCATACGCACCCACCGGCACCATGGCGCGCTCGGAGCCATTGGTCGAGGTGGTCGGCGCATAGTCGCGCAGGCCCTTCAGGCTCGACAGGTAGATACCGAGCACCGAGTGACGGTTGGCACCCGGCGACAGCCAGCCCATGAAGGCACGCTTGTTGCCCTCTTCCAGCAGGGTGATCTGGTTGTGGAAGCGGCCCAGGTAGCGCAGGCTGCCTTCGGCGGTGAAGCCGGAGAACACGCCTCCGCTGATGACGCGGGTGTCATCGGCGGACTTGATCTCGTGATCCAGCAGTTCGTCGGTGCTGGCACCCACGCGGGTACGCACCAGACGCGGACGCTCGGCACGCGGGCCACCCACGGCGACCACACGGCTCAAGTCCAGCTTGCCTTCGCTGAACAGCTTGCCGAAGGCGATCACGTCCTGATAGCCGATGTGCCAGACGCGACGCTGCAGCGACACCGGGGACAGAAAGTGAATATGGGTACCAACCAGGCCCGCAGGATGGGGACCGGCGAAACTCTCGTGGTGGACGCCCTTGACCTTGGTGCCCGGAATCTGGGCATCGGTGGCGGTGCACAGGAACACCTTGCCCTCGGTCAGTCGGCCCAGCACCTTGAGGCCATCCTCGAACGCCTCGGCCTGCTCGTTGATGACCAGCGACGGATCAGCGGCCAGCGGCTGGGTGTCGATGGCGGTGACAAAGATGTCGGTGGGTACGGCGTCGGGCGCCGGGGTCCGCGAGAACGGGCGAGTGCGCAGTGCGGTCCACAGACCGGACTCCACCAGTTGGTCGACCACGGTCTGGCGCTCGAGGGACTCGAGCGCATCACGACCATGGGCCGTGAAGGACTCGGCCTCAGCACTGTCGTCGACCTTGATCACCACCGACAGGAGCCTGCGCTTTTCCCCGCGATTGATCGCCACTACTTCACCCGAGGCCGGCGAGGTAAAGCGCACGCCCTCGATCTTCTTGTCGGTGAACAGTAATTGGCCCAGCTTGACCTTGTCCCCCTCCTTGACCTCCATGGTCGGCTTCATGCCGATATAGTCGGTCCCCAGGAGCGCCACGTGGCGCACCGGTCGCGCATCCTCGATACGCTGCTCCGGCGCTCCCGTGATGGGGAGATCCAGGCCTTTCTTGACTTCGATCATAGACTCGCCCAGTTGATGGATCGTAGATAATGGACGGAGGTTCGGTGGAAATGAGAGGAATTCTTGTTATAAGCCACGCATCACCAGTCACGCCGAGGCGACATCGAACCACCCCGAAAAATCCCCAGCATTATAAAGACAAGCCAGTGGATTGACCACATGATCGAACGTCGCAGAACTGCGTGATTCTGCATAACCACCTTCCGCCTAAACAGAAAAACCCCTTGCCAAACAAGGTTGACAAGGGGTATTCGAGCGACCTCAACGCGAGACCCTGGCCTCGCTCGGCACGGACTAGGTGTGGCGCGGCAGCTTGCAGAAGGCCACGTTGGAGATCTGCTGCAGGATACGAATCACCTGGCAGCTGTAGCCGAACTCGTTGTCGTACCACACGTAGACCACCGCGTGGCGCCCCTGGGCGATGGTCGCCTTGGCATCGACGATGCCGGCGTGACGGTTGCCGACGAAGTCGGTGGAGACCACCTCCGGCGAGTCGACAAAGTCGATCTGCTTCTGGAAGGCCGAGTCGATGGACATACGGCGCAGGTAGTCATTGAGCGACTCGGCGTCGGTCTCGCGCTCGAGCGACAGGTTGAGGATCGCCATCGACACATTGGGCGTCGGCACGCGGATCGCGTTGCCGGTCAGCTTGCCACCCAGCTCCGGCAGTGCCTTGGACACCGCCTTGGCGGCACCGGTCTCGGTCAGCACCATGTTCAGCGGTGCACTGCGTCCGCGACGGTCACCCTTGTGGTAGTTGTCGATCAGGTTCTGATCGTTGGTGTAGGAGTGAACGGTCTCGACGTGGCC
>DJIP01000041.1:0-542 GCA_002433675.1 Halomonas halophila
CCGGCTTAGTCCTGACCCATCTGCTGCTTGATCAGGTCGCCGATGGTGGTCGGGCCACCGGTCTCGACTTCCTGGTCGCGCAGCTTGCTCATGTTGCGACGGGTGTCGTCCTGGTCCTTGGCCTTGACGGACAGGGCGATCTGACGGTTCTTGCGATCGACACCGACGATACGGGCCTCGACGCTGTCGCCTTCGTTCAGCACGTTGCGCGCGTCTTCGACACGGTCGGCGCTGATCTCGGACGCCTTGAGCACGGCAACGACGTCAGTCGCCAGCTCGACGTGAGCTTCCTTGGCGTCAACCTCGACGACACGACCGGTAACGATGGTGCCCTTGTCGTTGACAGCCAGGAACTCGGCAACCGGGTCGGTATCGAGTTGCTTGATACCCAGGGAGATGCGCTCGCGCTCCGGATCGATGGACAGGATGACGGCTTCGGCCTCATCGCCCTTCTTGAAGGAACGCACGGCTTCTTCGCCAGTCTCGGTCCAGGAGATGTCGGACAGGTGAACCAGGCCGTCGATGCCGCCGTCCAGACCGAT
>DJIP01000041.1:868-10145 GCA_002433675.1 Halomonas halophila
AAGATACCGAAGTCGGTGATGGACTTGATGGTACCTGCAACGCGGTCGCCCTTGTTGAACTGGGCGTTGAAGGTTTCCCACGGGTTGGCGGTGCACTGCTTGATACCCAGGGAGATACGACGACGCTCTTCGTCGATATCCAGCACCATGACGTCAACATCGTCACCGACCTGAACCACCTTGGACGGATGGATGTTCTTGTTGGTCCAGTCCATTTCGGAGACGTGAACCAGACCCTCGACACCCTCTTCGAGCTCGGCGAAGCAGCCGTAGTCGGTGAGGTTGGTGACACGGGCGTGCACCTTGGTGCCTTCCGGGTAACGATCCTTGATGTTGACCCACGGATCTTCGCCCAGCTGCTTCAGACCCAGGGAGACGCGGTTGCGCTCGCGGTCGAACTTCAGCACCTTGACGGTGATCTCGTCGCCGACAGCCACGATCTCGCTCGGATGCTTGATGCGCTTCCAGGCCATGTCGGTGATGTGGAGCAGGCCGTCGACGCCGCCCAGATCAACGAAGGCACCGTAGTCGGTCAGGTTCTTGACGATACCGATGATCTGCTGGCCTTCCTGCAGGGTGGCGAGCAGCGCTTCACGCTCGGCGCTGTTCTCGGCTTCGAGAACGGCACGACGGGAAACGACAACGTTGTTGCGCTTCGGATCGAGCTTGATGACCTTGAAGTCGAGCTCTTTGTTTTCCAGGTGCGTGGTGTCGCGCACCGGACGAACGTCGACCAGAGAGCCGGGCAGGAAGGCACGGATGGAGTCGACGTCGACAGTGAAGCCGCCCTTGACCTTGCCGTTGATCACGCCCTTGACGATCTCTTCCTTCTCGAAGGCAGCTTCCAGCACCTTCCACGCTTCGGCACGCTTGGCCTTCTCGCGGGACAGGCGGGTTTCGCCGAAGCCGTCTTCCACGGCTTCGAGGGCCACGTGGACCTCGTCACCGACGGCAATGGTCAGTTCGCCGCTGTCGTCGCGGAATTGCGCGGCAGGGATCTGACCTTCGGACTTCAGGCCGGCATTGACGGTGACCCAGTCACCTTCGATGTCGACGACAGTAGCCGCGACGATCGCGCCCGACTCCATGTTGATGTCCTGGAGAGACTGTTCAAACAGTTCAGCAAAGCTTTCGCTCATGATGTTCCTACGTGATCAACGTTGAGTGCGGCAGGGCCGCTTCTCCGCACCACCAGCAAGTGCGGGCCATATTCAAAAACCCCCGGGGATGTTGGCACTGGTTGGACCTGACCGAGTTTTCCGTTTCCTGTACTCGGGCACGTCGTGACATCTGGCCGGGGACGCCGCAAGGGAGTTCAGGTGCCGGACAAGAGCCCCTTTCGGGACAACAGTTCGGACAGCCGATCAACCACTTCCGGTATGCTCAGGCGGGTCGTGTCGAGCTCGATGGCATCATCGGCCGGCACCAACGGCGCCACGCTACGCTGCGTATCGCGGTCGTCGCGCGCCTGAATCTCCTTCAAAAGACTCGATAGACTAGCATCCACCCCGGCCTCCCGCAACTGCAGGTGACGCCGGCGCGCCCTTTCTTCGGCGCTGGCGGTCAGAAATATCTTCAAGGGCGCATCGACGAACACCACGGTACCCATGTCACGGCCATCGGCGACCAGTCCGGGCGCCTGGCGGAAGTCCCGCTGACGCTCGAGCAGCGCCTGGCGCACCGCCGGCAACGCCGCCACCAGAGAGGCACTGTTGCCCACCTGCTCGGTACGAATCTCGCGGGTCACATCGCGCCCTTCGAGCTCGACCACCGCCTCGCCATTCTCGGCGCGAAAGACCACATCGAGGGCCGAAGCCAGTGCCGCCAGCGCCGGCTCATCGTCCAGCGCAATGCCCTTGCCGATAGCCGACAGTGCGGTCAGCCGGTAAAGGCTGCCGCTGTCCAGCAGGTGCCAGCCCAGACGTTCGGCGATCAACCGGCTGATGGTGCCCTTGCCGGCGCCGCCGGGCCCATCGATGGTCAGCACCGGGGCCGAATGCTCGTCACGATCACTCATGCCTGCTCCTCACGTACCTCTTCGAGTTCAAGGCCGACACCTCGCGAAAGCTCCACAAAGCCGGGGAAGGACGTGGCCACGTTGGCGCAGTCGTTGACCTCGATCGGGCTTGATGCGCGCAGTGCCGCGATGGTGAAGGCCATGGCGATGCGATGATCTTCGTGGCTGTCCACGCGGCCACCGCCGTAGTTGGCACCATCGCCACCCTTGCCGACGATATCGATGCCATCGTCATAAAGCGTGTTGTCGATACCCAGCACGCTCATGCCGTCGGCCATGGACTGCAGGCGATCGGATTCCTTGACCCGGAGCTCCTCGGCGCCGCGCAGTCGCGTGGTGCCTTCGGCGTTGGCGGCGGCGATGAACAGCGCCGGGAACTCGTCGATGGCCAGCGGCACCTGATCCTCGGGAATGTCGATGCCCTTTAGCGGCTTATAGCGGATATGCAGATCGGCGACCGGCTCACCTCCTACCTCTCGCTCGTTCTCGAGGCGCAGGTCCGCCCCCATGGCGGTCAAGATGTTGATCACCCCGATCCGGGTCGGATTGATGCCGACGTGCTCCAGCACCAGATCCGACCCCGGAGTGATGGCCGCGGCTACCAGGAAGAACGTCGCCGAGGAGATGTCCGAGGGCACGTCGATCGGGCCAGCGGTCAGCTTGCCGCCCCCCTGAAGCCAGCAGGTATCGCCCTCGCGCTCGACAGCGTAGCCAAAGCCGTTGAGCATGCGCTCGGTGTGATCGCGGGTCGGTGCGGGCTCGCGCACTCGGGTCTCGCCCTCGGCGAACATCCCCGCCAGCAACAGACAGGACTTCACCTGGGCGCTGGCCATGGGCATGTCGTAGTAGATGCCCTTCAGCGCCTGGCCGCCCTTGATCCTGAGCGGAGGACGCCCGCCTTCGGCGGTGTCGATCACCGCCCCCATCTGGCGCAGCGGATCGGCCACCCGCCCCATGGGACGACGTGTCAGCGAGGTATCACCGGTCAATTCGGTGTCGAAGGCCTGCCCCGCCAACAGCCCGGCAAACAGCCGCATGGCGGTGCCGGCATTGCCGACGTAGAGCGGTCCTGCTGGCTTCTTCAGGCCGCCCATGCCGACACCGTGGATGGTCACGCGGCCCTGGTGCGGGCCCTCGATGGCCACCCCCATCTCGCGGAAGGCCTGGAGCGTGGCCAGACTGTCCTCGCCCTCGAGGAAGCCGGACACCTCGGTAACGCCCTCGGACAGCGCACCGAGCATGATCGAGCGATGGGAAATCGACTTGTCGCCGGGGACCCGGATACGACCGGTAACGCTTCCGCCCGGGGCCACCCGGTAGCGCAGCATGGCTGATTCTTGCATCTGATATTCCGCCTGATAACTGGTCTGATTCAACAGAGTATCGAAATAGTGCCGGGCATGGCTGGCGCGATCAAAGGTAGCCAGCAGATCATCGCCATCACCCCGGCTCACCGCGTCCCTGAGTCGAGCCAGGCCGGACTCGAAGTCATCCAGGGCTTCGAGCACGGCGCCCCGGTTGGCCTGAAAGATGTCTCGCCACATCACCGGATCACTACCGGCGATGCGGGTGAAGTCGCGAAAGCCGCCGGCGGCGTAGCGGAAGATCTCGAGGCGTTCATCCTGGCGCGCCAGGGTATCCACCAGCGAGAAGGCCAGCAGATGCGGCAGATGGCTGGTGCGCGCCAGCACCTGATCGTGGCGAGCCACGTCCATCTCCAGCACCTCGGCACCGGTCAACTGCCACAGGGCCCGCACACGCTCAAGCGCATCGGGGTCGGTATCGGTCGCCGGCGTCAGGATCACCTTGTGGGCCTGATACAGCTCCGGATTGGCTGCCGCCACGCCACTCTTTTCCGACCCGGCGATGGGATGCCCCAGCACAAAACGCGCAGGCAGCTCACCGAAGGCCTCGATGGCGGCCGCCTCGATCGCCGCCTTGGTACTACCGACGTCGGTGATCACCAGATCCCGAGATGCGCGGCAACGCAGCGAGCGCAACTCGCCCATCACCTCGGCCATGGCCAGCACCGGGACCGCCAGCACCACCAGGGTAGCGCCATCCATGACCTCGGAGAGCTGCGTCGAACCTGCATCGATCAACCCCATTCGACGGCCGCACTCGAGCTCTTTCGGGTCCGGGTCACAGGCCAGGATGAGACTGTCATCCCCCTGCCCCACCCCCGCCTTGCGCAAGGCGGCGGCCAGCGACCCTCCGATCAAGCCAAGTCCAGCGATGACGATGCGTGAAGCCCGAGGCAGGGATGCTGGTACTGCGACCCGCGTTGCGTCTTCCTGCATTGCGACGTCCTGCATGCCTTCTTCCTGCATTCCTTCTTCCTGCATTACTACAGGACCCCCTGGGGGTAGGAACCGAGCACCTTGACCTCGGAGACCCGCAGGCGCACCTCCTCGAGCAGCGCCGACACCCGTGGCTCCTCGACGTGGCCACAGAAGTCGATGAAGAATACATAGTTCCAGGCACCGGTGCGCGAGGGCCGCGTCTCAAGACGCGTCAGGTCGATCTGGTGGCGGTGGAATGGCTCGAGCAGGTCGTGCAACGCACCCGGCTGATTGCGGGTCGCCACCACCAGCGACGTCTTGTCGACCCCGGACATGGGCACGTCCTGGTTGCCGATGATCAGGAAACGCGTGGAATTGTCCGGGCGATCCTCGATCTTCTCGGCCACGTGGCTAAGGCCGTAGAGCTTGGCCGCCATATCGCCGGCGATGGCCGCACTGTGCCACTCGCTCTTGACCAGTCGGGCCGCCTCGGCGTTGGACGACACCGGCACCCGCTCGGCGTGGGGGAAGTGGGCATCGAGCCACTTGCGACACTGGGCGAAGGACTGGGGGTGCGAGTAGATCCGCGACACCTTGTCCTTGAGGGTAGTGTCGGCCACCAGCAGGTGATGATGGATGCGCAGCACCACCTCACCGCTGATGCGCAGGCCCGAATCGATAAAGGAGTCCAGGGTGTGGTTGATCACGCCTTCGGTGGAGTTTTCCACCGGCACCACGCCGTAGTTCACCGCGCCGGCCTCGACCTCACGGAAGACCTCATCGATGGCCGCCATGGGCAGGCTGATGGCGCTGTCACCGAAGTGCTTGAGCGCGGCCTGCTGGGTAAAGGTGCCCTCGGGGCCGAGATAGGCCACCTTGATCGGCTGCTCCAGCGCCAGGCAGGCCGACATGATCTCGCGAAACAGCCGTGCCATCTCTTCGCTGTCCAGCGGCCCCTGGTTGAGCTCCATCACCCGGCGCAGCACCTGGGCCTCGCGCTCGGGGCGATAGAACACCGCCTGGGGGTCGCTGGCGGTCTTGGTCTCCGCGACCTGGCGCGCACACTCGGCACGCTCGCTGATCAGGCGCAGGATCTCGGTGTCGATATGGTCGATGCGCTCGCGCAGCGACGAGAGGTTCGGCTCTTGCGAATCACTCATGGGGTGTCTCCTTGTACCACTGCGTGACCGGGCGCTGACGTCTTGCTGGCGAAACCTGGCCTCGTAAACCCTGGATGGTGCACGGTAGCTCTTGCATGAACCTCAGCCGCGCCGCTTCTCGAAATCGCCCATGAACGCCACCAGAGCGTCCACCGCAGCCTCAGGCACCGCGTTATAGAGGCTTGCGCGCATACCGCCGACGCTGCGATGGCCCTTGAGATTCAAGAGCCCCGCCGCTTCCGCCTCTTGCAGGAAGGCCTTGTCCAGGGCGCTGTCGGCCAGCACGAAGGGCACGTTCATCTTGGAGCGATTACGCACCGCGATGGGGTTGGAATAGAAGTCGCTGCGATCGATGGCGTCGTAGAGCTTGGCCGCCTTGCGGTCATTGATCTCGGCCATCGCCTCGAGACCACCGACGTCGCGCTTGAGCCAGTCGAACACCAGGCCCGCCAGGTACCAGCTGTAGGTGGCCGGAGTGTTGATCATCGACCCTGCCTCGGCCAACTGACGATAGCTGAACAAGGACGGCATCTCGCTCACCGCCTGGTCGAGCAGATCATCACGCACGATCACCAGCACCAGCCCGGCCGGCCCGATGTTCTTCTGGGCGCCAGCATAGATCACGCCGAAGCGCGAGACGTCCAGCGGCTCGGACAGGATGGTTGAGGAAAGGTCCGCCACCAACGGCACCTCGGCCCCGTCGCCGCGCCGCGCCACGGGCACAAAGTCCAGTGCCAGACCACCGATGGTCTCGTTGGGGGTCACGTGGAGGTAGGCGGCGTCGTCGGACAGAGCGATATCAGCCTGCTGCGGTGCTTCGACATGGCCATTCTCGGCGCTTGAGGCGGCGATATGGGCGCTGCCGAACAGATGCCTCGCCTCCTTGATCGCCTTGTTGCCCCAGATACCGGTCTCGATAAAGTTGGCGCGACCGCCGTGGCCAAGCAGGTTCATGGGCACCGCGGCAAACTGCTGGGTAGCCCCGCCCTGGGTGAACAGCACCCGATAGTTGTCGGGCACGGCGAGCAGTTCACGCAGATCGGCCTCGGCGCGCTCGGCGATGGCCACGTACTCGCTGGAGCGGTGACTCATCTCCATCACCGAGAGCCCGCGGCCCTGATAGTCCAGCATCTCGCGCTGGGCACGTTCGAGTACTGCGGTAGGTAGCGCGGCGGGGCCCGCGCAGAAATTGTAGTGGCGTGTCATGGTGTCCTGGCGATTGATCGTCAAGGGCAGGCGTCCGGCGACGCCCGCCAGTCACTATATAGGCGGGCCACGGCGTCCATCGCGGACACCGTGGCACCCCGGATCAGTCGTTATTATCGGTGCTGCTGTCGTCGTCCGCGCTGTCGTCGCTCGGTTCGGCGCTGCTGCCCTCGGCGGTGTCATCTGCCGAGTTCTCGACGGCGTCCTCACCACCCTCTTCATCTTCGGCGTCGAGCTCGTCGTCGCCTTCAAGCTCCTGGATACGCACGGTCTTGACCAGCGACTCGGCCTCGCCGAGGCGGATCAGGGTGACGCCCTGGGTGTTGCGCGAACTGATCGAGACTTCTTCGACCCGGGTGCGCACCAGGGTGCCGCGATCGGTGATCAGCATCATCTCGTCGCTGGAGCAGACTTGCATCGCTGCCACCATGGCGCCGTTACGAGCGCTGGTCTGCATGGCGATCACGCCCTGGCCGCCACGACCGCGCAGCGGGAACTCCTCGAGACGGGTACGCTTGCCGTAGCCGTTTTCGCTACCGGTGAGGATATAGATCTGGCCGTCGTCGCCGCTGGCCTCGACATCACCGGCCTCGCCGCGTTCACCACCCTCGGCGTCGGCATCGATCTCGAGACTCTGCGGGATGATCAGGCTGATCACCTCGGCGCCATCGAGCAGACGCATACCGCGCACACCGCGTGCGGTACGGCCCATGGCGCGGACCTGGGACTCCTCGAAGCGGATCGCCTTGCCATTGGAGGACAGCAGCATGGCGTGGTCGCTGCCGGAAGTAATGGCGGCGCCCACCAGACGATCGCCCTCCTCCAGGTCGATGGCGATCAGGCCAACGCTGCGCGGACGCGAGAACTGCTCGAGGCTGGTGCGCTTGACCGTGCCGCGTGCGGTAGCAAAGAAGATGTAGCAGTCCGGATCATAGTCCTTGACCGGCATGATGGCGTTGATCGACTCGCCTTCTTCCAGCGGCAGCAGGTTGACCAGCGGCTTGCCGCGGGACCCGCGACTCGCCGCAGGCATCTCGTAGACCTTGAGCCAGTAGACCTTGCCGCGATTGGAGAACAGCAGCACGGTGTCGTGGGTCGAGGCCACCAGCAGGTGCTCGATGACGTCTTCGTCCTTCATCGCGGTGGCCGACTTGCCACGACCACCACGACGCTGGGCCTGATAGTCCGACAACGGCTGGGTCTTGGCGTAACCGGAACGGGACACCGTGACCACCATGTCTTCCTCGGCGATCAGGTCCTCGATGGACAGGTCCAGGTGGCTTGCCTGAATGTCGGTACGACGCTCGTCGGCGAACTGGTCACGCACCGCGATCAGCTCTTCGCGGATCACCTCGAGCAGGCGATCGGCGGAGGCCAGGATGGCCATCAGCTCGGCGATCTTCTCGAGGATCGTCAGATACTCGTCGAGCAGCTTCTCGGTCTCGAGGCCGGTCAGGCGGTGCAGGCGCAGCTCGAGGATGGCCTGGGCCTGGGCCGGCGACAGACGGTACTCGCGTCCGGCCTGGTCCAGTCCAAAGCCCTCTTCCAGGTCTTCGGGCTTGCACGAGGTGGCGCCGGCGCGCTCCAGCATGCCGGTGACCTGGCCGGGCTGCCAGGACTTGGCCAACAGCTTTTCCTTGGCTTCGGCAGCATTCGGCGAGGCCTTGATCAGCTCGATCACCTCGTCGATGTTGGAGATCGCCACCGCCAGGCCTTCGAGGATGTGGCCGCGCTCACGCGCCTTCTTCAGCTCGAACAGGGTGCGCCGGGTGACCACCTCACGACGGTGCCGAATAAAGGCCTCGAGCACCTGCTTGAGGTTCATGGTCTTCGGCTCGCCGTCCTCCAGCGCCACCATGTTGATGCCGAAGACATTCTGCAGCTGGGTCTGGGCGAACAGGTTGTTCACCACCACCTCGCCGCTCTCGCCGCGCTTGACCTCGATCACTACCCGCAGGCCGTCCTTGTCGGACTCGTCGCGCAGCTCGGCGATACCGTCGATCTTCTTGTCCTTGACCAGCTCGGCGATCTTCTCGATCAGCCGCGCCTTGTTCACCTGGTAAGGCAGCTCGGTGACGATGATGTGGTCACGGCCGGACTTGTCGTCGTGTTCGATGGTGTGCTTGGCGCGAATATAGATGCGACCGCGACCGGTGCGGTAGGCCTCGAGGATGCCCGCGCGGCCGTTGATGATACCGCCAGTGGGGAAGTCAGGCCCCGGCACATGCTCCATCAGATCATCGACGCTCAGGGTGTAGTCGTCGACCAGCGCCAGGCAGGCGTTGATGATCTCGTTCATGTTGTGGGGCGGGATATTGGTCGCCATGCCCACGGCGATGCCCGAGGAGCCGTTGACCAGCAGGTTCGGCACCTTGGTCGGCAGCACGTCGGGGATGCGCTCTGTGCCGTCGTAGTTGTCGACCCAGTCGACGGTATCCTTCTCGAGATCGGCCAGCAGCTCGTGGGCCAGGCGCGCCATGCGCACCTCGGTGTAACGCATGGCGGCGGCGTTGTCGCCGTCGATGGAACCGAAGTTGCCCTGGCCATCGACCAGCACGTGGCGCATCGAGAAGTCCTGGGCCATGCGCACGATGGTGTCGTACACGGCGGAG
>DJIP01000091.1:0-5366 GCA_002433675.1 Halomonas halophila
TGTCGCTACCACCGCCGCCGATCAGGGTGTCGTCACCGTCACCGCCCTTGAGGGTGTCGGCGCCGCCATCCTTGCGCTCGGTGTCCAGGAGTTCGCGATAATGATCACGAATATAGTTCAGCACCTCCTCCTTGCCAGGCGCCTCACCCGAAGCCTTCCCGGCAATAGGCGGCTCACCGGTTTCAGCCAGGCTGCCGTCATCCTGCAGGCGCACATCCGAAGTCCCCCATGTCAGGAACTCGTAGAGGCCCTGGTAGCCAAGGCCGTCATGCTCACCGGCATCGAAGCGCTCACCGGTATCGCCATTGATCCAGCTCAGTTGGTCGCTATTGACGGTATCCCCGAATATCAGGTCATCACGGGAAGTCCCGTCGATGGTGTCGCTTCCCAGCGTCTGGAGGCCGGTAAAGGTATCACTACCGTCCAGCACCGCGTTCAGCTCATCTGCCGAATTGACGATGTTGACTTCGCCCTTCTTGGCCTCGCTGGTTCCCAGGTTGACGTAAATGTCGGAAATACCGAGCGCTGTATTGAAGACATCAGCATTGGTCAGGCCAAACTCCAGGCGATAAGTCCCGGCTTCCTTGAGCAGGGAGGTCCCTTCCAACGCCCAGCTTGAGCTTGACGCCAGAGTTTCTGTCTCCACATCGACCCAGTCGCCGGAGTCGTCAAGACGCTGTAGCGTGAAGCGTGCGCTCTCGTCGGTACCGTAGTAAGAGTTGGCATAGACAAACTGGATCTGGGCGTAATTGCTGAAACCATCGAGGACAAAACTATCGCTCGTTGCTACTGCTTCGCCAGGTACGCTCCCCGTTTCCAGACGAAGGTAGTCCACACTGCCGGAAGTCGCCTCGCTGAGATTGCCGGTCGCGACCCCTGAGTATTCCCACGAATCTTCAACGTCATCGAGAAGGTGTGATGCCTTGTCATCGGGGCTATCGAAGTCCGCCAGGCGATACTGGAGAGCCACCTCTCCAGACACCACCGGGATGTCGCCTTGCTCAACCACATTGGTGTTATCAAACAGCCTCAACAGCTCTTCGTTGATGCCATTGCCAATACCAATCGCCTTGACCTGGCTGATATCGGATAGACCTTCGTATGCCTCCAACGCCTTGGTCACGTCTATCTCATTCGTCACCCCGCCGGAAGAGGTACCGGCTCCATAGACGGTAGGATTGCCATCGGTCACGAAGTAGCTGACATTCTCGTAGTCATTGTCCTGGTTGAGGAACCAACTGCGCGCGATATCGAATGCTCCCTTGTAGTTGGTCGCGCCGCTACCCTTGAGCCCATCGACGTAATCGATCAGCTCCTGGAGTTCGTTGGTATTCAGGCCGAGATTTTCAACCTCCTCTATGTCTGCATTGGTCGCGAAGGGAATAACGGAAATATTGACCACCCCTTCGTAATCGGCCAGCTGGTTGATCAGCCTTTCGATTGCCTCCTTGGCCACCGAAATGCGTGTGCTTCCATCCTCCACCTTGCCCGACTTCATGCTTCCGGAAATATCCAGCATGATCGCGACGTTATAGTTGGTCGCCGGCTCTATCTCGGTGTAGACGCCGCCCTTGTCACCGACGATCACATCGTCACCGGCAGAGCCGGTATGCGTATCGCCATCGTTGGTACCGACAAATAGCTGCGACGGAGGCGCTCCCGAGACAACAAGAGACCCCGTTACGCTGTCACCATCACCATCGGTGCCGGTCAAGGCTAGCTCGACATCGAAGCCCGAGCTGCTGTCACCGAGGCGATAGTCCATGTCACCCAGGGTAAAGGGCGTATTGCTGCCACCCACCACCTCGATGCCCTCGAGCCCACCATCCGGACTGAGTTCAAACGACCATCCATCCTTCATGCCATCCAGGATCAGGCGGCCTGCCCCGTCGACGCTGATGGATACCGCGTTGGTAACATCGGTGCCTGTCTGATCGAGAATGCGGACGTCATCGGCGCTCAGACGAATGTCGCTGTCCACTGTCTGGCTGGGAGACCCAGAACCCGGGACATCACTTGCGTAGTTGAAGGCAGCCACCGTGACCACTGCCGTGGCACCGTCACCTTCAACATGGATGGTCTGGGTGACCTCGGACACACCCTCATGACCCTGCCAGCTTGGCTCACCGGTGTCGGAGAAGGCCAGGCTGTCGAGGAAGCTGATGCGGATGACCTCGTTGAGCTCGATGCCGGAGCTCGCACCACCGACGACGCCAAGCGTGCCGTCCAGCGGCACCATGCCAACGCCATTGGGCGTCGAGTAGAGTACGTCGTTATCACTCTCATCATCTTCGTAGTTGATGCCGTGATAGCGCACAACACCATCGAGACTCAGATCCGAAATATCGGCGCGCTCCACTCGCGTAGTGCCGACCTCGCCATCGCCAACCTCAATGCTGTAGCTGTCGCCTGCCGGGTCCAGCATTACGCTGAAGCCGACGGTGCCACCTGCGGTCACCGCCTCAAGGGTATGCCCATCGCCGGAAAGCTGATAGGTCAGCGGCTCGCCATTGAAATACAGCGTATTGCCATCGCTATCCGTCGCAGCCTGCCCCTGCAGGTCGGCAAAGGTCACGTCCTTGACCCCATCGGCACCAGACAGGCCAGCAAAGTTCAGCTGACCGCCTCGACCATCGACGAGAGCGGCCGAGTCCGAGGTAAAGGCCTCGGGGCTGTCGTCGTTGACCAGCACCTGCAACTGGCCACTGGCCGGGCTGCCATCGGAATCGACGATGGTGTAGCCGACATTGAAGGCCAGAGAGTCCTCTGTACCCTGCTCACCATGGTCCAGCGGCTGGTGCAGTGTCACCTTGTAGGCGCCGTTCGCCACCCCGGTCAGGGCAACGGTCAACACCAGTGCGTTGGAGGCGTCACGCCCCGTGACCATGCGGCCGTCGTCGCTCAGCGTGTAGGACACCGCCTGGCCACTGGCCGTTACCGGGGGCAGACCATCAAGACTCCAGCTGAAGGCGCTTGAGCTCGCCGCCCCATCGTTGCCAAAGGAATAGCCAAGCGTCCCGGTGACGACGGTCGCCTCACCGGCCACATCACCCGGGCCACCGGCATTGCCACCCGACAGGCCATCTTCGTCCACGCGAGCGACACCATTGGCGGCCTCCGGCGTGGAGTCCGTGGCCACATTGACCGTCAAGGTGGCGCTGCTGGTGTCGCCGTCGATATCGACGATGGTGTAGTCGATGACCGCGGCGCCCTCGAAGCCGGCCGCCGGAGTGAAGGTCACCTTCCCTGTGGCGCTATCAATGGTCACCCTGCCAGCGCTCTCGAAGCCCGACGCCATGCTCGCCGACACCAGCGATGCGCCATCGGCTCCGCCCTCGTCGTTGGCCAGTACGTCGACGGTGACCTCAGTGTCCTCGGCGGTGCTCACCGCATCATCGACCGCCGTTGGCACGTCATCGACAATGTTGATGCTGATGCTGGCAGTCGAGCTATTGCCGTGGGCATCAGTCACGGTATAGCTGAACACGTCCTGGCCATTCAGGGTGTTCTGACCGTTATCCGCCTCGGCGCCGGTCACGGCGGTATCGAGGGTATAGGTGTAGGACCCATTCTCCTCGATGACCAGAGTGCCGTAGTTGCCGCGCAGGGTCGTGGCGGTGAACGTCAGTGCGTCGCCCTGGGCATCACTTGCCTGAAGCTGGCCTTCCGCCACTTCGCTATTGCTGGCGGCATCGCTGCCCGAGGCAAGCCCGGCCTCGCTGACGGTAGCCGCGCTGACATTGGCCGTGGGCGAGCCGTCGTTCACCACAAACTTGATGGTCGCCTGGCTGGTATCGCCATCGGCATCCTTGATGGAGTAGCTCACCACCTCTTCGTAGCTACCGTTGGCGTCGGCGGTGTAGGTGTAACTGCCGTCGGCGTTCCAGCTGAGCTGACCACGCAGTCCGCTGTCATCGACGGAGACAACCTTGGCCCCGTCCGCCCCCTGGACATCATTGGCCAGCATTCCGTTGCCCGCAGTGGTGGTCAACGAGGTACCGGACTGCAACGCTGCGGGTGTGTCATTGACGGCCTGAGGTACGTCATCGATGACATCGACGGTAATGGTGCCGGTGGCAGCATTGCCGTGGCTGTCGGTCACCGTATAGACAAAGCTCTCGGCGTCATCGACTGGGTTATCCGACGAGTTGACCGCTTTGGTCAGGGTGTAGGTGAAGGAACCATCGGCGCGGATGTCGATCTCGCCATAGTTGCCCTTGAGTGTCTCCGCCTTGAAGGTCAAGTCGTCGCCTTGGGCATCGGTCGCCACCAGTTGCCCTTTCACCTGCTCTGAATGGGTCGCCGACTGGGAACCCTCGTCAAGCCCGGCCTCGTTGACCTGCACATTGGTCGGCTGAGTCGTCGGCGTACCGTTTTCGACATTGATGGTCAGGGTGGCCTGGCTGGTATCGCCGTCGGCGTCGGTGATGGTGTAGTTGACCACCTCGGTGTAGCTGGCGTTGTCCTTGGCCGTATAGTCAAAGCTGCCATCGGCGTTCCACGTCAGGGAACCCTGCAGGGAAGACTCATCGACGAAGGTGACGGTGGCGCCGTCGGCGCCCTGGGTGTCATTGGCCAGCAGACCAACATCGGCCCCCTTGCTGATCACCTGCGAAGACTGCACGCCATCAAGCTGATCATCGACCGCCTCCGGCGCGTCATCGACCACCGAAACCTCGACGGTAGCCGTCGCACTATCCCCATCGGCCTGGCTCGCCACCACACTCACGCCCTCGATGGACAGTGAGTTCTTCAAGGTGGCCGCCACCTCGTGGGGCAGGCTGTCGCTGAGCGTGGCGGTGACACTGACATCGCCACTGCTCTGGGCCGCCACAGAGGACGGCGCCTGCAGGCTCAGGGTCAGCACCAGGGCATCGCTTCCACTCAGTCGACCTTCCAGTTCACCGTCGGCGTTTGCGCTCCAGACCAAGGACTCACCAGCCGCCAGCCCCTGGACGCTGATGCCGGTAACGCTGCCATCGGCGCCTATATTGCCAAAGCCGAAGTTCACCAGGCTGTCGCTACCGGCGTTAAACGTCAGTACGCCATTGTCCTGATCCGCAGAGACTCCGGTATCGGCGTCCTGCAGCGTCAGATCCAGCGCCTCGGTAGTCGCATCATCATCGCCTTCCTTGATGCTGACACTCGGACCAGTGCCATCGGTGATGGTGACGGTATGGCTATCGGTGGCGGTATCGCCATCGCTATCTTCGGTGGTGATGGTGAAGTCGATCGACGGGCTGTTGCCCTGGTCGAGGTTGTCCTTGGCCTCAAAGGTCCAGTTGCCGTCGCCAGTGACGGTCAGGGTGCCTTCGGCGAGCTTGAAGCTGACGCTATCGCCGTCGCCCAGCGGCTTGGTTTCGCCT
>DJIP01000091.1:5690-5981 GCA_002433675.1 Halomonas halophila
TCGCCTGCCGCTGTCACGCTGACGGTGGCACCATCGGCACCGGCGTCGGTGGTCCAGGTGCCATTGACACTCTGGCCCTCGACCACGGTCTCGGCGGTATCGGCGATCTCCAGGGTCGGCTGATCGTCGGCCACGCTCACACCCACGGTTGCCGTCGTGCTGGTGCCGTCGGTATCGGTGCCGACCACGCTGATGCCGCTAATGGTCAGGCTATCGGCGTCGACCGCATGGTCCAGGCTCTCGGCCAGGGTCGCGGTCACGGTGACCACCTGCTCCTCGCCCGCGGCGATT
>DJIP01000187.1:0-5016 GCA_002433675.1 Halomonas halophila
TCGCGGTAGTCGATGGCGATGACTTCATCGCTGTTCTCGTCGGAGATCAGCATGAAGCCACCGCCGCCGATATTGCCCGAACGCGGCTGGGTGACCGCCAGCGCAAAGCCTGCGGTGACGGCGGCGTCCACGGCATTGCCGCCGTTGGCCAGCACCTCTCGGGCCACCTCGGAGGCCAGGAAGTGGCTGGTGGCGACCATGCCGCGGGTGCTGACCTCAGGATGGAAGCGTTCGCCTTCCAGGATCGCCTGACTGTCGGCCAGCGCCGAGGTCGAGACGAGACCCAGAGCGAGCCCTAGCGCCGAGCCTGCGATTGCCCCGCGCAGGGAGTAGGAGACTGACATGGCATACCCTCGTGTTTTCGGTAGATCGTTGCAGGCCGCTGGCCGTGCGGCCAGAACACCTCGTTGTACGCTGCTTAACTATTGTCGTGACGAGGCGTACGCGCAAATTGCGAAGCGACCCTGGGTGTGCCGAGAGGAGTAAGTGAAAGCCGGCTCCAACGACAACGCCCCCGCCAGGCAGGGCCGGGCGGGGGCGTTGCGAGCGCATCAAGTGTGCGCTTACTGGCGGTAGGCGGCTTCCTTCAGCGCGCGGATGCGATCATCCAGCGGCGGGTGGCTGGCAAACAGCTTTTCCATCAGCTTGCGGGTCTGGCCGGTGGTGATGGCGAAGGCAGTCAGGGTGTCCGGCATCTGGTCGGGCATCTGGGTCTCGGCCTTGAGTCGAGCCAGGGCATTGATCATGGCGCCGGAACCGGCGAGCTTGGCCCCGGCGGCGTCGGCGCGGTACTCGCGGAAGCGCGAGAACCAGGCGGCGATCATCGAGGCCAGGATGCCAAACACGATCTCGGCGACCATGACCACGGCGATGTAGCCAAAGAAGCCGAGGCCCTCGTTGTCGTCACGCCGCAGGAAGCTGTCGACCACCTGGGCGACCACCCGGGCGAAGAACATCACGAAGGTGTTGAGCACGCCCTGAATCAGCGCCAGGGTGACCATGTCGCCGTTGGCGACGTGGCCGATCTCGTGGGCCAGCACCGCCTTGATTTCTTCGGGCTGCATGCGATTGAGCAGGCCGGCGGACACCGCGACCAGGGCATCGTTCTTGTTCCAGCCGGTGGCAAAGGCATTGGACTGCTGGGCCGGGAAGATGCCGACCTCCGGGGTCTTGATGTTGGCTTCGCGGGCCAGCTCGGCGACGGTGTCGACCAGCCATTGCTCGGTGGCGTTGGAGGGATTTTCGATGATCACCGTGCCGGTGGAGCGCTTGGCCATCCACTTGGAGATGAACAGCGACACCATGGAACCCGCCATGCCGAACACGAAGCAGAAGATCAGCAGGCTGTTGAAGTTGATGCCCTGGGCGTTGAGGTAGGGCTCCACGCCGAGCAGGCGCAGGGTGATACTCGCCACCAGGATCACCGCCAGGTTGGTGCCCAGGAAGAGCAGGATTCTCATCATTGCCGACATTCTCCGTAAGGAAGGAAACCTGCCGAGCCAATCGGCTCGACGGGAGGAATCAGATGCTTAGATAAGCCCTGGAGCGACAAGTTTCAAGCGCCCGGGCGCGGATGACGCTATCACCGTGCCAGCGTCGAGATAGCGGATTCGATGCTGGCACCCGGCGATGACGTCGGCGTGACCGCTTACTGGCGATAGCGCGAGAGGAAGCGGGCGAAGCGATCCAGGGCGTCGCCGAGCTGATCGGCCCAGGGCAACGTGACGATGCGCACGTGGTCCGGGTCGGGCCAGTTGAAGGCGGTACCCTGGACCAGCAGGATCTTCTCCTGCAGCAGCAGGTCCAGCACCAGTTGCTGGTCGTCCTGGATATTGAAGACCTTGGGGTCCAGGCGCGGAAAGGCGTAGAGCGCGCCCTTGGGCGTGGTGCAGCTGACCCCTGGGATGGCGTTGAGCTTTTCCACCGTGATGTCGCGCTGGGCCAGCAGGCGCCCGCCGGGCAGGATCAGGTCGTTGATCGACTGGTAGCCCCCCAGTGCGGTCTGGATGGCGTGCTGGGCGGGCACATTGGCGCACAGGCGCATCGAGGCCAGCATGGTCAGGCCCTGGATAAAGTCGTTGGCGCGCTGGCGTGCCACCGCCCCGGACAGGGTCATCCAGCCGCTGCGAAAGCCGGCGCAGCGGTAGCTCTTGGACAGACCGTTCATGGTCACCACCAGCTGGTCTTCGCTGGCCAGTGCCCCGGTGGCCACGTGCACGGTGTCGTCGTAGAGGATCTTGTCGTAGATCTCGTCGGAGAACACCACCAGGTTGTGCTCACGGGCGATGTCGAGCAGCTCGCGCAGCACCTCGGGGGGATAGACCGCCCCGGTGGGGTTGTTGGGGTTGATGATGACGATGGCGCGGGTGTGGCTGGTCACCTTGGCGCGGATATCGTCCATCGCCGGCGCCCAGTCGGCCTGTTCGTCGCACAGATAATGTACGCCACGCCCGCCGGACAGGTTCACCGCAGCGGTCCATAGCGGGTAGTCGGGGGCCGGGATCAGCACCTCGTCGCCGTCGTTGAGCAGCGCCTGCATGGCCATCACGATCAGCTCGGAGACGCCGTTGCCGATGTAGATGTCCTCGATACCTACGCCAGGGATCTCCTTGCGCTGGCACTCCTGCATGATCGCCTTGCGCGCCGAGTAGAGACCCTTGGAGTCGCAGTAGCCCTGGGCGGTGGGTAGATTGCGCATCACGTCCTGCAGGATCTCTTCCGGCGCCTCGAAGCCAAACGGCGCCGGGTTGCCGATATTGAGCTTGAGGATGCGCTGTCCTTCGTCCTCCAGCCGCTTGGCGTGCTCGAGCACGGGCCCGCGGATGTCGTAGCAGACGTTGTCGAGCTTGTGAGACTTGGAAAGGGTGGGCGTGTCCATGGCGCGGGTCTCGCTGGGTCCGTGTGTCCGTGCCCGCCGTGGCGGGAGTGTCGTTGTTGGTGAGTCCTGTCGATGCGATGTCGGGGCGACGGTGGCCGGGCGTGCGGCCTAGTCGTCGCTCGACGCTTCGCCCTGGCCGCCCTGGTGAGGTGCTGCCTTCGAGGCGCCTTCTGCGACATCCTGCGAGCCGTCTTCCGAGGCATCGTCTGCGGCCTCGACGGCGGCTTCCTCAGGCGCCGGGATGTCCTCCGGGGTCTCCAGGGTCAGGCGCCCGAGCTTGCCGTCACGCAGTTCGTGCAACAGCACCTCGCTGCCGCGGTGCAGGTCGATCTCGCCACCGGCGCGCAGGCCACCGCGCTTGGCGGCGATCTCGGCGAGGATGGCGTGGCCGTCGAAGCCGGCCAGCGCCATCAGGTCCGGGCGAGCGTCTCCGTCGGCCTCGACCTTGTCGGCGTCGGGATTGGCCTCGTAGGCCGGCAGCGCCTTGAGTTTATAGCGTGCCTTGAGCGCCTCTGGATAGCGTTTGGCCAGCTCGGCGGCGGTGATCAGGGCCACATCGACATAGTCGATGGCGGTATCGCGGATGGCGCCGCTGGCCGCCAGACGATAGGCACTGGCCTGATCCTCGATCTTTGGCCACAGCACGCCCGGGGTGTCGGTCAGCGCCACGCGACCCTGGATGCGTACCTTCTGCTGGCGCTTTGTCACCGCCGGTTCGTTACCGGTCTTGGCGATGGTGCGTCCCGCCAGACCATTGATCAGCGTCGATTTGCCGACATTGGGGATGCCCATCACCATCACCCGCACGTCGCGGTCGGCACGCACCTGGCCAGCCAGTTCATGGCACAGCTTGGGAATGCGCTTGAGCTCGCGGGTATTGGTGGTGGTCACCGCCAGGGCGCGGGTGTCGGGCTGGGCGTCGAAGTGGGCGGTCCAGGCGCGGGTACCCTCAGGATCGGCCAGGTCGGCTCGGGACAGGATCTTCAGTACCGGCTTGTGGCGGGTCAGGCTCGCCAGCATCGGATTGGCACTGGAATAGGGCAGGCGCGCGTCCAGCACCTCGATGACCACGTCGATTTCCGGCAGCGCCTCGAGAATCTGGCGTCGCGCCTTGTTCATGTGTCCCGGAAACCAGCCCAGCATCTCGTTCTCCTGCCTTCTCTAAAGGGTGTTGCGCAAATGGCTCCCCATCTTATGGAAATGCGAGGCAAATGTCGCGAGCGGTGGATGACAAGGTCGCAGATGATGGAGGGCAGGGTCGCACGCGGTGGGAGGCGAGGTCGCAAGGGCCGGGCGATAAAAGCGCCAGGCCCGCCGAGAAACACCTGGCGGCGGGCACCGGGGCTTGCAACGAGGAGGGAAGGGGCAAGGGGAGAGAGACGTCTGGGGCGTAGGCCAGGGGATGGCGCAACGCCTACTCCCCCTCATGAAAGTCGATGGCCAGCGAGTTGATGCAGAAGCGCTCTCCGGTGCTGGTCGGCCCGTCGGGGAACACATGGCCCAGGTGGGCATCGCAGCGATGGCAGGTGACCTCGATGCGGTGCATGCCGTGGCTGGTGTCCTCGTGGCGCTGCACGCTTTCGCAGGACAGCGGGCGGTCGAAGCTGGGCCAGCCGCAGCCAGCGTCGAACTTGTGCTCGTTTTCAAACAAGGGGGCGTTGCAGCACACGCAGTGATAGATGCCGTGCACCTCGGTGATCTGGTAGTCACCGGTAAAGGGACGTTCCGTGCCTTTTTCGCGGGTGACGTGGTACTGCTCCGGGGTAAGCTGCTCTCGCCATTCGGCGTCGGACTTCTCGATCTTCTTGCGCATGGACGGTCTCCCGTGACGTTCGGTCGAGGCTTGCGCATCGTGGTTCGCGTCGATGCGGCACCCACGACTGCATCAAAGTCGCAGCCTCGGTATTCAAGCTAAGACGTTTGCTGCAGTTTGACCAACTCCTGCGTTCCACGATGCAGGGGAGGGTGGCTGAAGCGTCGATGGAGAGCGAATGCGTATAGAAAGAGCCTATATAGAGAAGGGCGCTGAATCGAGCAGGAAATCCTTCAGCCGGGGTTGACACTTTTGAGGGTGCTCAGTAACATACGCGCCACCTCGAGATGAGACGAGGCGGATGCGTCCCATTCGTCTAGTGGTC
>DJIP01000187.1:5367-5569 GCA_002433675.1 Halomonas halophila
GTTCGAACCCCCTATGGGACGCCAACTCGAATCTCGAGGCCGGAATGCGGCAGTAGTGCGCAGCGCGGGAATAGCTCAGTGGTAGAGCACAACCTTGCCAAGGTTGGGGTCGCGAGTTCGAATCTCGTTTCCCGCTCCAATGCGTCCCATTCGTCTAGTGGTCCAGGACACCGCCCTTTCACGGCGGGAACAGGGGTTCGAA
>DJIP01000214.1:0-2885 GCA_002433675.1 Halomonas halophila
TCGATCAGCCCTTCGGCCTTCTTGAACTGCTCGTCACGGGCGTCCAGGTCGTCGGGGGCCGCCGCCAGCAGGATATGCCGGACCTTGAGCCGAGTGGGCTCGCAGAAGCGTTCGGGGTGAGCCGCGTGAAAGCGCACGCAGGCCTCTTCATCGGGCGGGGGGACTTGCAGTTCCTGATCCAGCATCACGGCGATCGCACGCTCGTCGGGCTCGTGCAACGAGCCCGTCTCGATACCCAGGAACTCGGCGCGCTGGCGCAAAAGCTCCTGGATGACCAGGGCGCGGGCCGCCGCCTTGGCGGCGGCCTCGCGATCCGTTGACGGATGGAACTGCATCTCCCCGGCGATGGCGTCCTCGCCGATCACGCTGTCACCGACACGGATGCTGGGACCAGGCGCGTTCGGCAGGGTTTCCACGGGGATGGTTTGCATGACATGCCTCCTCAGGCACGGCGCCGGACGATCTGGTAGCGACGACCCAGGTAACCCAGGGGTGCACTCCAGGCGTGAACCAGGCGAGTGAACGGGAACACCAACACGATGGTCAGGCCGACCAGAATGTGCAGGTGGTAGATGAAACCAATGCCTTCGAGGTGGGAGGCGGCGCCACCCTGGAAGAAGACGATGGCCTGGGCCCATTCGGCGAGCTTGATCATCACGCCGCCGTCCAGGTGATGCAGGGCGGCGGGAATGGTCAGCAGGCCGAGGGTGACCTGAACCACCAGCAGCACGATGATCAGGTTGTCCATGAAGCTGGAGGACGCCTTGACCCGTGGGTCGGTGAAGCGGCGATGCAGCAGCATGGCGCCGCCAATCAGGCAGGCGATACCGGCAAGACCACCGACCAGGATGGCGAACACCTGCTTGGTGCCGGCGCTGATGAAGGGGGCGTAGACCCAATGCGGTGTCAGCAGGCCGACCAGATGCCCGAAGAAGATCACCAGAATGCCGACGTGGAACAGCGGACTGGCCAGGCGCATGCGCCTGGACGACAGCATCTGGCTCGAGCCGGTCTTCCAGGTGTACTGGCCATGGTCGAAGCGCAATAGGCTACCGATCAGAAAGACGCTGCCCGCCAGGTAGGGATAGAGGCCGAACAGCAGGGTGTGCAGGTAGTTCATGACAGACCTCCAGTGGGTCGAGAGGGCATGGCATCGGGGAGGCGAACGGTGTCGGGCTGGATGCTGCCCCGACGTTCGGCGAGGCGCTTGCCCTCGGCGGAGGTCAGCGCACAGTCCTGGTCGGATTCGGCCGAGAAACGCACGGCCTCCTCCTCCCACACGGCGTCGAGGGCGGCGGGGGTGTTGTCCGCCGGTTCTTCCTTGACCGCCTCGCGGTGGAGGTCCACCTGACCCTCGGCGCCGATCAGCGACAGCAGGGTCAGGGTCACCAGCGCCTGATCGCACTGCTTGGCCTCGAGGCGGGCGGTGATGAGCGCCAGAATATGGCTGACGTCACCGATCCAGCGGGCCACCTCGTCACCCTCACGGGTGGAGAGGAACTCCAGCAGCAGCGGCAGGTGGTCGGGAAGCTCGCGGCTGTCCAGGGCAAAGCCGGCGTCCTCGTACTCACCGAGCAGGTCGACCATGGCCTGGCCGCGGTCGCGGGATTCGCCGTGGACGTGCTCGAACAGCAAAAGCGAGGTGGCGCGGCCGCGATCGAACTGGGCGACGTAGGCCGCCTGGACGTCCAGCAGGCGGGCGTCCGCCAGGCGATCGCACCAGTCGAGCAGTGCCTGCCGGGGGGCTCCCCCCGGCAGTGGCATGGCGGCAATCGCCGCCTTGACCTCGGCAAGCCCCTCGATCAGTTCCCGGTCGGGATAGTCGAGCAGGCGGGCCAGGGCGCGCAGGCCCTGGGCGAGTGGATTAGTCATGCTCGACCTCCGGATGGCTGGGATCATACTGCTCGACGTTTACCAGGGTGGTGGTCTGCTTGCGTCCGCCGAACAGGCTGGTCTCGTCGCTGCCGCCCTGGCAGCCGTTGCCGAAGGTGAAGCCGCAGCCGCCACGCTCCGGGAAGGCCTCGCGGGCCTGCTCGCGGTGGCTGGTCGGGATGACGAAGCGATCCTCGTAGTTGGCGATGGCCAGGTAGCGGTACATCTCCTCGACCTGGGCCTCGCTCAGCTCGACCTCGTCGAGCACGTCGTGGCGCAACTCGCCGTCAACGTGCTTGCCGCGCATGTACTCGCGCATGGCCATCATGCGCTTGAGTGCGCGAACCACCGGCGCCTCGTCACCGGCGGTGAGCATGTTGGCCAGGTACTTCACCGGGATACGCAGCGATTCGACCTTGGGCAGCACGCCGTCGTTCTCGACGTGACCACCGTCCACCGCCGACTGGATCGGCGACAGCGGCGGCACGTACCAGACCATCGGCAGGGTGCGGTACTCCGGGTGCAACGGCAGTGCCAGCTGCCAGTCCATGGCCAGCTTGTAGACCGGGGACTCCTGGGCCGCCTTGATCACGTTGTCATCGATGCCGTCACGCTTGGCCTGGGCGATGACCTCGGGATCATTGGGGTCAAGGAAGATCTCGCACTGGCGCTTGTACAGGTCGCGCTCGTCCTGGGAGGCGGCGACCTCCTCGATACGATCGGCGTCGTAGAGCAGCACGCCCAGGTAGCGGATACGACCGACACAGGTCTCGGAGCACACCGTCGGCTGGCCCGACTCGATGCGCGGGTAGCAGAAGATGCACTTCTCTGACTTGCCGGACTTCCAGTTGTAGTAGATCTTCTTGTACGGGCAGCCGGACACGCACATCCGCCAGCCGCGGCACTTGTCCTGGTCGATCAGGACGATACCGTCCTCTTCACGCTTGTAGATCGCACCGCTCGGGCAACTGGCCACGCAGGCCGGGTTGAGGCAGTGCTCGCACAGGCGCGGC
>DJIP01000214.1:3218-6778 GCA_002433675.1 Halomonas halophila
GGTGTTTTCGAACTGGCCGTAGATGTCCGCCTGGATCTTGTCGAAGTTGGCGTCCTTGCGGCGCTTGGCGAACTCGGTACCGAGAATCTCTTCCCAGTTGGGGCCCCACTCGATCTTTTCCATGCGCTGACCGGAGATCAGCGAACGGGGGCGCGCCACCGGCTGGTGGCGGCCCTTCTTGGCCTGGTGCAGGTGCTGGTAGTCGAAGGTGAACGGCTCGTAGTAGTCGTCGATCTCCGGCAGGTCGGGGTTGGCGAAGATGTTCGCCAGCACCCGCCACTTGCCGCCGATGCGCGGCTCGATGGTGCCGTCCTCGCGCCTCAGCCAGCCGCCTTTCCAGCGCGCCTGGTTCTCCCACTCCTTGGGATAGCCGATGCCGGGCTTGGTCTCGACGTTGTTGAACCAGGCGTACTCGACGCCTTCACGGCTGGTCCAGACGTTCTTGCAGGTCACCGAACAGGTATGACAGCCGATGCACTTGTCGAGGTTGAGCACCATGCCCACTTGGGAACGGATCTTCATTTCACTGCCTCCTGGGCGCTGTCCTGTCCTTCGCCGTCCAACCAGTTGACGTGCTTCATCTTGCGCACCATGACGAACTCATCGCGGTTGGAGCCGACGGTGCCGTAGTAGTTGAAGCCGTAGGAGAGCTGTCCGTAGCCGCCGATCATGTGGGTCGGCTTGGGGCAGACGCGGGTGACCGAGTTGTGGATACCGCCGCGGGTACCGGTGACCTCGGAGCCGGGCACGTTCACGATGCGCTCCTGGGCGTGGTACATCATCGCCATGCCGGTCTTGACCCGCTGGCTGACGACTGCGCGGGCAGCGATGGCGCCGTTGGCGTTGTACAGCTCGATCCAGTCGTTGTCCTCGACACCGATGGCGACCGCGTCTTCCTCGGACAGCCAGACGATGGGACCGCCACGCGACAGGGTCAGCATCAACAGGTTGTCGGAGTAGGTGGAGTGGATGCCCCACTTCTGGTGCGGGGTGATCCAGTTCAGCGCGATCTCCGGGTTACCGTTGGGCCGCGGCATCGCCATGGCCTTGGTGGCCTTGGTGTCGATGGGCGGACGGTAGACCAGCAGGCTCTCGCCGAAGTCACGCATCCAGGCGTGATCCTGGTAGAACTGCTGGCGACCGCTGACGGTACGCCACGGAATCAGCTCGTGGACGTTGGTGTAGCCGGCGTTGTAGGACACGTGCTCGTCCTCCAGGCCAGACCAGGTCGGGCTGGAGATGATCTTGCGCGGCTGGGCCACCACATCGCGGAAGCGGATCTTTTCCTCTTCCTTGGGCACCGCCAGGTGGGTGTGATCGCGACCGGTGATCTTCGACAGCGCGTCCCACGCCTTCACCGCCACCTGACCGTTGGTCTCCGGTGCCAGCGCCAGGATCATCTCGGCGGCGTCGATGGCGCTTTCGAGCTTCGGCTGGCCCTTGGCCGGCCCCTCGAGCTTGACGTGGTTGAGACCGCGCAACAGCTCGACTTCCTTCTCGGTGTTCCAGCCGATGCCCTTGCCGCCGTTGCCGATGCTCTCGAGCAGCGGGCCCACCGAGGTGAAGCGCTCGTAGGTCTCGGGGTAGTTGCGCTTGACCTCGATCAGGCTCGGCATGGTCTTGCCGGGGATCGGCTCGCACTCGCCGCGCTTCCAGTCGAGCACGTCGGGCTGGGCCAGTTCGCCGGGGCTGTCATGCTGCAGCGGCAGGGTGACCAGGTCGGTTTCCTCGCCCAGGTGGCCGGGGCAGACCTGTGAGAACTTCCTGGCGATGCCCTTGTAGATGTCCCAGTCGCTGCGCGCTTCCCAGGCCGGATCGGTGGCGGCGGTCAGCGGATGGATGAAGGGGTGCATGTCCGAGGTGTTGAGGTCGTCCTTCTCGTACCAGGTCGCGGTGGGCAGCACCACGTCGGAGTACAGGCAGGTGGTCGACATGCGGAAGTCCAGGGTGGTGAACAGGTCCACCTTGCCTTCGGGAGCCTCGTCGTGCCAGGTGACTTCCCGGGGCATGGCGCCGCCGGATTCGCCCAGGTCCTTGCCCTGCAGCCCGTGGCGGGTGCCCAGCAGGTACTTGAGCATGTACTCGTGGCCCTTGCCCGAGGAGCCCAGCAGGTTGGAGCGCCACACGAACATGTTGCGCGGGAAGTTCTGGGGGTTGTCCGGGTCCTCGGCAGCGAAGCCAAGACGGCCCTGCTTGAGCTGGCTGACGACGTAGTCGGGGGTGGACATGCCGGCCTCACGGGCGGGGCCGGCCAGGCGCAGCGGGTTGACCCCGAGCTGCGGCGCCGACGGCAGCCAGCCCATGCGCTCGGCGCGCACGTTGAAGTCGATCAGGCTGCCGTCGTACTTGTCGGCCTTGGCCAGCGGCGACAGCAGTTCCTTGACCTCGAGCTTCTCGTAGCGCCACTGGCTCGAGTGGTTGTAGAAGAACGAGGTGCCGTTCATGTGGCGCGGCGGACGCTGCCAGTCCAGGCCGAAGGCCAGCGGGGTCCAGCCGGTCTGGGGACGCAGCTTTTCCTGGCCCACATAGTGGGACCAGCCGCCGCCGGTCTGACCAATACAGCCGCACAGCACCAGCATGTTGATCAGGCCACGGTAGTTCATGTCCATGTGGTACCAGTGGTTCATCCCGGCACCGACGATGATCATGGACCGACCCTGGGTCTTGTCGGCGTTGTGGGCGAACTCGCGGGCGATGCGAATACACTGGTTGGCGGGCACGCCGGTGATCTTTTCCTGCCACGCCGGGGTGTAGGGGCGAAGCTGGTCCAGTGCGGTGGCACCGTCGTCCTCGCCTTCGCCGCCGAGACCACGGTCGATGCCATAGTTGGCGCACATCAGGTCGAACACGGTGACCGCCAGCACTTCCTTGCCGTCGGCCAGGGTCAGCTTCTTGGCCGGCAGGCAGTGGTGCAGCACCTCGTTGCCTTCGACGTGGTCGAAGTGCTCGTGGGCGATGCCGCCGAAGTAGGGGAAGGCCACCTTGGCGACGCTGTCGTGGGCGTCGGCCAGCGACAGGCGCAGGTCGATCTGCTGACCGTCGGCGTCCAGTGACTCAAGGCTCCACTTGCCCTTTTCGTCAGCGCCGTTCTCGCCCCAGCGGAAGCCGATGGAACCGCGCGGCACCACCAGCTGGTCACGGGTCTCGTCCCAGGCGACGGTCTTCCACTCGGGGTTGTTGTCCTGGCCGAGCGAGGCGTCGAAGTCGGCCGCGCGCAGCTGCTTGCCCGGGGCGTAGGTGCCGTCTTCGCGGGGCTCCAGCGCCACCAGGAAGGGCATGTCGGTGTAGCGCTTGACGTAGTCGGTGAAGTAGGCGCTGGGCGAGGCGAGGTGGAACTCCTTGAGGATGACGTGGCCCATGGCCATGGCCAGGGCGGCGTCGGTGCCCTGCTTGGCGGACAGCCACTCGTCGGTAAGCTTGGAGACCTCGGCGTAGTCCGGGGTGATCGACACCGTCTTGGTGCCCTTGTAGCGCACCTCGGTGAAGAAGTGGGCGTCCGGGGTACGCGTCTGCGGCACGTTGGAGCCCCAGGCGATGATGTAGCCGGAGTTGTACCAGTC
>DJIP01000180.1:0-6729 GCA_002433675.1 Halomonas halophila
GGAGTGAACGGTCTCGACGTGGCCGTGCTCGATGCCGTATTCGTCGTTCATCACCTTCAGCACCGGCACGATGGCGTTGGTGGTGCACGACGCCGCAGAGATGATGCGATCATCCTGGGTGATATCGCCATGATTGATGCCATAGACGATGTTTTTCAGGTCGCCCTTGCCCGGCGCGGTCAACAGCGCCTTGGACACGCCCTTGCACTCCAGGTGCTGGCCGAGGCCGGCCTCGTCGCGCCAGATACCGGTGTTGTCGACCACCACGGCGTTGTTGATGCCGTAGGCGGTGTAGTCCACATCGCTGGGTGAATCGGCGTAGATCACCTGGATCACGTTGCCGTTGGCGGTCAGGGTACGGGTCTCCGGGCACACGCTGATGGTGCCGTCGAAAGGGCCGTGGACGCTGTCACGACGCAGCAGGCTGGCGCGCTTTTCCAGATCCTTGGCGATATCGCCACGACCGCGCACCACGATGGCCTTGAGGCGCAGCAGATTGCCGCCACCGGCCTTCTCGATCAGCACGCGTGCAAGAATACGACCGATCCGGCCGAAGCCGTAAAGCACCACGTCCTTGGGCTCGCCATTGCCGGCGTCAGGATCGTGACAGTCGACGATCTCGGCCAGCTGCTCGCGCATGAACGCCAGCGCATCGCCACCGCCCTGCTTCTTGAACGCCACACCCAACTTGCCCACATCGACGTGAGCCGGCCCCAGATTCAGCTGGGTCATCGCCTGCACCAGCGGGAAGGTATCCTGCACCGACAACTCGGTACCTTCGATCTTCCTGACGAAACGATGGTCCTTGAGGATGCGGATGACGCTGCGGTTGAACAGCGAACGTCCGAACATGGTGGTGACCACGTTATTGCGACGATACAGGCTGCCGATCAGCGGGATCATCTGCTCGGCCACGGCCTGGTTGTCGTGCCATTGCTGGAAGACGATATCGGGTTGCTGGCTCACGAGAGACCTCTAAGTCTGATGGGGAAACGAGCGTATTATCGGCTCCCCCCTTGAAAGGGGCAATGACTGTATGGTCGCACCTCCTGTAGGCCCGTTACACAAATCGCGGTTTGACTACATGAGCGAGATCGGGCTGGTATGATGCCTGCTCGACCTCTGAACGCCAGCGAAACGACTTCCTCTATGCCTACCTTTTCGCCGCTCGATCCGCCGCATCCCCAGGGCGCACGTGACACCCTGTACCTCACCACGCCCGCCGGCAGCGCCAGCGCCCTGGCGCTTTCGCGCCTGGCCGCCGACGCGCCGTTGCTGGTGATCACCCAGGATACCGCCGAGGCGCTGAGGCTCGAGAATGAACTGGCCTTCTATGCCGACGTGCCGGTGCTGCCCTTCCCCGACTGGGAGACGCTGCCCTACGACAGCTTTTCGCCCCATCAGGACATCGTCTCGTCGCGGCTGCGCACCCTCAGGCATCTGCAGGACGGCGTACACGGCATCGTGCTGGTACCGATCAATACCCTGATGCAGCGCCTGCCGCCGGTGGAGTATATCGCCGGGCGAGTGCTGACCCTGGAGGTCGGCGCCACCCTCAAGCGTGAAACCTTCCGCGAACAATTGTCACGGGCAGGCTACCGGGCGGTGGAAACCGTCTTCGAGCCGGGGGAATATGCGCTGCGTGGCGCCCTGATCGATCTGTTTCCCATGGGTAGCGACCATCCGCTTCGCATCGACCTGTTCGACGACGAGATCGATACCCTCAGAAGCTTCGACCCCGACACCCAGCGCAGCCTCGACAAGGTCGAGCGGATCGACCTGCTGCCGGCGCACGAGTATTCGCTGTCACGCTCGGCCATCGCCTGCTTTCGTGAAGGCTTCGAGACCCTGTTCGACGTCGACCCACGCCAGTGCCCGCTTTATGTCGATGCGCTGAAGGGCATCCCCTCCCCCGGGCTCGAGCAGTATCTGCCGCTGTTCTTCGAGGCCACCGCCTCACTGTTCGACCACCTGCCAGCGGACACCCGGGTCGCCCTGATGTCCGGCTGCCGCGAGGCCGCCGAGCACCACTGGCAGGCGATCACCAGCCGCTACGAAAATCTCGGCGTCGACCCGACCCGCCCGCTGCTGCCGCCCCATCGCGCCTTTATCCCAGAAGCGGAACTGTTCGGGCTGATCAAGACTCACCCCAGGGTCGAACTGACGGCAGACAGCGAGCATCCCCACGCCCACCCCTCGGATGCCAGCGACGCCCCCCAGGTGGCGATCAATGCCAGGGCAAAGGATCCGCTGGCGGCGCTCAGGGGCACTCTGAACGAGCACGCAGAGCGCCGGGTGCTGTTCGTGGCCGAGTCCCGTGGGCGTCGGGAAGCGCTGGAGGAGACCCTGGCCCCCGCTACCGGTGCACTGGACGCCGCGGACGGATTTTCCGACTTCCTCGCCGGCAGCTCTCGCCTGGCCATCGCCGAGGGGCAGCTCTCCAGCGGCCTGTCGCTCGGCTCCCCCGCGGTCAGTGTGATCACCGAGACGGAACTGTTCGGCGAGATCGTGCGCCAGACCCGCCGCCAGGCCAAGGCCACCGACGACAACGAACTCGCCGTACGCCATCTTTCCGAACTCAAGGTCGGCGCCCCGGTGGTCCACCAGTCCCACGGCGTCGGCCGCTACCGCGGGCTGGAAACACTCGAAGCCGGCGGCCAGGCGGCCGAGTTTGTCAGCCTCGAGTACGCCGACGGTGCCAAGCTTTACGTGCCGGTGGATAGCCTGCACCTGATTTCGCGCTACGCCGGTGCCGACGACGAACTGGCACCGCTGCATCGTCTGGGTTCGGAACAATGGGAAAAGGCCAAGCGCAAGGCCGCCGAGAAGATCCGCGACACCGCCGCCGAGCTGCTCGACATCTATGCCCGCCGCGAGGCCCGCGAAGGCTTCGCCTGCGCGGCCCCGGACGAGGAGTACGCTCGCTTCGTCGCCAACTTCCCGTTCGAGGAGACACCGGATCAGCGCGTCACCATCCAGGCGGTGATCCAGGACATGACCGCGCCGCGTCCGATGGACCGCGTGGTCTGTGGCGACGTCGGCTTCGGCAAGACCGAAGTCGCCATGCGGGCCGCCTTTCTTGCGGTGCAATCCGGTCGCCAGGTGGTGGTGCTAGTGCCGACCACCCTGCTCGCCCGCCAGCATTTCGAGAACTTCCGTGACCGCTTCGCCGATACCGCGGTGGATATCGAATTGCTGTCCCGCTTCACCAGCAGCGGTAGCCAGACAGACACCCTCAAGCGCGTTCGCGAGGGCAAGGTCGATATCGTCATTGGCACCCACAAGCTGCTGTCACGGAAGCTCGACTTTCCGGAATTGGGTCTGGTCATCATCGACGAGGAGCATCGCTTCGGCGTGTCCCAGAAGGAAAGGCTCAAGACGCTGCGTGCCGAGGTCGACGTACTGACCATGACCGCCACACCGATTCCGCGCACGCTCAACATGGCCATGAGCGGTATCCGCGACCTGTCGATCATCGCCACCCCACCGGCCAGGCGCCTGTCGGTGAAGACCTTCGTCCAGCAGCGCGAAGAAGCCGTGATCAAGGAAGCGATCCTGCGCGAGATCCTGCGTGGCGGCCAGGTCTACTACCTGCACAACGAGGTCAAGACCATCGAGAGCGCCGCCGAGAAGGTGCGCGAACTGGTGCCCGATGCCCGCGTCGCGGTGGCCCATGGCCAACTGCCGGAGCGCTCGCTGGAACGGGTGATGTCCGACTTCTATCACAAGCGCTTCAACGTGCTGGTGTGCTCGACCATCATCGAGACCGGCATCGACGTGCCCAGCGCCAATACCATCATCATCGAGCGTGCCGACAAGTTCGGCCTGGCCCAGCTCCACCAGCTGCGCGGCCGGGTAGGCCGTAGCCACCACCAGGCCTACGCCTACCTGCTGGCGCCGCCGCCGCGTTCGATCACTCGAGACGCGGTCAAGCGCCTCGAGGCGATCGGCCAGGCAGAGGATCTGGGCGCTGGTTTCACCCTGGCCAGCCACGACATGGAGATCCGCGGCGCCGGCGAACTGCTGGGCGACGAACAGAGCGGCCAGATGGAGGCGGTGGGCTACAGCCTCTATATGGAGATGCTCGACCGAGCGGTAAAGGCCATTCGTGAAGGCCGCACTCCGAATATCGAGGCGCCGCTGCAGGAAGGCGTCGAGATCAGCCTCAACCTGCCGGCGCTGATTCCCGACGACTATCTGCCGGATGTCCAGCAGCGTCTGGTGATGTACAAGCGCATCGCCAACGCCGACAACGAGGCCGAGCTCAAGGAACTGCGCGTGGAGATGATCGATCGCTTCGGGTTGCTGCCCGCCCCGGTCAAGACACTGCTGCGCCAGACCCGCCTCAGGCAGCGCGCCGAAAGACTCGGCATCGTGCGCCTGGAAGCGGGCGCCGAGCGCGGGCGCGTGCTGTTCGGCGGCCAGACCGCGGTGGATCCGCTGACGCTGGTGGGCCTGATCCAGGGGTCGCCGGAACGCTATCGACTGGAGGGCGCCGACACCCTTCGCTTCCAGGCCGACATGGCCACCGAGGAGACTCGCTTCGACGCCGTAGAGGCGCTGCTGGATCAACTCAATCGTAAGACTCAGGCGGCCTGAGCCATCCCTTGCAAGGGACTGGCGCAACGCCGCATTAGCGGGCAATCTATGTACATAGGACACCGCAAATTCCGGCCGGGTGATCCCCGGCCTTCAACCATCATCGAGACTGCTGCAATGACTTCGACTTCACTTCGCCGGCCGCTCGTCCGCCTCGCCACCCTGTGTGGCGTCGTGGGCGCGCTGGCGGCACCTCTGGCGGCGGCCGACGACCTGCCCCGGGGCCACTACCTGCTGCCCGAAGAAGGCGACCTGATCGGTGAGGTCTACACCGTCGAAGCCGACGAGGAAGACACCCTCATCGATATCGGACACGAGCACGGCATCGGCTTCAACGCCATCACCCGCGCCAACCCCGACATCAGCATCTGGTATCCCGGCGAGGGTACCGAAGTGACCATTCCGGCCCAGTTCATTCTGCCCGATGCACCGCGCAACGGCATCGTGGTCAACGTGGCCGAGATGCGCCTCTACTATTATCCGCCGGCCAAGGAAGGCGAGCCGCGCACGGTGCAGACCTACCCGATCGCCGTGGGTCGCATGGACTGGAAGACGCCACTGGGCTCCACCACCATCACCCAGATGGTCAAGAATCCGTCCTGGTATCCCCCGGCGTCCATCCGTCGCGAACACGCCGAGGCCGGCGACCCCTTGCCCGGCGTGGTGCCGCCAGGACCCGACAACCCCATGGGCACCCGCAAGATGCGGCTGGGCATTCCCGGCTACCTGATCCACGGCACCAACAAGCCCGAGGGCGTCGGCATGCGCGTCACCCACGGCTGCATCCGCATGCTGCCCGACGATGTCGAGAATCTGTTCGATCAGGTCGCGGTGGGCACCCGGGTCCGACTGGTCAATGAACCGCTCAAGCTCGGCTGGTCCGACGAACACCTCTATGTCCAGGCCTATCCTTACCTCGATGAAGAAGAAGGTGCGCCGATCGAGGACATGACCGCCGCTATCGAGGAGGTCGAGGCAGCCGTCAAGGACAAGGACTACGACGTCGACTTTGCTCGCCTGAGAAGCGCCATGGAGACACCCAGCGGACTGCCGGTGGCCATGCAGCCCACCACCCCGGCCGAACCCAAGCCGCTGCCTGGCAGCCTCTACGATCATATCGAGCTGATCGCCGACGAGCCTGCCCTACTGGGACAGGTCAGCCACGAAGGCTGAACCGGCGACGACACGCACCGCCTCAAGCACGTGACTTGCACAGGGCGCCCCGACAGGGGCGCCCTTTTTTGTGCTCTTGCCCCCTGGATGAACCTCGCCAGCATCATGACGACACCATGTATCCAGCTAAAGAGCCAAATGCACAGCAGCCATCGGCCATCAGCCATCAGCCAATGGTCGGCTTCCGAGGTAACGGTCGGGGCCGGGGGTGAGACGACAAGATATGCAGTTGTTCAACGCGGCGCTGACCGCAGCGCCTCTGGCCATTGCTGCCGACGGCACTCGGCCTCAGCCGTCACGCAATCATCAGGTACCAGAAACGACTGAGGCCCCACCTTTCGGTGGGGCCTCAGCCTATCGTTTCATGACCTGGACGACCTGATTTCGATGAAACCCTGACGCCCTGTCGGTCAATCCCGCGAACGGGATGCGAAACGATTACTTGCGCATGGAACGCTCGAACATGCGGTTCATCTCTTCACGGTTCTGCTGAGACAGCTGCAGGGCCGCTTGAGCGTCACGCTGTGCCTGGTTGGCAGTGTTCTGAGCCTGAGTGGCGATGCTGCGAGCTTCTGCAGCGTCGGCCTGAGCGGACTCAGCGGTCATGCGAACTTCTTCCAGAGCGCTGGAAGAAGCACAGCCAGCCAGAACGGCCAGAGAAGCGGCGGCGGCGGTCAGCTTCAGGGTAGTCTTCAGAGTCATGGTGTTCTCCTTGAGTCTTCCTTGGTACTGCGTTGGTGACAGTAACATACCCGATCAGGGTATGTATCCATCAGGCTTCCTGCAAAGGCAGGCCTTTCTTGCAGCGACTTGTGCTGCTAAGCACAGGAGTCAAACGCTGTTTTATAATACACAACGGCGCTTGTCCATAGTCTTGAACGTCCCTTGCGCCCCTAAAGACTAGCGGATGACGACGCGAGTGCCAACATCAATCAAGCCGGAAAGTTCCCGAATTTC
>DJIP01000180.1:7111-9387 GCA_002433675.1 Halomonas halophila
CCATCGCCGACTCCGTGTATGCCGATATAACCCCCCAGGATCGTCTGCTGGGGTGGGCTACGATGCCGGCGATAGTAGTCGAAATAGTCGTCGTAATCCTGCTGACTGTACAGCCCCGACTCCAGCGCCATCCTGGCGTGGGTGGGCGTCGGATAGTCCAGCCCGATGAAGATGTCGAACTTGCTGTCGAAGTTGAAGCGATTGACGTGGAACTCGCCTCTAGGCGTGGTCTTGTCGCCCATGACCCGCTGGGACTTGGCGCCCCCTCTACCCACCGAAATTGGTGAGTATCGGGCCAGCTCCACCCCCCCGCGATACACCGTCAGGCGAGAGTCCTGGTTATCGATCAGGACCCAGATCTCGCTGGAGGAGTCCGGGACAATGGCACGGCGAAGCTGGTCCTCCACCATGTCCATGCTGGCACTGACACCCAGAGGGAGTAGCAGCATGGCACCAAGTATCATTTGGATGAAACGGCGACGTTGACTCTGGGCGAACATGGACAAACTCACTGTGAATAAACGAAAAAATCTGTGACGCAGTGTAATCCCGATTCTGCGGAACTTCACGCGGAACCTAGCCGATTTCACGGCAGGCAAACGAGCTCTGTCGCAGCTATCAAACGACGGCGCACAGAAGCGTCGCCGGCCGACGACACTCTGCCTTTACCATTCCTCACTGGTCTGGCGTAAGGCGGCTATCTCGACCTTGGCCGCCTCGAGGCAATGGTGCAATTCCTGCCCCAGATCCGCCTGCCGGTCCACGGCAATTACCCCGGACAATGCTGGCGAGCGAGGTCGACTCGCCCCTTCATCGCCATGCAGCGCCTCGAGATGACCGATGACACGGTAAAGCCAACTGCTGCCATCACGGGCCAGCTCACGTAGCCGATGAACCTCGGCCACGGCGGGTGGATCATCACCCAGCAGCAGGCTTCGCCAGTCATGTTCCGCCAGATGGGCATGCTCACAGACGTCACGCAGCAGGGCGTCGATCGCCAGCTCAAACAACGCCAGGGCGCCCTCCTCGCTGGCCCTCTTTCTGGCGCCCTGGTGCTCGTCACCACCCGGCGCCACGTCCAGCAGCAACTGCGCCTGATACAACAACTGATTGGTGCGGGCCCGCGGTGTCACTTGCGCTTGTCCTCCACCACCCACTTGTGACCGTCCCAGCTGGCCTTCCAGCCGCTGGCCTTGCCATTGTCGCCGTCGGTCATCACGAACTGCTCCTTGAGCTTGCGCGAGAACCGAATCTGGGCCGGGCGACCGTCCGGATCCTGGTCCGGCGCGTCGAGCAGGTAGTGATACTTCTCCGGCAGCTCGTCGGCGTGGGGCTTCAGCTCCTTCACCAGGGGCGGACGGGTCTCGCGATTCTTCGGGAACTTGCTGGCTGCCAGGAACAGCCCACTGGCGCCATCACGCAGCACGTAGTGATCCTCCACCTTCTGACAGGCCAACTCCGGCATCGGAATCGGGTCCATCTTGGGCGGTGCCACCTCACCGTTGCGCAACAGCTTGCGAGTATTCTTGCAGCTGTCGCTGGTGCAGCCGAAGTACTTGCCGAAGCGTCCGGACTTGAGCTGCATCTCGGAGCCGCACTTGTCACATTCGATGACTGGGCCGTCGTAGCCCTTGATGCGGAACTTGCCCTGTTCGATCTTGTAGCCTTCACAGTCTGGGCTGTTACCGCAGATGTGGAGCTTGCGCCCTTCATCGATCAGGTAGCTGTCCATGGCGGTGGAGCACACCGGACAGCGTTCCTTGGCACGCAGGGCATCGGTCTCGGCTTCTTCGCCGGCATCGGCGGCGACAGCTTCTTCACCCGGCAGCAGGTCGATGGTGGTCTTGCAGCGTTCCTTGGGCGGCAGGTTGTAGCCGCTGCAGCCAAGGAAGACCCCGGTCGAAGCGGTACGAATCTGCATCTTGCGCCCGCAGGTCGGGCAGTCGATATCGGTGGGAACCGGCTGATTGGGCCGCATGCCCTCGTCGCTCTCGGCCTTGGCCAGCTCCCCGCGAAACTCCTGATAGAAGACGTCGAGCAGCTCACGCCAGTTACGCTCGCCCTCGGCGATCTCGTCGAGGCTATCCTCCATGCGTGCGGTGAAGGAATAGTCCATCAGATCGGGAAACGACTCCTTGAGCCGCTCGGTGACGATGTCGCCCAGCTTCTCGGCGTAGAACCGTCGGTTCTCGAGCTTGACGTAGCCACGATCCTGGATGGTCGAGATGATGGCAGCGTAGGTCGAGGGGCGGCCGATGCCGCGCTTCTCCAGCTCC
>DJIP01000104.1 GCA_002433675.1 Halomonas halophila
TTTTCGGTGGCTTTGATGACACCCGTGACGCGGGGGGTGTTATCGCGGATCTGTTGCTTGAGCTGAGCCAGCAAGGCGTTGTTCTGCAGCATGGTCACGATCGAGTGGCGGGAATAAGGGGGCCACTATACGGATTGTTGCAGCCCCGGCCAAACCCCGCGGAGCCCGTGGCCGCAAATCAAGGGGTTGGAAACGGTATTCGGCAAAATTTTATCGCTTCCTTCGCGGCATCTTGGCTACGCCTCCTTTCGCTCCCTTTGGAATACCTCGGTAGAGGAGTTGAGGGGGCGGCGGGGGCGCCGTGAAATGCACAGTCAGGGTTCGACCAATGTGGTATTAGATTGGTATTCAATTGGTCTCTAGGTGGGGCTATAGTGGTTATCACCAAGCCCCCAGGGACCACGCCGTCATGGACTCACGATTCGAGCACCTGCACCTCGACGCCACACTTGCCACGCCGCTGTACCGCCAGTTGGCCAATGGCCTGGAGGCGGCCATCCGCAGTGGAAGCTGGCGCGCCGGAGAGGCGCTACCGTCGGAACGCAACCTGGCCGAGGCCTTGTCGGTGTCACGCATCACGGCGCGCAAGGCACTCGACCAACTGGAGGAAAGCGGCCTGATCCGACGTGACCGCGGCTCCGGCACCTTTATCCGCCCCAGCATGGATCAGCCGCTGACCCGACTGGCGAGTTTCAGCGACATGCTGATCCAGCGCGGGTTCTCGCCGCGCTCAGAGTGGCTCAGACGCGAGCGCTGCCAGCCAAGCCCCGAGGAGAACCTGCGCCTGGGACTGTCGAGCAACGCCCAGGTGTCGCGACTCAAGCGCCTGCGTCTGGCCGATGACGTGGTGATGGCGGTGGAGGAGAGTTGCCTGCCGGTCACCGTGCTGCCGGACCCCATGGCGGTCGACGTCTCGCTGTATCAATGGCTCGAGCAGGCTGGTCGCCCCATCGTGCGTGCCCGTCAGCAGGTCACCGCGGTCAATGCCGACGGCGAACTCGCCGGGCTTGCCCAGGTAGCCGAAGGCCAGGCCCTGCTCAAGGTGACGCGGCTGGGCTACCTGGCCGACGACACTCCGGCGGAGCTGACCATCACCTACTGCCGTACCGACTACTACGACTTCACCGTCGAACTCGCCCGCTAGGAGACCGCCATGAGTACCGATCCCACCCGCCTTGCCGGCAACGTGCTGACCCCCGAGGGCTGGCGCCTGGGCGAGATTCGGCTGGAACAGGGCCGGATCGCCGCCATCGAGGGCGCCCCCGTCGACCCCTCTACCAATGACGCCCCTCGGCTGATCCCCGGCTTCGTCGACCTGCACGTGCATGGCGGCGGCGGTGCCGATGCCATGGAGGGGCGTGAGGCCGTCGCGACCCTTGCCCGCACTCACCTGCGGTTTGGCACCACCAGCCTGCTGGCGACCACCATGACCGCGCGACCGCAAGAGGTGCGCACGGTGCTGGGCGAGATCTCAGGCTACATGGAATCCCCGGACTCCGAGGCTTCCCGGGTGATCGGCGTTCACCTTGAAGGGCCCTTCATCAATCCCGGAAAGCTTGGTGCCCAGCCGGCCCACGCCCAGGTCGCCAGCATCGCCGAAATGGATGAGCTGATGGCACTGGCACCGATCCTGTTGATCACCCTGGCACCGGAAATCAGCGGGCACGCGGAGGTGATCCGTCACCTCACCGACCAGGGCGTGCGTGTTCAGCTGGGTCATACCCTGGGCAGCTATGAAGAAGGTGTCGAGGCGCTATCCCATGGCGCCTGTGGCTTTACCCACCTGTTCAACGCCATGACGGCGCTGCACCACCGCAAGCCGGGCATGGTCGGGGCGGCGTTGGCCCACGCCGAGTACGCCGAGATCATTCCGGATCTGCTGCACGTCCACCCCGGCGCCATTCGCACCGCGCTGCGCTGCATCCCGCGACTCTATGCGGTGACCGATTCCACCGCGGCAGCCGGCATGCCCGACGGCGACTACCGCCTGGGCGAGCAGAAGGTGACCAAGTGCCTGGGCGGCGTGCGTCTGGCCGACGGCACCCTGGCCGGCAGCACCCTGACGATGGATCAGGCGCTGCGCAACTTCGTCAGTCTCGGGCTCAGTCTGGCCGAGGCCTCGGATCGGTTGTCGCGCTTTCCCGCCGACTTTCTCGGGCGCCGTGACATCGGTCGCCTGGAGGCCGGGGCCCATGCCGATATCGTGACCCTCAATCCCGAACTCACCCTTACCTCTGTCCACCTGGGCGGTCGTCTTGTCTCTGGAGAATCCCATGTCACTCATGCTTGAAGAGGCGCTAAACGCGCCGGAACGCCTGCGCGGTCAGCTGACCCGCAACCAGACAGTGCTGCGGGAGCTGGGTGATCGCCTGCGTGCCGAGCCGCCTACAGGCGCCGTCACCGTGGCCAGGGGCAGCTCTGACCACGCGGCAAGCTACCTCGCCTACCTGTGCATGCAGACCCGCGGTATTCCGGTGGCCTCGCTGCCGCCGTCACTGTCGACCCTGTCGCGTACGCCCTGGCGGCTGGCCGGGCAGCTGTCCATCGCCATCTCCCAGTCGGGCCAGAGCCCCGACCTGGTGGCGAGCCAGGAGGCGCTGAAGCAGGGGGGCGCCACCACCATCGCCCTGGTCAATACGCCGGAGTCGCCACTGGGCCGGGCGAGCGACCTGGAAGTGCCGCTGTTTGCCGGTGAAGAGAAGAGCGTTGCGGCCACCAAGAGCTTCCTGGCGACCCTGTCGGCCGGTGCCCAGCTGATGGCCCACTGGAACGAGAGCGCCATGCTGCTGGGGGCGCTCAACGAGCTGCCCGATCGCCTGACCGACGCCGCCGCCCAGGACTGGAGCCCAGCGGTAGAGGCGCTCAAGGACGCCGATCGGCTGATGGTCATCGGCCGCGGTACCGGCCTTGGCATCGCCCAGGAGGCGGCGCTCAAGTTCAAGGAAACCTGCGCCATTCAGGCAGAGCCCTTCAGTGGCGCCGAGGTCAAGCACGGCCCCATGGCGCTGATCGAGCCGGGCTATCCGGTACTGGTGTTCGCACCCCCCGGCGCCGAACAGCAGGGATTGCTGGAGCTGGCCGAGTGGCTCGAGAGCGTGGGCGCCAAGGTGCTGCTGGCCGCCGACGAGCGCGTGGCCAAGCGCCATCTGACATTGACCTCGGCGGGCCACGAGGCACTGGAGCCGCTGTCGGTGATCCAGAGCTTCTATCCGATGGTGGCCCGCCTGGCCGAGGCTCGCGGCATCGACCCGGATCAGCCGAGGCACCTGCGCAAGGTGACCTGCACGCTCTAATCACTACGACAATCATACGGAGCCCATCATGACTTCCAGCAATGTCACTCTGGTGGCGCCGGTCAAGGGGGTCGTCGTCCCCTTGGCCGACGTGCCGGACCCGGTTTTTGCCGAGGGTAGCCTCGGCCAGGGCATCGCCCTGGATCCCCTGGGCGGTTGCCTGCACGCACCTTGCGCCGGCGAGGTAATCCAGTGCGCCCGCACCCATCACGCCTTCACCATCAAGAGCGATGAGGGCGTCGAGGTGCTGGTTCATCTTGGCCTCGACACCGTCGCCCTCGAAGGCAAGGGCATCGAGCCCTGCGTCAGCCTGGGGCAGCGTATCGAGGCGGGAGAGCCACTGTGCTATTTCGATGTGGACCAGCTGGTGCGCGAGGCGGTATCGCTGGTGACGCCACTGGTGGTGCTGGATGCCGGAGGTCGTGAATGGGTATCGCTGGACCTGCGTGCCGGGGATATCGTTCAGCGCGGCGATCCGCTGGTGGTGTTGGGCCCGGCAGGGCTCGCCGATGATGTGGCCGAGGCCGAAGGCAGCGATGGCGAAGCGCTGGAGCGCTCCCTGGTACTGGCGATCGAGTCCGGGCTGCACGCCCGGCCGGCGGCACGCCTGCGTGCCATCGCCCGTGATCACCAGGTGAGCCTGTGTCTGTTGCGCGACGCTCGCACGGCAAGCTCCGACAGTGTCAGCGCGCTGATGAATCTGGGGCTCGAGTGCGGTGACGAGGTGGTCATCAGAGTCAAGGGAGGTCAGGCCGAAGCGGCGCTGGCGGCAGCGATGACGCTGCTGACCACGCCGGAGGGGCATGGTCCTGGGCAGGCGGAGGCCGCCGCATCATCGCCAGCGCCCAGCGTCGATCTGCCCGCCGGACAGCTCGGTGGTCTTGTCGCCAGTACCGGGATCGCTGCCGGTCCGCTGGCGACGCTGTCGGTCAAGTTGCCCGAAGTGCCGCTGGAAGGGCTGGGGCGCAAGCTGGAAAGCCCGCGTCTGAAGGAGGCGCTCGAGCGCGTCGGGCGCCAGCTGGAGGCCGCCCGAGAGCGCGCCGAACGCAGCGGCCAGACCGCCGAGGCGGAGGTATTCGAGGCGCACCAGGCGTGGCTCGAAGACCCTGATCTGGTGGCCTCGGCGATCAGCCGACTGGAGGAGGGGCTAAGCCCGGGCCAGGCCTGGCGCGAGGCGCTGGACGCCGAGGCCGATCGCCTGCGGGCCACCGGTAACCCCATCCTGATCGGGCGGATCGCCGATCTGCGCGATCTGCAACGCCAGGTGATGCTGGAATTCAGCGAAGGCGAGGGCAGTGGGTTCGGTGATATCGCTCCCGGCGCCATCGTCGTGGCGGAGGATCTGACGCCGTCCACCTTCGTCGATCTGTGTGCGCTCAAGCCGGCAGGGCTGTGTCTGGCCACCGGAGGCACCACCTCCCACGTGGCCATCCTGGCCAGGGCCCGGGGATTACCGTGCCTGGTCGCCATGGGCGGTGACTTGCTGGAGGCGACCGAGTCGTGTCTCGATCGGGCGGTGGTGCTGGATGCCGACAACGGCCGGCTGGAACTCGAGCCCGATCAAGCGCGTCGCGATCAGGTGGTGGCGGATATCGCCGCCCGCCAGGCACGCGCCGAGGTAGAGAATGCGGAGGCTCACCTGGAGGTGGTCACCCGGGACAACCGCATGGTCGAGGTGGCGGCCAATATCGGCAGCGCCGAGGAAGCCCGCCAGGCCAGCGACTGTGGCGCCGATGGCGTCGGCCTGATGCGCTCCGAGTTCCTGTTCCTGGGGCGTGACGCCGCACCGGACGAGGAGGCCCAGCGACAGGAGTACCAGGCCAGCGTCGACGCACTGGGGTCCAGGCCGGTGATCATCCGTACGCTGGATATCGGTGCCGACAAGCAGCTGCCGTACCTCACCCTGCCCGCCGTCCCCAACCCGGCGCTGGGCGTGCGCGGCATGCGTCTGTGGCAGACCCAGCCGGCCCTGTTGGATACCCAGTTGAGGGCCTTGCTCGGGGTCAAGCCGCTGCGTCATCTGCGCATCATGGTGCCGATGGTCAGCGATGCCAGCGAACTCGAGTGGGTGCGCGAACGCATGGAGGCCCTGGCCGCCGAGATGCGGTTGACCGAACTGCCGCTGCTCGGCGCCATGATCGAGGTGCCCAGCGCAGCGCTGTGCTCCGCCGCCATGGCCAAGGTGGCGGACTTTCTGTCGATCGGCACCAACGACCTGACCCAGTATGGCCTGGCCATGGACCGCGAGGATCCCCAGTTGGCAGCCCAGGCCGACGTGCTTCATCCCGGGGTGCTGCGGCTGATCCAGGCCACCCTGTCGGGAACCGCCAACCGCTGCCCGGTGGGGGTGTGTGGTGCGGCGGCGGGGGATGACCTGGCCGGCCCGCTGCTGGTGGCCATGGGCGTGTCGGAATTGTCCGTGGAGCCCTCGCGCATCGCCTCGGTCAAGGCCCGCCTGCGTCGCCTGGACGCCGGCGTGATCGCGCGTGAAATCGACACCCTGCTGGCGATGCCCGATGCGGCCTCGGTGCGCAAGGCACTGGCACCGCTGGTGGACGCCGCCCTCGACGTCGAACCCACTCCCGAGAGGATCCTGACATGACCACCTCCTTTGGTTCACGCCTGATGGCGGCGCTTCAGCTGCTCGGGCGCTCCTTGATGCTGCCGATCGCGGTGCTGCCGGTGGCCGGCCTGCTGCTGCGCCTGGGCCAGCCGGATCTGCTGGACATCGCCTTCGTCGCCAGCGCCGGTCAGGCGATCTTCGCCAACCTGGCGCTGATCTTCGCCATCGGCCTCGCCGTCGGCTTCGCCGACGACAGCAACGGTGCGGCGGGGCTCGCCGGGGTGATCGGCTATCTGGTGCTGGACGCGGTTCTGCAAAGCCTCAACCCCGAGATCGACATGGGGGTGCTGGCCGGCATCATCATGGGTACCGTGGCCGGGCTTTTGTACAACCGCTTCAAGGCGATAAAGCTGCCCGACTATCTGGCCTTCTTCGGCGGACGGCGCTTCGTGCCCATCGCCACCGGCCTTGCCGGGGTGGTGCTGGGGATCGCCTTCGGCTGGGGCTGGCCGCCGATCCAGCACGCCATCGACACCCTGGGGCACTGGCTGATCGACGCCGGCGCCTTTGGCAAGTTCGTCTACGGTGCACTCAATCGACTGCTGATCGTCACCGGCCTGCACCACGTGCTCAACAGCTTTGTGTGGTTCGTGTTCGGCAGCTTCGGTGACGCCACCGGCGACCTCAATCGCTTCTTCGCCGGTGACCCGGCGGCGGGCGGTTTCATGGCCGGCTTCTTCCCGGTGATGATGTTCGGTCTGCCGGCGGCGGCGCTGGCCATGTACCACACCGCGGACAAGGGCCGTCGCGCCCAGGTCGGTGGACTCTTGATGTCGCTGGCGCTGACTGCCTTCCTGACCGGGGTGACCGAGCCGATCGAGTTCACCTTCATGTTCCTGGCGCCGATGCTGTACGTCTTCCATGCGCTGATGACCGGGCTGAGCATGGCGATCATGCAGTGGCTGGACGTCAAGCTGGGCTTCACCTTCTCGGCTGGTGCCTTCGACTACGCCCTGTCCTATGGTCTGTCCACCAACGGCTGGCTGATGCTGCCGGTGGGGCTGGCGATCGGTAGCGTCTACTACGTGCTGTTCCGTTGGGCGATCGTGCGCTTCGATCTGCCGACGCCAGGGCGTGAACCGATGGAAGAGGGCGTCAAGGTGCACGCCGAGGACCTGGGCGAACGCGGTCCGGCCTTCGTCACCGCGCTCGGCGGTGCCGCCAATCTCGAGGCCGTCGGTGCCTGCACCACACGCCTGCGGCTGGTGCTCAAGGAGCCGGAGCAGATCGACGAGCCGGCACTCAAGGCGCTCGGGTCGCGCGGCATCATGCGCCTGGGCGGAGGTGGTATCCAGGTCATCCTGGGCCCCATCGCCGACAGCGTGTCCGACGAGATTCGTGCCGCCATGGTGGCCGAGGGCCAGGCACCGCCGGTGGGCGCCGATCCCGCACCCGTCGTCGCCGGCCTCTCCAGGGTGGTAAGCGCCAAGAGTCTGAATGAGCAGCAGATCGACGCCTGGACCAAGGCGCTGGGTGGCTCGGACAATGTGCGCGCGCTGGAAGCCAGGGCGGCGACCCGGCTGCGCCTGGAGGTCGGCAGCGACGGTGCACTGGACGAGCAGGCGCTGGCACAACTGGGTTGCCACGGCGTGATGCGGGTGGCCGATGGCGTCTGGCACCTGGTGGTGGGCAAGGACGCCGAGGCCCTGGCCGGCGGCCTGCAGCAAGCAGGCCTGGCGGCCCGCTGAGTGGCCGGTGGCGAGTGTGGTTGCACTTGCCACCTGCGGTCTTCCCGCCATACCGACAACGGCGGCACACTTCAGGGTGTGCCGCCGCTGTCGTTTTACGCCAGGCCATCTGGTGTAGACTTTCCCGTTCCCCCTGAAGACCCGGAGTCGCCATGCTGCCTCACCTGATCGTGTCCGACCTCGACGGTACCCTGCTGGGTGCCGACCATGACCTGGCCGAGCTGACCGTCGAGACGCTGCGTCGACTGGCCGCCGATGGCCACCGTATCGCCCTGGCCTCGGGCCGCCATCATCGCGACATGATCGGCTTTCGCGAGCGCCTGGGGGTAGACGCCCATATCATCTCCAGCAACGGCGCCTGGACACTGGACCCGAGCGACCGCTGCGTGCGGTCGGCGCACCTGGCTTCGGAGCTGGTCGAGGCGCTGATCCAGTTGCCGCGTCACCCCGACGTACGCCTCAACATGTATCGCGACGAGGCCTGGGTGATCGATGATCACGCCCCGGGCCTGCTGTCCCTGCACGAGGCCACCGGCTTCGGCTACCGGGTGGAGGGACCGGGAGAAATGGACGTCCAGGGCGTCGGCAAGGTGCTCTATATCGGCGATCCCAGGCTGCTCGCCGACATCGAGGCCGGCGCGCGGGAAGCAGCAGGGGAGGCGCTGCACATCACCTACTCGATGAGTCATTCGCTGGAGATCATGGCCGCCGGGGTCAACAAGGGCACCGCCGTCTCGGCGCTGCTTGACGACCTGGGCATTCCCGCCACCCGTTGCCTGGCCTTCGGCGACAACCTCAACGATCTGGAGATGCTGTCGTTGGCCGGCGAGGCCCAGGTGATGGCCAACGCCCATCCCCGGCTGGCCGAGGACCTGCCCGAGGCACGGGTGATCGGGCACCACGCCGAGGCGGCGGTGGCCCAGCATCTGCGGCAGCGCTTCGGGCTGGACGGCTGACGGGGCAGCCGAGGCAAAGGCAGCGCGCTACACTGATGCCACTTTTGGGGCAGTGGTGAGGCGGCGGGCAAGCGCCGTCGTACCGAGGTCTTGCATCCCCTGTAACAGGAGGCAGTGATGAACGGTTTTGACCCGATGTTTCTCGATCGCCATGTGCGTGACACCATGGCGTTCTATCATCCGCGGGCGATCGATCCGCACGGCGGTTTCTTCCAGTATTTTCGTGACGATGGCCACATCGTCGACGCCGGACATCGGCATCTGGTCTCCAGTACGCGTTTCGTGGTGACCTACGCTCGCTTTGCTCGCCAGACCGGCAATCCCGAGTATCTGCACTGGGCCCGCCATGGCCTGGCGTATCTCGAAAAGGCCCACTTCCAAACGCGCCACCAGGGCTACGCCTGGACCCTGCGCGATGGAAAGGTCGAAGACCCCACCCATCACTGTTACGGCCTGGCCTTCGTGCTGCTGGCCTACGCCGAGGCCTATCGCGCCGGTATCGATGAAGCCTACGAGGGTATCGGTCGGGTACATGCCATGCTCGACAAGCGCTTCTGGGAACCCCAGTGGCAGCGCTTCGCCGATGAAGCAGATGAGCACTGGAATCTCAGCGACTATCGCGGCCAGAACGCCAACATGCATGGCTGCGAGGCGCTGATCGCCGCCTTCGAAGCCACCGGCGAGACCCCCTATCTGGACCAGGCCATGGCCATCGCCCGCGCGATCACCAAGGCCAGCGATGACCACCCCCATGGCTGGATCTGGGAGCACTACAACCGCCAGTGGCAGCGCGATTTCGACTACAACCGCGACGACCCCAAGCACCTGTTCCGCCCCTGGGGCTATCAGGTGGGCCACCAGACCGAATGGGCCAAGCTGCTGGTGCTGCTGGCACGCTATCGCGATGATGCCTGGTTGATCCCCACCGCCGAGCGGTTGTTCTCGAGCGCCTGCGAAGCGGGCTGGGACAGGATCCATGGCGGCCTGGTCTATGGCCTGGATCTCGACGGGCAGGTATGTGACGGCGACAAGTACTTCTGGGTCCAGGCGGAGAGCTTCGCCGCGGCCGCCGTGCTCTGGGAGGTCACCGGCAAGGCCAGCTATCGACGCTGGTACCAGCGGCTGTGGGACTACAGTTGGCAGTACATGATCGACCACCACCATGGCGCCTGGGTGCGTATCCTGACGCCGGACAATCGTCGTTACGACAACCTGAAGAGCCCGGCCGGCAAGGTCGACTACCACACCATGGGCGCCTGTCAGGAAGTGATGGAAGTGCTCGAACGGCTGGATCGCTAGGCATCTGTCTTCGGCGCCGGCCCATGCCATGTCACGGCCGGCGCGCTGCACCGTCCTGGGCCGTCAGGCGTCCTTCTTCGGTGCCTCCATGCGCCTGAGCTGGCGCCATAGATCGCGGCGCAGATCGGCGACTCGGGGGCGCTCGTCGGGGGTGAAGGCCAGCGGGCGCACCAGTCGCTGGGTGCGCAGTCCCAGACGCGCCCCCAGAAGTCCCACGCCGAGGCCCTGGGCGGCGCGGGTGGACAGCCGCCCTGCCAGGTCCAGCGACAGCATCTGCATGCTGGCGTCGGCGGCAAGCTCGGTGGCGCCGGCGAAGGCCATCTGATAGAGCACACTGCGCAGCAGACGTACCCGGGCGGCGTAGCCCAGCTCCAGCCCGTAGAGTCGGCACAGACGATCGATCATCGCCAGGTGGCGCCAGGCCACCAGTGCCATGTCGACCAGGGTCAGCGGGCTGACCGCCACCATTACGGCGGTTTCGCCACTCATGCGCGAGATCAGTCGGCGTGCCTCCCGGTCACGGGGGGCGAGCAGATGGTGGGCCACCAGCGCCTGCAGATCGCGGCCGTCATGGTGGTCTTCACGGGCCGCTTCGAAGGCCAGCCAATGGGGATCGTCGTCGCCGAGGGCAAGCTGGTGCTTGAGCCGTCTGACCATGGACAGTGCGTCCCTGGGGGAGCGCGACGGCAATTCGGCCAGGGATTCACGCAACTGGTCGTGGCGCTTGAGGCGCCTGAGGCGAAACAGCTCCCGGCTCAGGGCGAGCCCGCCAAGGCCGATGGTGGCAAGTCCGAGCAGTTGCCAGCCGGTGGCGATCAGGTCACCGCCTGCCAGGGTGTCGGGGACCCCGGTTACCAGCTCGGCGCCGCCCAGTCCCACCGCCGCTCCCAGCACTGCCATCAGGCCCCAGCGGCGCTTGCGAGGGCGTCCCAGAGAGCCCTCGAGGTCGACCCTGGTATCGGTTTCCGGCGCCTCGGCCGGTGTCAGCGCTCGGCTGTCCAGCTGATCGTCGAAGCGCAGGCCCGGACGTGGGTCACTGAACACGGTATTGTCGACGTCGGCAGCGGAGGGCGCATCGTCGTCATCGGCGAAGCGTACCGCAGGGCGCGGGTCGTCACGGCTATCTCGAGTCATGCGAGCTTGTCTCCAATCAGCCAGTCCAGCGCCAGGTCCATGCGGATATGGGGCAGCGCGCCGGTGGTAGAGGGCTGAGGGCGGAAGGCGGTGAAATCGAACCCCTGGCGATCCCAGAAAGCCGGGTCGGGCAGGCGGCTGGGCACCTCGCCGGGGAAGGCCAGCAAGGGCTCGCCTTCCAGGGTGACGCCCTTGAGCGCGGGGGATTTCCTGCCCTGGTGGGTGACCTCGCGGGCTTCGGTGGCGCGAATGGCCGCCAGCGACATGGCCTTGACCGGAATATTGGCGTACTTGAGGTTCTTCAGTGGTTCGGCCAGCAGCGCCTCGAGCAGCCCGACCAGACGGGCATGCTGTTCCGGGGTCACGTGGTCGGCCTTGGTGGCGGCGATGGCGAGGCGGTCGATACGTGGCGTGAACAGCCGCGAGAACAGGCTGCGCTGGCCGTAGTTGAAACTCTGCATCAGACGATGGAGCGCCTTGGACAGATCCTCGAAGCGTTCCGGCCCGGCGTTCAGTGCCCCCAGCACGTCCACCAGCACGATCTGGCGGTCGAAGCGGCGGAAGTGTTCGCGGTAGAACGGCTTGACGATATGTTGCTGGTAGTAGCTGAAACGCCGGGCCAGGGTGCGGTAGACGCTGGTCTCGGGCAGCCGTTCGAGGTCGTCGGGCGATGCCTGCTCCAGCCCCGGCAGGGGGAAGAATTGCAGCACCGGGGCACCGGACAGCTCTCCCGGCAGCAGAAAGCGGCCGGGCTGGAGGTCGGAGAAGCCCGCCTCCCTGGCGGCGCGCAGGCCTTCGGCGTAGCGCTCGCTGATCTCCGCCAGGCGGGCCTCGTCGGCCTCTTCGTCCAGTCGAAGTTCGCTGACGGCGCTTTCCCAGTCGGCCAGCATGGCGCGCCTTGCAGGGCCCGCCGCGTCCCACTGAGCGAGGCTCCAGCTTAGGAAGTCGTGGTCCAGCAGCGGCAGGTCGAGCAGCCACTCGCCAGGATAGTCGAACAGGTCCAAGGTCAGCTCGGCGGTGTCGGGTCTCAACCACTGCTGGCGACCGGGGCGATAGCGAATCTTCAGGCGCAACTCACTGATGCCACGGGTGGGCTGGGGCCACTCGGGGGGAGTGCTCTCGAGGCTGGCGCGGGCTCGGTCGAAGGGAAACCTGGGGACCGCGAGATCCTGCTGGGAAACCCGCTGGGCGCCCAGCAGGCGCCCCTCGCGGCTCGCCGAGAGCAGGTCGAGCCGCGCCTCGAGCCCGGCGTGACGCAACTGGTCCACCAGGGAGGTCAAGAATGCCGTCTTGCCGGCCCGAGATAGCCCGGTCACCGCCAGACGCAGCTGGCGGTCTCGGCCGCGCTCGATCAGGTCCATCAGATCACGGGTCAGGTCCGTTGGCATTGCCACTCCGTCGGTGAAAGTTATTCCTTAATCTGGGGGCGACCGGCGTCAAAGGCAAGACGCTGCGCCGCGATCAGTATCAGCGGCAGGGCAGCCATCGGCAACAGCCACAGATTGAGCGTCTGCCAGCCCAGCCACTGGATCAGCGGGCCGGCCGCCAGGGCGGTGATCGCCGCAGT
>DJIP01000129.1:0-5575 GCA_002433675.1 Halomonas halophila
CGTTCCAGATCCATGGAGTCCAGCACCTGATCCTTGAGCTCGCGCTCTGACAGGCCACCGCAACTCTGGATCAGGCGATCGGCCAGGGTGGACTTGCCATGGTCGATGTGAGCGATGATCGAGAAGTTACGTATATTATTGATTACCTTGCGGTTATCAGGATCAGACATGCAGGATGATTCCATCTTGAGAACGCACCGGGCAGCGACAGGCTTGCCCTGTCCCGATGACGCGGAAAAAAAAGTTGGCGCTATTGTACCGGCATCCCCTGCCCCGCGCATCCCAAGCCGTTCCGGCGACTCGATTCAATACCACAGGACGACAACGCCCGAAGGCCATGGCGGCCCTCGGGCGTCATCGGAGAGCGCGACGCGACTCAGTCGTCGGCCAGGCGCAGCGCCACGAACAGCGAGCGGCCATCACGGTACAGACGGACCGGCACCGCCTGATCGGCAGGCAGCTCACTCACCAGCTGGCTCAGCTGGCGACCGCTTTCCACCGCGACCTGATTGACGCTGACGATGATATCGCCACGCCGGATGCCGGACGCCGCCGCCACGCCACGCGGGTCGACGTCGCTGACCCGTACGCCGGCATCGATGCCGTACTTGTCACGCTCGGCCTCGGACAGCGACTGCACCGCCAGCCCCAGGCGTGCCGGCGAGGCGCTGCCGGAGGACTGACCACTGCCACCGGCCAACTCTTCTGGCCAGTCACCCACGGTGACGCTGAGGGTCTTGCGATCGCCGGCGCGCAGCACGGTCAACTCGACCTCGCTGTCCGGGGCGACGCGGCCGATCAAACGCGGCAGGTTGCTGGAGCGCTCCACCGCCTCGCCATTGACCTCAAGCACGATGTCGCCGGCCTGGACGCCGTCACGCGCCGCCGGCCCGTCGGGATCGACGTCGGCGATCAGGGCGCCCTCGGGGCGGTCCATGCCGAACGACTCGGCCAGGTCCTTGGACACCGGCTGGATCATGACACCGAGCCAACCCCGGGTGACGTGCCCCTCACTACGCAACTGGTCGGCGATGTCCATGGCGACATTGATCGGAATGGCGAAGGACAACCCCATGAAGCCACCGCTACGGGTGAAGATCTGGGAGTTGATACCGATTACCTCGCCGTCGAGGTTGAACAGGGGGCCGCCGGAGTTACCCGGGTTGATCGCCACGTCGGTCTGGATAAAGGGCACATAGGCGTCACGCGGCAGGGTACGGTTGATCGCCGAGATGATGCCTGCCGTAACCGAGTGGTCGAAGCCGAACGGCGAACCGATGGCGGCCACCCACTCCCCTACCTTGAGGTCGTCGGAGTCACCCAGTGACAGCGTCGGCAGGTCGCTGGCCTCGACCTTCAGCACCGCCACGTCGGTCTTCTCGTCGGCCCCGACCAGCTCGGCCTTGAGGTCACGACGGTCATTGAAGCGCACCATGATCTCGTCGGCGCCTTCGACCACGTGGGCGTTGGTCATGATGTAGCCGTCGGCGTCGATGACGAAGCCGGAGCCCAGCGACTGACGCTCCTCGGTGTGACCACCGCCACCGCCCGGCGGCACCGGGAATCGATCACCGAAGAAATGACGGAAGATGTCGGGGATTTCCTGGCCACCGAAATTGCCGAAGGGGGTGGAGTAGCCCTCGGTCACCCGGGTCGTCGAGATGTTGACCACGCCAGGGGCGGCCTCTTCGACCAGTTCGGTGAAGTCAGGAAGATCCCTGGCCAGGCTGGACTGGGCGACAACCATTCCCACCACCAGCGTCATCCACATGGACAGGGTGCGAGTCATTGGCTTCATGCAAGGCTCCTGCGTAAGACTCAGATAGGACTCAGAGTGCATCGGGCGCGACCTCGAGGGTCACTTCTTGTAGTACCGTCGTACCGCCAAAAGGTTCAATCATTAGCGAGCAAAACAACGTGGCGAGACAGGGGCAAGACGATCGAAGCCGGCAGTGCTCATGCGACGGACGAAGACACCAACCTGGGGCGATACGCCTCGGAACGACGGCGCAGATGCCGGCGCAGTACCACGCCCCCGACAGCCAGGCCGGCGACGAACACCAGCGGCAACGACCAGTGATCCGGCGACTGTACGTTGACGGCAAGCGTCGCCCCAAGCGCCAGCCACAACGGTAGCCCGTAGACGAGCACACTGGCGCGCACCAGGCTCGCACGGGTCAGGGCCAGGGTCACCGTCTGCCCGATGGCAGGACGCTGCTCGGTATCGATCTCGATCTCACGTCGATCGTCGCTCTTGTGCAGCAGCCAGCGTGCGCCACAGCCACCCCGGGCAGCGCAGCGTCCGCAGCCCTCGCTGGCTGCCAGCGCCACCCTGACCCCTGCGGTCGTCCAGCCCACCACTCGCGCCTCTGCGGTGGCGCAGTCGCCGCTCATGACGACGCTTCCTGATGGGCATTGCTCGCCTCGGGGCGCGCCCCATCGCCCGCCCCCTGCGCTTGCCTCTCGGCCAGCTCAAGGGTTTCGGCCACCTTGACCAGCACGCTGGGGGGCAGCTCGCCGACGGCCACCACCTGAAGCAGCTGTCCTTCACGCTGCACTCGGCGCACCGCGGCGTGGCTGGCGCCTAGTCGGTGGACACCGGGCCTGAGTACCCGCGACCCCGCTACCGGCTCGACGAACAGGCTGATGGTCGACAGGCCATCACTGTAGAGCTTGTGGCGGCGAGGCCCATCGCTGTCGGCTGCCATCGCCATCAACGGCTGGGCAACAAAGCCACGGGGCAGCCAGCCTGCGCGCCAGTCGAGCCTGGCCGAGGATGGCGGCCGATGAAGCTCCACCTTGCCGTCGTAGCGTTGCGGCGGCGTCATCGCCACCAGCTGGAAGGTATCCAGTACCTGGCCCCGCTCATCGATCAGGGTGCGCTTCAACGGAATGGCGGTCTCGCGATCGAGCCAGATGCGATAGCCGTAGCGCATGGCGTCAAGCGGCAACAGTTCCAGACGGATCGCGTGACGATTGGCGATTCGCTCCTCGCCGTCGAAGCGCAGCCGATAGAAGCGTGACAGGTGCTCGACCAGCGCCTGGGGAGAGGCCGGCGCCGCACCCTGGCTATTACCGAGCTCGAAGCGAAAGGCGCCACCCTCTCGCAGCAGCGAGCGACTGGGCCCATCGAGGAAATGAAGGCGATCGCGTTCGACGCCCTGCTGGATATCGCGGGCCACCGACAGCGTCACCACTTCTTCATCGACGATGCGTACGGCGCGCGCCTGATACTGGTAGCAATGGGAGGCCCAGACGCTGCGCTCGAACCAGTCTCCGGGAGACTCCGGGGGGGACAAGGCGGTCAAGGCGCTGCAGTCGTAGACGCTCTGGATACTATCCGGGTCAGCTACCGAGTCAGCCGAGGCCTCGGCGTCCGCCGTTACGGCGTCGACACCAGGGTCGGCAACGACCTGGGCGGGGAGAGAAAGACAAACAAGGGAAAACGTCAGCCAGCCGGCCAACGCTGCAAGCGACCCCTGATGTGGCATAGAAATCATGTCCTGACAGGCACTGCTGAGAATGCGCTCGGCCCGCAAGGGCCGAGCAGATCACCGCTATCTCGATGTCAGATCGATCACCTCAACGGGCTTCCGCCGGGGTGCTGCGAAGCATCGGCATCCAGTTGTCGGCACTGCTGAAGGCCGCCCCCTGGGCATGACGATCGAGGTACGACTGCAACAACTGGGCCTGCGCCTGGTCACTGACCCGCGACTGCTGGGCAGACGGCGACAGCATCATCGGCGAGGCCACCTGGGCACCGACGGTCATCAGGCCATTGCTGGAGCCCGCGCCGGACTGGAACATCGGCAGATCCATCAGCGAAGGCCGAGACGCCGCCACGCTGGCAAGCTCTGCGCCTGGCACGGCGGATGCTGCCTGTGCTGCGCCGTTATTTACGCCGCCGCTTACGCCACCCGCAGCCCCGCTGCTGGCCACACCGGCACCGGAACCATCGATGGAGCCATCAAAGCCGCCGTTGTAGAACTGCACCCCGCTGATCACCATCAACGAGACGGCTGCAGCGATACCGGCACCGCGTGCCAGACCCATCCCGCCGCGCCTGGCGACCGCACCCTCGGCGGGGGCCTCCATCTGCGGCGCGGGCTCATCCTCGAGGCGAGCCAGAATACCGGCGGACAGGTCCACCGAAGGGTCACTGTCGGTTTCGCGGCGCAGCGCGGCACGCATCAAATGGTAACGACGCCAGCTCTCGGCGCTGTCCTGGTCGCTCTCGAGCGACTTCAGCACTCGACGCAATTCCAGCTCGTCACCTTCATTGTCCATCAGGGCTGAAAGCGATTCCCGTGCGTTCAGACTCATTCTCCACACCTCATTTCGACGAAGCGTCGCGCCTCCAGCTCCATAGACCACTGGAGATACGCCAGGTTCCGCCACCGATTCTCGGTATCTCGCCACCGACCAAAGCGCCGGGTGACGACCGTCGTTGATTGTTGCATCGGGCCGGTCACTGGGTAAGACGCCCAATCTGGCGAACAGTTCATCCCAATTTGAAAAAAATGGGGAATTCGACAACCAGCAGCTTCGCCCAGCCCCACCGCGGCGCCCACGACCACCTCACGGACTCGCGACTCGGGAGAGCGAATCAGGGAAGTGACTCGGCGTTTCGCGAGGTCGTCATCAGCGGCTGAATATGCTGATCCACCGCTTCCCTGGCGCGAAAGATGCGCGAACGCACGGTGCCCACCGGACACTGCATGATCTGGGCAATGTCCTCGTAGGAAAGACCATCGAGTTCACGTAGGGTGATCGCCGTACGCAGGTCATCGGGCAGATTCTCGATCGCCTCGAATACCGCCGCCTCGAGCTGGTCCCGGGCAATCGACGCCTCCGGCGTCTCGATATCGGCCAGGCGGCCGCTCATGTCGACGATCTCGGCGTCATTGATATCGAGGTCGCTGCCGGGCGGACGACGCCCGCGGGACACCAGATGATTCTTGGCGGTGTTGATGGCGATGCGGTACATCCAGGTATAGAAGGCGCTCTCGGCGCGAAACTTGCCGAGCGCCCGGTAAGCCTTGATAAAGGCTTCCTGGGCCACGTCCTGCACCTCGGCGTGGTCACTGATATAGCGACCGATCAGGCCCAGAATCTTGTGCTGGTACTTCTTGACCAGAAGGTCAAAGGCTCGGGTATCGCCCTTCTGCGCGCGCGCCACCAGCTGCTGGTCCGTTTCCTTGGGCGTCATGTCTCTCCTCCCCGACGATGTCGGGCTGACGACGCCGGACCCTCGGTCTGGCCCTTGGCAACAGGGTGCCACCTTTCGCCTGTCGGCGATGTATAGGTCATGGGTCTCGTCATGATAAAAGGCACAAGTGTTCCTGTTTCCTTGGCTCGCATCAAGCGTTCTCTGAGTGCATCTCTCGACGCCGCTCCGACATCGGGTGCGCGACAAGGTTCCCTCAGGCGATTGAATTTACCCCTCCCTCAAGGGATAGTAGAGCCACGCAGAAACGTCAGCGCTGACACGATACACACAGGTAGACCTCATGTCCGACAAGCAGGTGAACAACCTCAACGTCCTGGCCCAGGATGTTCTCGTCACTCCTGAGCA
>DJIP01000129.1:5957-10353 GCA_002433675.1 Halomonas halophila
ACCGTGCAGAACATCCTCGACGGCACCGATCCCAGGCTGCTGATGGTGGTGGGCCCCTGCTCGATCCACGATGTGGACGCCGCGCTGGACTACGCTCGTCGCCTGCGCCGCCTGGCCGACGAGGTCAAGGACAGTTTGTACATCGTGATGCGCGTCTATTTCGAGAAGCCGCGCACCACCGTGGGCTGGAAGGGTCTGATCAACGACCCCCACCTGAACGGCTCCTTCGAGATCGAGGAAGGGCTGCACATCGCCCGTCGCCTGCTGGTGGAGCTCTCCGAGCTGGGCCTGCCGCTGGCCACCGAGGCACTCGACCCGATCTCGCCACAGTACCTGCAGGACTGCATCAGCTGGTCGGCCATCGGCGCCCGCACCACCGAGTCCCAGACCCACCGCGAGATGTCCTCCGGCCTGTCATGCCCGGTAGGCTTCAAGAACGGCACCGACGGCAGCCTCGACGTGGCCGTCAATGCGCTGCAGTCGGTGGCTCACCCGCACAACTTCCTGGGCATCGACCAGCAGGGCCAGGTGGCGATCATTCGCACCCGCGGCAACGCCTATGCCCATGTGGTGCTGCGCGGGGGCAACGGCAAGCCGAACTACGACAGCGTGAGCGTAGCGCTGGCCGAGCAGGAGCTGAAGAAGGCCGGGGTCAAGCCCAACATCATGATCGACTGCTCCCACGCTAACTCCAACAAGGACGCCGCCCTGCAGCCGCTGGTGCTCGACAACGTCACCTACCAGATTCTCGACGGCAACCGTTCGATCATCGGCCTGATGGTCGAGTCCAACATCGGCTGGGGCAACCAGAAGATCACCGAGGACCTGAGCGAAATGGCCTACGGCGTCTCCGTCACCGACGCCTGCATCGACTGGGACACCACCGTGGAGGCCTTCCGCAGCATGAACGAACGCCTGGCCCCGGAGCTGGCAAAGCGGGTGAACTGATTCGCCCCGGCCGCAGGCCAAGGGGCTAACAGGCCACTGCTCGGCGCCATCAAAGCCCGCCCCAGCAATGCCCACGACAGCAATGCCCACGACAGCAAGGCCCACGACAGCAAAGAGCCCGCCAATCTGGCGGGCTCCTTGTTTTTGGCTGGCATATCACGCATGGGTCGTGAGGCGCGACTCCCTGGTTCCTCAGCCGGCCTGGCTCACGCCGTCGATCTCGCGCACGAAGGGCGGCAGAGCGTCGAGCAGCGCGCGGCCGTAACGGCGGGTCAGCACGCGGCGATCCAGCAAGGTGATGCGGCCTCGGTCGGCCTCCTTGCGGATCAGCCGGCCACAGGCCTGGACCAGCTTGATCGAGGCATCCGGCACGCTGATGCGCATGAACGGATTGCCGCCCTGGCTCTCGATCCATTCCGCCAGCGTCGCGCCCACCGGGTCGTCCGGCACGGCGAACGGCAGCCGCGTGATCACCACATGGGTCAGGTAGTCGCCGGGCAGGTCGATGCCTTCTGCAAAGCTCGCCAGACCAAACAGGATGCTGCCCTCGCCGGCGTCGATGCGCTGGCGATGACGGCTGACCAGCTCGCGCTTGGGCAGGCGGTCCTGGGCCAGCACCCGCTCTCGCCGTTCCCGCGACAGGGCCTTTTCCACCCCGCGCAGCTGGGCCCGGGACGAGAACAGCACCAGCACCGCTTCCTTGTCATCGAGAGACTCGACGAAGTCGACGATGGCCCGCTCGTGGCCGTCACGGTCGGCGGGGTCCACCGCCTCCCGGGGCACGCTGAGCACCGCCCGGGAATAGTCGAAGGGGCTCGGCAGACGCTGGTAACGGTAGCGGTTGGCCAGCCCCGCCCTCTCCTGCAGGCGCTCGAAACGGCCCAGGGCGGTCAGGGTGGCCGAGGTCACCACGGCGCCGTGACAGCGCCCCCACAGCGAACGCGCCAGGGTATGGGCGGCAGATACTGGACTGGCCGAGAAGATCAGCTCGGGCTCGCCCTGGAAGCGCTCCAGGGTCAGCCAGCGTGCCCGCGGCGGTGCGTCCGCCGGATCGCCCTCGGCAAAGGCCTGCCACAGGGCGTGGGCCTCCAGCGCGCGGCCGTGCAACAGCGCCAGCAGCGGCAGCCAGGCCTCGGCCTGCTCTCGGGCAAGGCCGGTGGACTTCTCCGGGTCCAGGCTCTCGCGCAGGATGTCGGTCATCGACTCGAGCAGACGACACAGCTCGGCGAAGGGCACCACCAGCGCCTCGGCCTGGGCCCGAAGGGCCTCGGGCACGCGCCCCATCTCGAAGCGGTGCTGGGCGCCATCCTCGTCGTCGTTGAGCCCATGGGGCCGCTCGGCCAGCTGGTGGCCCAGCGCAAACACCTCGCCCAGGCGCGGCTCCAGCGCTTCCATCGCGGTGGGCAGTGCGCCCAGCAGTCGCGCCAGGGTCGGCTGTACGCCCAGGGCAGTATTCAGCTCGGTCAGCGAGCCCCTGAGGTTTCTCAGCCAGCGCAGCCCGCCGCCCACGCTGAAGCGATGGGTGAAGTGGGAGATCGCCTTGTCCGGCAGGTGGTGCCCCTCGTCGAAGACGTAGATGCAGTCGGCAGGATCGGGCAGCACCAGGCCCCCGCCGAGCGCCAGATCCGCCAGCACCAGGTCATGGTTGGCGACGATGACGTCGGCCTGATCCAGATCGCGCCGGGCACGAAAGAAGGCGCAGGCACCGAAGTGCCCGCAGCGCCGATTGGTGCACTGGCGGTGATCCACCGTCAGTCGCCGCCAGTGGCCGTCGTCGATGGCCTCGCCCCAGCTGTCGCGATCCCCTTCCCAGCGACCATTTCCGTAGGCGTCACCCATGGCGGCCACCAGTGCCTTGAAGTCATCGCCGGTGGCGGCGTCCAGGCTCTGCTCGAACAACGACAGGGTCGGGTTTTCCTCGGCCCCGTCCATGGCCGCGTCAAGCTTGGCCACGCACACATAGCGCCCGCGCCCCTTGGCCAGGGCGAAGTCGAAGGACAGTCCGCTATGGGCCTTCAGCGACGGCAGGTCCTGGTGCAGCACCTGCTCCTGCAACGCCACCGTGGCGGTGGCCAGCACCAGGCGCTTGCCGCGAGCCTTGGCCACCGGCAGCGCCGCCAGCAGGTAGGCCAGGGTCTTGCCGGTACCGGTGCCCGCCTCCAGCACGCAGACGTGCTCGTCACTTACCCGCTTGCCATCCTCGTCGGTCTCGATGCCGGCCAGGGTGCGGGAGATCTCGGCGATCATCAGTCGCTGGCCGTAGCGCGGGGTCAGCTCCAGCGCCTCCAGCACCCGACGATAGGCGCTTTGAATCTCGCTCTTGAGGGCGTCGTCTAGCATGGCGGGTCCACGACAATTGAGAAAAAGGACGAGGGGGAGAGACGCAAAGGGCCGGCGCTGGGCCGGCCCTGACTGCGTACAAGCGTCAAACGCCTGACGGGCTTACAGAAGCCCTTCCGGCGGATGCTCGCAGGGCAGCTTGTCGCCGATGAAGCGCTCGATCTCGGGCAGCGAGAAGGCGTCTTCTTCACCCACGAAGCTGATCGACACGCCCTTGGCGCCGGCACGGCCGGTGCGCCCGATGCGGTGGACGTAGTCCTCCGGATCCTCGGGCAGGGTGTAGTTGATCACGTGGCTGACGTCCTCGATATGGATGCCACGGCCGGCCACATCGGTGGCCACCAGCACCTGAATCTCGCCTTCGCGGAACTGCTCCAGGGTGCGGATGCGCTGGTTCTGCGGCACATCGCCGGACAGCATGGCCACATTGATGTCGGCCTTCTTGAGCAGTTCCAGCAACTTGCGCACCAGGTCGCGGCGATTGCCGAACACCATCACCCGGTCGAACGACTCCTGCTGCAGCAGGTTGACCAGCAGCCGCTGCTTGTCTTCATCGCCCACCATGTACACCCGCTGATCGATATCGGCGGCGTTATCCACGGTGACCGCGATCTCGACGTGGGCCGGCTGATGGGTCCACTGGCTGGCCAGGTTAAGGATGTCTTCGGTGAAGGTCGCCGAGAACAGGAAGGTCTGGCGCTCTTCGGTCTTCGGCGTGTAGCGGATGATGCGCTTGACGTCGGGGATGAAGCCCATCGACAGCATGCGATCGGCCTCGTCCAGCACCAGCACCTCGACCTGACCGAGGTCGATATCACGCTTCTGCTGGAAGTCCAGCAGGCGGCCCGGAGTGGCCACCAGGATATCGACGTTGCCGGCTAGCCCCTCGCGCTGCTTCTGGTAGTCCATGCCACCGACAACGCTGGTCACCTTGAGCGAGGTGAAGCGCGCCAGGGCCTTGGCGTCCTTCTCGATCTGCAAGGCAAGCTCGCGGGTCGGCGCCACGATCAGTGCGCGCGGCGTCCCCGGCTTCTGGCCGTCTGGCACCTCCTCCTCGAGGAAGTAGGCCATCATGGAGATCAGGAAGGCGGCGGTCTTGCCGGAGCCG
>DJIP01000229.1:0-5450 GCA_002433675.1 Halomonas halophila
GGAGAAAACGCAGATCAACATTAGCGTTGGCTGGGGTACCAGGATTCGAACCTGGGAATGCCGATACCAAAAACCGGTGCCTTACCACTTGGCGATACCCCAACGTTGTGGTGGCCAGAGACGGAATCGAACCGCCGACACGGGGATTTTCAATCCCCTGCTCTACCAACTGAGCTATCTGGCCCCTTGCCAACGCGACGTATTAAACCAATTCCTCCGTTTTCCGTCAACCCCTTTTCTTTCAAAATGATGGCGAGCGCTTCTTAAGGCGTCGCAAGGCTAGGCGTCACGCGGAACATAGCCCTCGGCGCGGTCGGTCTCTTCATTGTCGAAGAAGCGCTCCATCTGCTCCATCAGGTACTCGCGGTTAGCCGGGTCCATCATGTTCAGGTGCTTCTCGTTGATCAGACGGGTCTGCAGCGCCTGCCATTCTTCCCAGGCCTGGCGTGACACGCTCGCCTGGATCTCCTGCCCCTTCTTGCCCGGCAGCGGCGGGAAGGGCAAGGCGTCGAGCTCCTTCTGGTACTTGCGGCAAAACACGGTCTGACTCATGGCGGTCTCCTTTCTATGGTACGGCCTGCTGGCGATGGTGTGGCCTGCTGGCACGAGGATAGCAGTGTGCCCCGCCCAGACTTAAGCGTTCTGTTGCTGCAGAACCCTGGCGCTCGTCCCGGGCTCCCTGTGCGCTAAGGTCAGCGCGGGGGGGCAGCACGGACGTCAACGCGAAGGCGGCTGGCTCAAGGCAAAGGGGGCAAGTGACGCAAGCAGCTTCTTTACCGGTGCGGCAAGTCCCACCGACTCCGGCGCCTGAGGGTCGTACCACAGCCGCCCCTCGGCGACGCCATCGACTCGCCCGCCACGTGCCGGTACCGGCGTGATTTCCAGGCGAAAGTGACTGAACACATGGACGAAGCTCGACCAGGGCTCGTCTCGCTCGGCTCCTGGCGCGTGGGTATCGAGCCAGGCATCGATCTCGGCGTCGCTGTCGAACTGGGGAAGCCCCCACAGCCCGCCCCACAGCCCCTGGGAAGGCCGCTGCTCCAGCAAGATGCGCCCGTCTTCGTCGCTCAGTACCAGCATGCGGGTATGACGCAAGGGGATCGCTTTCTTCGGTTTGGACTCCGGGAAGCGCTTTTGCTCCCCCCGGGCGCGGGCCACACAGACATCGGCGAACGGGCAGCGCTCGCAGTCCGGCTGGCCACGGCGGCACAGCGTCGCCCCAAGGTCCATCATGCCCTGGGTGAAATCCACCACTCGCTGTTCCGGCGTGTAGTGCTCGGCCAGCTGCCACAGCTTGCGTTCCACCGCGGGCCGGCCGGGCCAGCCTTCCAGCGCGTGCAGGCGCGTCAGTACGCGCTTGACGTTGCCATCCAGGATGACGGCTCGCCTGCCGGTGCTCTGGGCGATGATCGCCCCGGCGGTGGAACGGCCGATCCCGGGCAGTGCGGCCATGGCATCGAGGCTGTCCGTGGGAAACTCGCCTGCATGCTGTTCCACCACGAAACGGGCCGCTTTATGCAGATTCCGGCCTCTGGCGTAGTAACCCAGCCCAGTCCACAGATGAAGCACCTCGTCCTGGCTGGCCTCAGCCAGGGCCTTCACATCAGGGAAACGCTGCATGAATCGCTCAAAATAGGGAATTACAGTAGCAACCTGGGTCTGCTGCAGCATGATTTCCGAGACCCACACCCGGTAGGCAGTACGATCATGCTGCCAGGGAAGATCGTGGCGACCGTGCACATCGAACCAGTCGAGCAGGCGCCGGGAAAACACCTCGCCGCTGAGCAGCGGCGACACTCGACCGCTATCTTGATCGCCTTTCGCCCGACTCTCAGGGCCAGACGCTTCTGATAAATATTTCATAAAACCAATTAGTTACCATCACCCAAAAGTCAGACACGAAAAAAAGCGCCGACACGGAGGTCGGCGCAGTGACTGGCTTGCTTGATGCTCAATTAAATAGACCACGGACGGCGTCACGAAGTTCCTTGCCGGCCTCTTCTCCGATGCGTTCGTCGAGACGCTCGAGTTCCTTGCCCAGCCGCTCCTCGACTTCCTCGTTGACGCGGGAGCGGGCCTCTTCGGCGACCAGCTCACCCAGATTGGCCTTGAAGGCGTCGGCGTCAAAGCCGCACCACTGGCTGCTGTCGCCCTCCAGGCTGCCTTCACAGCGCACCGGGAAGGGCACCTTCTCGAGGCGCCGGTTGACGTTGCAGGCGGCATCGGCGGTGTCGACAAAGCGGGCCGCTCCATTGGCGTCGAAACGCTGGCTGCCCAGATCGAGCTGGCCACCACCGCTGACCTCGATACCCGGCAGGGTGATCAGCAGGTCGTCGTTGTGGGCCACCCCGTCACGGATGGTGAAGCGTGCGCTGATGTTTTCGAAGCGGGTGTTCTCGCTCCACTCGCGCGTGGTCTGCTCGCCTTCGAGGCGCGCCACGGCGGTACACAGCTGACGCGAAATATTGGCACGGGGGATGCTGCCCTCGTTGATCCGCGTATCCAGGGTGCCGTTGAGGTTACGGGTCAGCTCATGGCGAGCGTTGCCGCGGGTGGTCAGTTCACCGCTGGCATGCAGCGAGCCGCTGAGAGGCGCGGGCTCCTGCCCAAGCGATGTCAGCAACGACTCCAGACGTACGCCCTCGACCTCGGGAGACAGCTGCCAGGTGAGGTCATCGCCGCTGGCGTCGAGCACCCCTGAGGCCTTCAACTGACCTTCATGGAAGCCCGCCTCGAAGCCGGTCAGCCGATGCCTGCCGCCCTCGCCCTGCATGCTCAGCGACACATCCTGATACTGCTGACCGCCCAGAATCAGCTGACCCAGCGCCAGCGACACGCTCTCGTCCAGCCCGGCCAGAAAGCTTTTCGGCAGGATCGCCGGTGCACTGTCCTGAGCCAGCGCCGAAGCGATACCGGGAATCCCGTTGGCGGCGGTGTCCTGCTCGGGCGGCGGCAGATAGCTGTCGGCGTCGAGGCGGTCGCCTTCCAGATCGAGATCGACCCGGGTGCCATCGAAGCGTGCACCGAGGGAACCGGAGAAGGTGTTGTCATCGAGCACCAGCGTCAGGCCATTGAGCGAGAGTTGCTCGAGGGTGCCTTCCACCGGACTGGTCAGCGCCACTTCCGACAGTGCCTCGTCGCTGGACATGCTGGGCATGGCGTCCATGCGCGCAAGCCAGGCACGCAGCGACAGCGGTGCCAGACGCACCTGGCCGTCATAGCGTGGAGCCGAATTCAGCTCCTTCAGGTTGAGATTACCCTTGAGCGACAGACCATCGGGGCCGCTCAGGGCGATATCGCGCAGCTGGGCGGTACCTGCGCCGTAATCCGACTCCAGCTGGAACGAAAGCGTCATGGCCACACGCTTCTCGCCCAACTGAGGTGCCAGCAGGCTGGCGTCCAATTGGCTTGGCGCCATGTGCAGGCGCTGCTCACCAAGGTTCAGCACCACCTCGTCGCTGGTCAGGGTCGCCTCCTGGGGCTCCGAGGCACCGGCCAGCAGAGTACTGGTCTCCAGCGTCACGTCGCTGAGCACGTGGCGGCTGTCGGCGAGTCCCAGATTGACGTCGCTTTCCAGGGTGACATCGCTTTGCAGCCCAGGGCTGCGCTCTTCCGATGCCTCACCAACGCCATCGAGCTGATCGAACACCTTGAGCTGGAAGGTGGAGCTGAGCGGAAAGGCGGAATCCGGGTTGACGTTGCTGCCGTTGATGGTGAGCTTTTCGGCCTGCCACTCGCGGCCGGCCTGATGATCGACCAGGCTCAGATGGCCCTTGGTCACCTCGACGCTGGCGATGTTCAGGGCCACCGACAGCCCGCCTTCATCATCCGGACTGGGGCCAGCACTGGCCGGCGCCAGCGCCTTTTCGGCGTCATCGGCCCTGTTTTCGAGGCGTTCGAGCAGCGCCTCCCAATTGCCGGTGCCATCACTGTCGCGCTCAAGATTCAGCGACAGCCCATCCAGGGTCAGGCCGTCGATGGCGATTTCGCCGCGCAAGAGCGGTGTAAACGCCAGGCTGACCGAGGCCTCGGAGAAGGCGGCAAAGGCCTGGGCGTCATCCGCCTGATCGGGCAGGCGTGCCTCGGCCTCGGCCACGCTGACACCGATGCGCGGATAGAAGGACCACTCCAGTGGCCCTTCCAGCGACAGTTCGAGCCCGGTGTGCTCCTTCACCACGGACACCAGCCTCGGCTTCATGTCCTCGGGGTTGAAGAAGGTGGTGACGTAGACCACCGCGCCCACCGTGACCAGGGCGAGGACGCCGACGACCGCCAGCAGGGTTCTTACGAGTCGTTTCATTTGCCGCTTTCTCCGGTGGGCAGATCGAGTTGGAAATCATCGCCGCTTCGCGTCAGTTGATAGCCCAGACGCTTGAGCAGCATCTGGTCGGCCAGGGTCAGCTGCGAAGCGGCCACGCTAAGCGCCACGCCGTCACGGTTGGCGGCAGCGCTGATCAGCGCCAGCAGGCGCGAGCCCACGCCGCGCCGACGAGTGGTCTTGCGAACACAGAGGTCGAACATCCGCCAGCGCCCGTCTCCGGGGCTGACAGCCACGGCGCCCAGCAGGCGATCATTGAAGCGCGCCGCCCAGAAGAAGCCCTGTTCGAGTTGGCGGGTCACGTAGGCTCCCGGGGGGAGCTTGATGCGCTCCTCCGGCGCATCGGCATAGATACGGGTCAGATCGATCCGCACCTGTTCATCGGCGTCCCAGACATCCTGGTCGACGCGAAAGAGGGTCACCGGCATACGCTGTCTCCCTTGGCCGGAGGGCGGCGACGGCCGCCACTGGAATGGCTGCATTGTAGCGGATGGGGGTGCCGATTCACTATAATGGCTGTCTTGTGCGCCTCGCACCGCGACCGGCCCACCTTAGTGGAAACAAGGCCCCCAATTCCGACATGCGCGTGAGCGCAGGAGACGACATGTCCGAGCGTATTGCCACGGTCAGCCGTGACACCAAGGAAACCCAGATCAGCGTCACCCTCAACCTCGACGGCGAGGGCAACCTCAAGGGTGAAAGCGGGGTTCCCTTCCTCGACCATATGCTCGACCAGGTGGCCCGCCACGGCATGGTCGACCTGGACATCAGCGTCAACGGCGATTTGCACATCGACGACCACCACACCGTCGAGGACCTCGGCATCACCCTGGGGCAGGCGTTTAACCAGGCCATCGGCGACAAGCGCGGCATCTATCGCTACGGCCACGCCTATGTGCCGCTGGACGAGGCACTATCCCGGGTGGTCATCGACTTCTCCGGCCGTGCCGGCCTGTCCATGAACGTCGAGTTCACCCGCGCCACCATCGGGCGTTTCGACACCCAGCTTTTCTGGGAGTTCTTTCAGGGCTTCGTCAATCACGCCCAGGTCACGCTGCATATCGACAACCTGAAGGGCTTCAATGCCCACCATCAGGCGGAAACCATCTTCAAGGCCTTCGGCCGCGCCCTG
>DJIP01000229.1:5485-5621 GCA_002433675.1 Halomonas halophila
CCAGGCCATCGGCGACAAGCGCGGGATCTATCGCTATGGCCACGCCTATGTACCGCTGGACGAGGCACTGTCTCGGGTGGTCATCGACTTCTCCGGTCGTGCCGGTCTGTCGATGAACGTCGAGTTCACCCGCGCC
>DJIP01000391.1 GCA_002433675.1 Halomonas halophila
GGTCGAGGCGCTGGTGGCCGAGCCCTTTGACGTCGCGACACACGCGCTTGCCGGGCTGCTGGCTCTCGATGAAATGATGGACCCTGGCGGTAATCGACCGCCGATGGCGCCCCTGCTCAGGGAGCGAACGAAGTACCTTCCCCTGGTAGAAGACCTGGCGCTCCTCACTGCTCCGACAAGCGCAGACGCTCGCTTTTTCGAGGGCTGGTTATCCCAGGATGCGTTTCGACGACAGTTGGCCGGGTTGACGGGTGGAGAGACCCTGGTTTCGGCCCTGCACTACTCGCCGTCTGCCGGGGACTATCGCATGACCCTGGTGCAACGAAGCACGGCGGAGGCCACTCAGGCGCAGTTTGCCATGGCATCGATCGACCCCCGGCCTCTGGCCGAAGCGATCCAGGGATTTTGTCTGATGCAAGGGGAAAGCATCGCCCTGGTCGACAGCGACTCACGACTGGTGGTCCGTGTGCCCGCCGCTGGGCTGGCGCCGGGGGAATTGGTATCGCACGAGGGAAGGCGACCGCTGACGGCGGACTCGCCGGATACGCTTCACTTCCGTCAGCAATCTCCGCTGGACGCTCAGGAGCGGCTGTTCGTGGCGCGGCGGGTGGCCGAACTGCCACTGTGGCTGGTGCTGGGCTACAGTCACGAGGCATTGCTGTCGGGCTGGAGCCAGCGCCTGTGGCCTCTGGTGGTGCTGGGGGCATTGCTGGCCTTGCTCGGGCTATGGTTACTGCGTCACGTGCTGGCGCAAGGGCGCGCCCAGCTGGCGTTGCAGGGGGAGGTGGTCGAACGGCAGCGCGCCGAACAGGCAGCCCACCGCCGTGAAGCTCGCTTGAAGGCGTTGATCGGTTCCATGCAGGACCTGGTACTGGTACTGGATCGCAGTGGCCATTTTTCGTTCGTCCATGCCGGAGACGAGGCCTTGCTGCTGGCGCCGCCGGCGGCCTTGATCGGCAGCCACTACCGTGCCTTCCTGCCGCAGGACGTCGCCACACGTCTGGACGAGACGCTGGCCGAGGTGGCGGCCAGCGGTGAGGTACGTCGGCTCGACTATCCTCTGACGGTGGCTGGCGGCCACCGCGACTTCAGTGCATTGATCAGTCCGCTGCTCAGCGGCAACGGGGAGCATGACGGTGTCCTGCTGGTGGTGCGTGACGTCACCCTGGAGCGGTTGCATCAGGCCAACATGAGTATCGCCGCGGTAGCCTTCGAGACCCACCTGGGCATGATGATCACCGATGTCGATGGTCGCATTCTCAAGGTCAATCGGACCTTTACCGACATCACCGGCTATCGCGAAGACGAGGTCCAGGGGAGTCGACCCGATATTCTGCGCTCGGGGCGACATGATGCACACTTCTACCGACAGCTGTGGCAGCGGATCGGCGATACCGGTGCCTGGCAAGGCGAGATCTGGAACCGTCGCAAGAGCGGCGACATCTACCCCCAATGGCTGACCATCAGCGCGGTGCATGATGAGCGGGGTCAGCTGCGCAACTACGTGGCGACGCTCAGCGATATCACCGAGCGCAAGGCGGCGGAGGAAGAAATTCACCAGCTTGCCTTCTTCGACCCGCTGACGGGGCTGGCCAATCGACGCCTGCTGCTCGATCGACTCGGCGAAAAACTGGGACGTTGTCAGCGGGATGGCTGCTACGGCGCGCTGTTGCTCATTGATTTCGATAACTTCAAGCAGGTCAACGACATCCTCGGCCACCACGGAGGTGATGAGCTGCTTAGAGAGGCCGCCCGTCGCTTCGAGTCGGTATTGCGAGAAGAGGATACCTTGGCACGCTTGAGCGCCGATGAGTTCGTGGTGGTCCTCGAAGGCATCGGCGTGGAGCTCGAGACAGCGGTCCGAGTGGCCGACTCCGTTGCTCGCAAGCTGCTGACCACACTGGATATGCCGGTGTGGATCGATGGACGTCCGGTGTCGCCGAATGCTCGTGTTGGTATCAGCCCGTTTCGTGATGAGGTCTCTCGTGAACGGCTGTTGCAGCAGGCCGACATGGCCTTGTTCCAGGCCAAGAGTCAGACCGCCAGCGACGTCTGTTTCTTCGACCCGGGAATGCAGCGACGGATGCAGCAGCGTGCTCAGCTTTACGAAGATCTGGTCGGCGCGTTGGCGCGCTCTGAGCTGTATCTGGTCTATCAGAAACAGGTGGGTCAGCTTGATTGCGTCACCGGGGTGGAGGCGTTGATCCGCTGGCGGCACCCCGACAGGGGCCTTGTTCCACCGTCGGAGTTCATTCCGCTGGCCGAGGAGCGTCCACTGATCCATGAACTCGGTCTCTGGGTCATCGAGCAGGCCTGCCTGACGCTGGTGGATTGGACCCACCAGAGTGACGATGCCACCAGGACCGTGTCGGTCAACGTCAGTCCCCGGCAGTTTCAGGATCCCGGCTTCGTTGCCCGAGTCAGTGATATCCTGGCGCGCACCGGGGCGCCGGCCCAGCGTCTCAAGCTTGAAGTGACCGAGTCGCTGTTCGTGGCGGATCGTGACGGGGTCGAGCGCACCATGGCGCAGCTCAAGGCACTGGGCGTGACCTTCGCCCTGGACGACTTCGGCACCGGCTATTCGTCGCTGGCCTATCTGAAGCGACTGCCGCTGGACGAGCTGAAGATCGACCAGTCCTTCGTTCGGGACGTGCTCGACAACGCCACCAGCTCCGCCATCGTGGCAAGCACCATTGCACTCGCCCGCAGCCTGGGGCTCGATGTCATTGCCGAGGGGGTGGAGTCAGCGGAGCAGCGGGATTGGCTTCATCGCCACGGTTGCCACCGCTACCAGGGCTTTCTGTATGGACAGCCGACGCCGCTGTCCGAGCTTGATTTCTCGACCTTGTAAGCGGCGGGCGCGGCCCGCCTGACGAACACCTGATGGAGCCTGCATGACCGCGCCTTTTTTCATCGACGCCTGGTCGTTTAGCCAGGGAGTGCATCAGTTGCCCGAGCCAGCGCCTGGCCCGCTTCAGGCCGGCGCCTGGTACCACTTTCAGCGGGATGCCGAAGCTACCTGCGAGCGCCTCGAGCTGGCAGGAATCCCCGAATCCGCCATCGACGGGGTGCTGGCCGAGGACACCCGACCGCGCTTCGAGTCCCTGGGCGACGGCAACTTCCTGTTGATTCTGCGTGGGGTCAACCTCAATCAGGGCGAGCAGCCCGACGACATGCTCAGCATCCGCATCCTCTATTACGATGGGGTGCTGATTTCCACCCGCAAGCTGCCATCCCGGGCCATCGCCGACATACGCCGTGAGCTCGAGCAGGGCAAGGGGCCTGATGATCTGGGAGCAGTGGTAGTGGATATCATCGAAAAGCTCCACGAGCGCATCGAGGATTTCGTCGAGCCCTTCGACGCCACCATCGCCGCCCAGGAAGAAGAGCCTGAGGCCGACAACGCCGTCCTGATGTCGCTGAACAAGCGGCTGATCAAGTTGCGCCGTTTCCTCAAGCCCCAGCGTTACGCCATCGAAGCGATGATCGACAGCCTGCCACCGCTGCTTGCCGATGATCGATTCGATCTGGCCAATGCTCGCGACACCATCCAGCGAATCAACGAGTCGGTGGACTTCTATCTTGAGCATGTCGGCATGGTTCAGCAGTACCAGACCCACCAGCACACCGAAAAGGTCAACCGCAACACCTACCTGCTGTCGATCATCTCCGGCATCTTCCTGCCGATCAGCTTTCTCACCGGCCTTCTGGGCGTGAATATCGGCGGCATGCCCGGAGTCGACAATCCCCTGGCCTTCGCCCTGTTCTGCACCTTCATGGTGGTGCTGGTGGCGGTGGAATTGGTGGTGCTCAAGCGCTGGCGTTTTATCTAGGCCCCGGCAGCCGCTTGAGCCAGCCGCTTGAACCAGCCGCTTCGGCGACCCTTGGCAGCGGAACGCTGGTCACACCGCGTCGACGGTTATCGGTCGTCAGCGATGGCCCGGCGTGCCTTCAGCAGAAAGCCAAGGCCCACCAGGGCAAGCCCCGCCAACAGCCCGAACAGGGCGGTGTAGCTGCCGAAAAGACCGTGCAGCGCACCCAGCAGGGGTAGCCCGAGGAGCACCCCGCTGTAGGTCAGTACCAGGCAACCGCCGGCGGCGTCGGCCACCCGTTCGGCGGGGGCCAGACGGGTGATCTCGGCCATGAACACGCCATTCCAGCCAAGCGCCGACAGACTCATGACGCACAGCACCGTGACCATCGCCCAGCGCGGCCAGTCGGCGTCCATGGCGGCGATGGCCAGGCCGCTACCGGCGCTCAGGCAGGCCAGCCCCATCAGGGTGGTCAGGCGATCGTCGAGGGTATCGCCGACAAGGCCCCACAGCACTCGACCGATGATGCCGAAGACCTGCACCGCGGACATGGTGGCGCCAGCGACGACCAGGCCGACGCCGAGATCCTCCACCAGCAGTGCCACCGTGAAGGCCGAGACCGATAGCTGGATGGCGGAAAAGCAAAGACTCAGAAGGGCCAGGTAGCGCAGTGCCGGGCGCTGCCAGACCACCCGCAGACCGGCCAGGGGTGTGGTCAGCCAGGGCGTGCGAGGGTCGCGCTCGCGGTCCCAGTGATGGCGTTGCAGTTGCAACAGCAGGATACCGATGACGGCGACAAGGAACAGGCACCCCAGGGCCGCCTGCCAGCCGATGGCCAGCGCCAGGGCAGGGGCGAGCAGACCTGCCAGCACCCCGCCGAAAGGCACCCCGGTCTGCTTGAGCGAGAACACCAGGCCCTGGCGGTGACGCGGAGTGACCCGAAACAGCAGAAGCGACGCTGAGGGGTTGGTCAGTCCGTAGCCGAGCCCGGCGATCAGCGAGGCCAGGGCGAAGGTGGCCAGTGACGGCAGGGTCAACAGCGCCGCGCCGCCGCCGAGCAGCCCCAGCGCCAGCTGGCTGACGCGACAGGGACCATAGCGTCGGGTCAGCGGCCCGCCGACCAGTGAGGTCAGCATGGCGCCACCGAAGATCAGGCTGACCTGGATACCCACGGTGGCGGTGGAAACCCCCAGCGAGTCTGCCAGGGTCGGCGCGATCGCCGAGGGAAACAGCGCCACCAGCGACGAGAAGGCCAGCACCAGGGTCGTTGCCAGCAGGGCGATACCGACCCGGGGAGGCGGTGAGGGTGGTGAAGAGGGAGCTGAAGAGGGCGCCGTCTGCTGGTTCATGCCCCCGCGTCTGCCCCGGCCAGGCCTTCACGCGGTACCCGTCGCAGGTGGCTCTCGGTCTTGCCGCCGGGCAGGGCCGCGATCAGATCGGCCGCGTGCAACAGCGCGCCAAGATCGATGTCACCTGCCATCCCGCCCCCCTGCAGGGCGTAGACCAGGTCTTCACTGGCGGTGTTGCCGGTGGCCCCCGGAGCGAAGGGACAACCACCGAGGCCGGCGCAGGCAGCGTCGAGTGCGGTGGCACCGTGGCGGGCCGCGAACAGGGCGTTGGCCACGCCCATGCCGAAGGTGTCGTGGCCGTGGAAGGCCCAGGACAGGGCGGGGGATCGGTGGCGCTCGGTCAGCTCGGTGAAGTGGCCCGCCACCTGGAAGGGCGTGGCGCGACCGGTGGTGTCGCACAGGGCGACCTCCACCGGCAACTCGCCGGTGATGGCAAGCGCCTGGGTGAGCACCTGATCGACCCGACGCCAGTCGACCTTGCCGTCGAAGGGGCAGTCGAAGCTGGTGCCGAGGTCCAGGCGCAGGGCCGTGCCTCCCTTGGCGCGCACCGCCTCGACCACCCGGGCGAAGGCCGCCAACGATTCATCCACCGACTGGCGCACATTGTTGCGGTTGTGCGCCTCGGACACCGAGACCACGTAGACCAGCTCGCTGACATCGTGCTCAAGCGCAAGCTCGGCTCCCTTGAGGTTGGGAACAAGCGCGGAGAAGCGCACGTCGCGACGATGGGCGAAGGCGCGAATCAGCTCGCCGGTGTCCGCCATCTGGGGAATCGCCCTGGGGCTGACGAAGGAGCCGATCTCCATGCGTCGGATGCCGGCGTCGAGCAGCGCCTGGATAACCTCGATCTTGCGGGCTGTCGGCAGCGGATCGGCGATCGACTGGAAGCCGTCGCGTGGGGCGACCTCGACCAGTTCGATCGGGGCGGGTGACGTGGTGGTCATGCGAGAGTCTCCGTCGGGTTCAAGGGTGGGTGGCATCGATGTGATCGGGCTCGCCCGGCGGCGGCAGTGGTGCGCCGCGGGAAAGGCTCGCCAGGGTGTCGATCAGAAATTGAAGGCCAAGTGCGGTGAAGCCGATCGGCAGCAGTGCGTAAGGGATGCCCATGGGGGTGCCGAGTGCGCTGGACACCCGCTCGCCGTACTCGAAGGCCTGGGCCGCCATCAGGTAGCCGCGCCAGGCGAGGATCGCGCAGAACGTCATCCCAGCGAGGCCAGTGAACACTTCCAGCACCCGACGCGCCTTGGCGGGAAGCTTGTCCTTGAAGAAAGTGATGCGGATATGGGCGTCGAAGCGTTGGGCTTCGGCGGCGCCCATCACCGCCAGATACACCAGCAGGAAGGAGTTGATCTCCAGGCTCCAGTGGGTGGGGGCGGAGAAGGCGTAGCGCATGACGGTGTCGTAGCAGATCGACACCGTCATGAACACCAGCACCGCCATCGAGGCCAGGCGCAGGATGGCGAGTACGCCATCCCAGCCCTTGAGGGGGATCCTCTGTGCGTGCGCTTTCATG
>DJIP01000070.1:0-5797 GCA_002433675.1 Halomonas halophila
CGCCCTCCGCCTACGATCAGCGTCACCAGGACGAGACGTCGACACAGCTGACGTTGTGCCTTGATGAGCTGGAAGAGAGCCGGCAGCAAATGGTGCGCCTGGCCTATCTGGAGGGCTGGTCGCGAGCCGAACTGGCAAGTCACTTCGACCAGCCGGTCAATACCGTCAAGACCTGGCTGCATCGTGCACTGAAACAACTCAAGGGGTGCCTGGGATCATGAGCGAGCGCGACGACAAGGACATGCTGGCCGCCGAGTTCGTGTTGGGCACCCTGGATCGTGACGAACGCGACAGGGTGCGCCGCCAGCGTCAACACGACAGCGAACTCGAGCAGCGAATCGGTGAATGGGAGAGCCGACTGGCACCTCTGGCCGACGAGATCCAGGACCTCACCCCGGGCCCGGACCTGTTGGTGCTTATCCAGCAACGCATCAAGGCCATCGAGGACGCCGCGCGTGGCGATACGGTATCCGACGCCCCCTCGAGCACCGCCAGCGTCACGCCGCTGCACCGCCGTCTGGCCTTCTGGAAGGCCGCCACCGGCCTGTCCAGCGCCGCGGCGGTCATCCTGGCGGCGGTGCTGCTGGCACAGCCGTCGCCGACCACCAGCGAGTCCAACTTTGTGGCGGTGTTCCAGCAGGACGATCGCCAGCCCGCCTTCATGCTCAGCGTCAACCTGGAGCAGCGCCGCCTGCATGTCCGCCCGGTCAGCGCCGAACCTCTGCCCGACCGCTCCTATCAGCTTTGGATCAAGCATGATGATCTGGGCTCCGCTCCCCGGTCCGTCGGTGTACTCGACGATGACCTGAGCCTCGACCAGGCCGCCCTGCGCGACTACGAACCTGAATTGCTGAAGCATGCCACCTTTGGCATCAGCGTAGAACCTCCGGGTGGCTCGCCCACCGGCCAGCCTACCGGCCCCGCTATCCACGGCTACCTGTACCCCACCGAGCCCAGCGGCGGCCAGCGTCTCTGAGAATTTCAGCCCTCACTGAAACCTTTTCGACTCCCCTGCGTAGCTAGTCGATGACCCCGCCACCGGCAACGGCCGATGGCGGGGTCATCGTGGCGGGCGTGCGTTTCGACACCCTCGAGGCGTACGCCCCGCACCACGACTTCCCTGCTTGGCCACTCGTTCGAGTGGCCTTTTTTATCTGGACGTCGGCTCTCGACATGGCGTCAGGGCACAAAAATTTTTTTCGATGATCTGAAACCCTCGGTGGCATCGGCACGTAGCTGTTATCAACTCGGCAGCCATCCTGTCGTGGAGCACCTTCGGCAAGCCAATCAGCAGCACCAGGAGACCATCACCATGTTCAAGCCATTGGCAGCACGTACCCTCATCACCTCAGCGCTCCTCGTCGGCGCAGCCACCCTGGCCACCGGCGCCCAGGCCGCCCACCATGGAGAGATGGACGAGGCCGGCCATCTCGGTGTCTGGGCCGAAGATCAGTCGGTGGAGAGCGGCACCGTCACCGCCGATCGCATCGTCGCCGAGAACAACGGTTGGCTGGTCGTCCACCGTACCGACGAAAGCCACAAGCCAGGGCGCGTCGTCGGTCACGCCCCGCTCAAGGCCGGTGAGAACACCGACATCGCGGCCATCCTGACCGAAGAGGTCAGCAGCGGCGAACATCTGATGCTGATGCTCCACGGTGAGGACGGCGGCATGCAGACCGGCATCTTCGAATACACCCTGGGCGCCAGCGAAGACGGCCCGGTCAAGGTCGACGGCAACCTGGTGATGAGCGTGATCACCGCTCAATGACACCAGCCCCCTCCTTTTGACGACTTGGCGAGGGCCCTGCCCCTCGCCTTTTTTGTGCCTGCTGCTCGCCCTTCGTACCCCGCCGCTGTCCTTTTGCGCCGGCCTCCTGGTCTTTCCGGTGCCCGCCGCTCTTCTTGCTCGCGCCAGTCCCGCGCCCTGTGACGTGTGCCTCGGCCGATAACGAGCCCCCTGGCTGATTCCCCCCCGGGTCGGCAAAGCGCCCGACCACTGGCCTTCCTCTCCGCTCATGACACCGGCTTTCCCGTCGCCCGCGAAGAATCCTCTTTGATGACTTCACAACGCCTCTTGAAGATTGTATAAAATATAAAACCTGATCGACGATGCTCAGATGATCGTCGATCACCACAACCGACAACAAACCGGGGTACTCCATGCAACGCGTACACGTCATCGATTCCCACAGCGCCGGCGAGCCCACGCGCCTGGTGATGGACGGCTTTCCGGCACTCGCCGGCGCCACCATGGCCGAGAAACGCGACTGTCTGCGCGACCGCCACGACCACTGGCGCCGTGCGGTGATGCTGGAGCCCCGCGGCCACGACGTGCTGGTCGGCGCACTCTACTGTGGGCCGGTGTCTCCGGACGCGACCTGCGGGGTGATCTTCTTCAACAACGCCGGCTACCTGGGCATGTGCGGCCACGGCACCATCGGCCTGGTCGCCTCGCTGCATCACCTGGGCCAACTCAGCCCCGGCGATCACCGCATCGATACGCCGGTGGGCCAGGTCGAAGCGACCTTGCATACCGACGGCGCCGTCACCGTGCGCAACGTCCCCTCCTACCGCTACCGCCGACAGGTCGCGGTGGAAGTGCCCGGCCACGGCGTGGTCCATGGCGACATTGCCTGGGGCGGCAACTGGTTCTTTCTGGTCAGCGACCATGGACAGCGCATCGCCCTGGACAATGTGGAGGCCTTGACCGGCTACACCTGGGCCATTCGCCAGGCGCTTGAAAGCCAGGGCATCACCGGCGATGACGGTGGCGACATCGACCACATCGAACTGTTCGCCGATGACCAGGAGGCCGACAGCCGCAACTTCGTGCTGTGCCCCGGCAAGGCCTACGACCGATCTCCCTGCGGTACCGGCACCAGCGCCAAGCTGGCGTGCCTGGCCGCCGACGGCAAGCTTGCCCCCGGCGAACGCTGGCGCCAGGCCAGCGTCTGCGGCGGCCTGTTCGAGGCGAGCTATGAATGGCAGGGCGAGCAGATCCGTCCCAGCATCACCGGACGCGCCTTCATGAGCGCCGACAGCACCCTGCTGATCGACGAGCGAGATCCGTTCGCCTGGGGCATCGGCGGCTGACAGCCGAACGTCCGACCACAGCCATCGACGTTTTTACCCACTGGCGACGACCTGAAAAGGACGGCGCCTCCCTGACCCGTGACATCGTCCCACTCAAGGACCCGACATGAACGACAATATCTTCACCGGCTGCATCCCCGCTCTGATGACCCCTTGCACCAAGGATCGCCAACCCGACTTCGACGCCCTGGTCGCCAAGGGCCGCGAATTGATTGAGGCAGGCATGAGCGGCGTGGTCTACTGCGGTTCCATGGGCGACTGGCCGCTTTTGACCGAGGCCCAGCGCCAGGAAGGCGTCGCTCGCCTGGTACAAGCCGGCATCCCCACCATCGTCGGCACCGGTGCAGTCAACTCCCGCGAGGCGGTGTCCCACGCCGCCCACGCCGCCAAGGTTGGCGCCCATGGCCTTATGGTGATTCCCCGGGTGCTGTCTCGCGGCACCTCGGTGACCGCACAGAAGGCACACTTTGCCGCCATCCTGGAGGCCGCCCCGGAGCTTCCCGCGGTCATCTACAACAGCCCCTACTATGGCTTTGCCACCCGCGCCGACCTGTTCTTCGAATTGCGTCGCCAGCACCCTAACCTGATCGGCTTCAAGGAATTCGGCGGCGCCGAAGACCTGCGCTACGCCGCCGAGCACATCACCTCCCAGGATGATCAGGTCACCCTGATGGTCGGCGTCGACACCACCGTCTTCCACGGCTTCGTCAACTGCGGTGCCACCGGCGCCATCACCGGCATCGGCAACGCCCTGCCCCACGAAGTGCTGACGCTGGTGGCCCTCAGCAAGAAGGCTGCCAAGGGTGATGTCGAGGCCCGTCGCCGAGCCCAGGAACTTGAGCAGGCCCTTGGCGTGCTGTCCTCCTTCGATGAGGGCGCCGACCTGGTGCTCTACTACAAGCACCTGATGGTGCTCAACGGTGACGAGGAATATCGCCTGCACTTCAACGAGAGCGACGCCCTCAGTGATGCCCAGCGCCGCTACGTCGAGACCCAGTACGATCTGTTCCGCACCTGGTACGCCGGCTGGTCGGCCTCGCTCGACCTGGCCTGAAACCCAAGCTGTCCCGAAACCACCAGGGAGGCTCGCTCGACGCCGGGCCTCCTGTTTTCTTCGACATGGGCGACAGCGGTGCTATCACGATCCTCCTGTCGCCCATGACGCTTCCCACACTCCCCATACTTCCCCTCGACAGGAGAGCCACATGACACTGGAAGGCAAGATGCTGATCGGACAGGAGGCCGTGCTCGGCAGCCGGGCGCCGATCCACGCCATCGACCCCGCCACCGGCGAGCGTCTGGAGCCGGCCTATCCGGGCGGCAGCCAGGCCGAGGTGGAGCGCGCCTGTGCGCTGGCAGAAGCGGCCTTCGATGACTTCCGCGACACCACGCTCGAGGCCCGAGCCCGTTTTCTCGAGACCATCGCATCAGAGATCGAAGCACTCGGCGATACACTGATCGAACGCGCCATGCAGGAAACCGGCCTGCCTCAGGCCCGCCTTGCCGGTGAGCGTGGTCGCACCTGCGGACAACTCAGACTGTTTGCCGACAGCGTACGTGCGGGCGAATGGCTCGACGTTCGTATCGACCCGGCGCTGCCACAGCGCCAGCCCATGCCCCGTGCCGACCTGCGTCAGCGTCAGATCGCCCTCGGGCCTGTCGCGGTATTCGGTGCCAGCAACTTTCCGCTAGCCTTCTCGGTGGCCGGCGGCGACACCGCTTCGGCCCTGGCCGCTGGCTGCCCGGTGGTGGTCAAGGCCCACTCGGCCCACCCCGGCACGTCCGAGCTCGTCGGCCGCGCAGTACAACAGGCGGTGGCCCGCTGCGCGCTGCCCGACGGCGTGTTTTCGCTGATCTTCGGCTCCGGACGCGAGGTGGGCCAGGCGCTGGTCAAGGACCGCCGCATCAAGGCAGCCGGCTTCACTGGCTCTCGCAGTGGCGGCATGGCCCTGTGGCAAAGCGCCCAGAGCCGACCGGAACCCATCCCCTTCTACGCGGAGATGAGCTCCATCAACCCGGTGTTCCTGCTGCCCGAGGCGCTCAAGGCCCGCGGCAAGGATCTGGGCGAGGCCTTTGTCGGCTCGCTGACCATGGGCGCCGGACAGTTCTGCACCAACCCGGGGCTGGTGATCGCGGTCAGGGGCGAGGCCCTGGACGCCTTCATCGAGGCGGCCGCCGACGCCGTCAAGGCCGCGGGCGCCCAGACCATGCTGACCCCGGGCATCCATGACGCCTACACCCAGGGCGTCCAGAGCCTGGGCGGCAGCGACAAGGTCCGAGAAGTGGCACGAGGGCAGCAAGGCGAAGGTCTCAATCAGTGTCAGGCGGGCCTGTTCGTGGCCACGGCCAGTGACTTTCTCGGCGACGAAGCGCTGCAGGCCGAGGTGTTCGGTTCGACTTCCCTGGTGCTTGAGTGTGCCGACCTGCATGAGGTCAAGGCGCTGGCCGAAGGCCTTGAAGGCCAGTTGACCGCCACCCTGCAGATGGACGATGGCGATACCGAGGCGGCCCGCGGTCTGCTGTCGATCCTCGAACGCCGGGCCGGACGCATCCTGGTCAACGGCTGGCCCACCGGGGTCGAGGTGTGCCACGCCATGGTGCATGGTGGTCCCTTCCCCGCCACCTCCGACGCCCGCTCCACCTCGGTGGGCAGCGCCGCGATAAAGCGCTTCCTGCGCCCGGTGTGCTATCAGGATCTGCCCGA
>DJIP01000070.1:6184-21721 GCA_002433675.1 Halomonas halophila
AGCGCGAGGCCTGAATCAGGTCCCTTGCCAGGCGGCGGCCTCCGGGGCCGCCGCCTGCCCATGGACATTCATCGCGGTTTGTATACAGTGTGCAATAACATCCGATGGGCAGAGAGAGGCTATGGCGACTTTCAAGACACGCGCACAGTTCGTCGCGGATGACCTGCGCAGGCGTATCCTGGGCGGAGAGTTCCAGGGGGGGACCCAGCTGCGCCAGGATGCCCTGGCAAAGGACTATGACGTCAGCCGTATTCCCGTGCGTGAGGCCCTCTTGACCCTGGAGTCCGAAGGGCTGGTCGAGTTTCATGCCCACCGCGGTGCCTTTACCACCGAACTGTCGGTCGCCAAGATTCGCGAGCTGTTCGACCTGCGGGTGCTGCTCGAGACCTACGTCCTGCGCCATGCCATCGGCGAGTTGACCGAAGAAGACCTGCTCGAGGCAGAGCGCATCCTCGAGAAGTACGACGATGCCCTGAACAGCGGCGGCGAGATCGATAACTGGAGCGAGTACAATTTCGCCTTCCACCAGGCCCTCTATGCGCCGGCCAGGCTGCCCGAAACCCTGGCGTTGATCAGTCAGCTCAACACCAAGTCGGATCGCTACATCCGCATGCAACTGCTCTACACCCAGGAGATCGAAAAGGCCGAGCGCGAACACCATGGACTGCTCGACCTCGCCCGCCAGGGCAAGGCCGACGAGGCCTGCGAACTGCTCAAGCGCCATATCCAGGAAGCCTGCGAAGGCATCGTGACCCTGCTGGAAGAACGCGCCCAGCGCGGCGACGTCGACTAAGGCGCGCCATCCCTCTCCTGGTCGACGCCCTGTGGGCGTCGACTCGTCTCGCGCCCTGGTGTCAACGCCATGGCCCCCTTATCGTCCTCGGGAGGGCCTGCCCGTCTTGGCTGCCGCCTCCCCTGGCCTGTCAGCGCTGTTGTCGCCCCACCTAGATCCCACCCGGGTCGTGTTTTCCTGGCGCTCCGTCTGCTGAGCACCTTTCCTGCCCCCGACCACAGCGTGGCTTTCCAGGCGCTCCGCCCCCAGCGCGGCTTTCCAGGCGCCCCGAACCCGGCGCATTCCATTGAGCTCCAACCCCAGCGCGGCTTTCCAGGCGCTCCGCCCCCAGCGCATTCCTTTGCGCTCCGACCCCAGCGCGGCTTTCTAGGCGCTCCGCCCCCAGCGCGGCTTTTCATGCGCCCCGAACCCTGCGGTCGTCCATGCACACCCTCAAAGCGTCGCCCCTGCAGACCGTCCCACCGGATAACGCCAACGTTGAATATCGCCGCTATTGATCCAAAAGAGCAGCTATCTTATATTTTATACAATCGACAAAGACAACGAACAGAGGCAAATCATGGGGTCACCTGGCTCGCGACAAGACCGCCAACCCGGCGACACGCGCATTACCGTGATCGGTGCTGGCGTCATTGGCCTCGCCTGCGCACTGGAGCTACGCCGCCGGGGCTTCTCGGTGCAGGTACTGGATCGTCAGGCCCCCGGCATGGGGGCGTCATACGGCAACGCCGGACACATGGCCACCGAACAGGTCTTTCCCATCGCCGACGCCTCGATCCTGACGCAGCTTCCCGCCATGCTGCGTGACCCCATGGGGCCACTGCGACTGGACTGGCGCTACCTGCCCCGCGCCCTGCCCTGGTTCACCCGTCTGTTGCTGAACCTGCGCTCAGCCCCCTACGCCAGCAGCGTGTCCGGAATTCGCGCCCTCAACGAGGCCAGCCTGGACGCCTGGCGACAGCTGCTCGATTCGATCGACGGCCGCCATCTGATGAAGGAAGACGGCTCGCTGCTGGTCTATGAGCAGGACCAATCAAAGCCCCGGATCGACCAGCTGGCCGCCGCCATGTCGGCCCAGGGGGTAGCCCTCGAGTCCTGGTCGGGAGACGCCATACGCGAGCTCGCGCCGTCCCTCTCGGCCAAGCTCCGTGGTGGCCTTTTCTTCCCCGCCACCGCTCATGTGGTCGACCCCGCCGCCATCACCGCTGCCCTGGTCGACGCCGCCCGCCAGGAAGGCGTTACCTTCGCCACGGCAGAGGTACGCACTGCCCGTGTCCATGGCCAGGGCCAGGGCGTCAGCCTCCAGACCGATACGGGAGCGCTGGACTGTGAAAGGGTACTGCTGGCCTGCGGCGCCCACTCGGCGCCCTTGGCCGCCGAACTCACCGGTCGCCGGGTGCCACTGGATACCGAGCGTGGCTATCACCTGATGCTTCCGGCAGAGCGACACCGGCTGCCGGTGGCGGTCACCTCGCTGGAGCGCCGTTTCATCATGACGCCGATGAGTGACGGCCTGCGCCTGGCCGGCACTGTCGAATTCGCCGGCCTCAAGCGCCCCCCCAACATGGCCCGCGCCTGGCAGCTCCAACGCCTGAGTCAGGGTCTGTTCGAGCACGACCTGGACGCCACCGATGCCAAGCCCTGGATGGGCTTTCGTCCCTCCCTTCCCGATTCGCTGCCGATCATCGACAGCGCCCGGGATGGCCGCGTGCTGCTGGCCTTCGGCCACCACCATCTGGGACTGACCCAGGCTGCCGTGACGGCAAAGCTTGTCGGGCGCCTGGCGACGGGGAAAACGGCCCCGGCAGCCGGCCCCCTGTCTCTCCCGCCACTATCGCCCTATCGGCTCGAGCGCTTCTGAGCATGACCGCTCGGCCCCTGCACCGCAGAACCCACAACAACACCAAAGGAGATCCCATGACGTCGTCTTCCACCCCCATCCGCCTACCCGGCATGGCCGAGGTTCTGGCCGTCATGATCGGCTTCATCGCCATCATGTTCTTGAGCATCAATGTCCTTGGCCTGCCCATCCAGCTTGCCCTGTTCGCCTCCTGGTTTCTGGTCATGGCGCTGGGCGTCAGGCTCAAGATTCGCTACGCCAGCATGCAGGAAGGACTGATCAACGGCATCCACAACGGCATGGAAGCCGTGCTGGTGCTGACCACCGTCGGTGCCCTGATCGGCACCTGGATCGCCGGTGGTATCGTGCCGAGCATCATCTACTACGGTCTGACGGTGATGGACCCGCAGATCTTCCTGTTTGCCGCCTTCATCATCTGTGCTCTCACCTCGCTGGCCACCGGTACCTCCTTCGGTACCGCAGGCACCGCCGGCGTCGCCATGATGGGCATCGGCCACAGCTTCGGCATTCCGCTGCCGCTGGTCGCCGGCGCCGTGATCTCCGGTGCCTACGTCGGCGACAAGATGTCGCCGCTGTCCGACACCACCGTAATGACCGCCTCGCTGTGCAAGGTCAACCTGATCGACCATATCCGCTCGATGATGCTGGTCAGTGCACCGGCGATCCTGATCGCCGGCGTGCTGTTCCTGGTGGTCGGCTTCTTCTATATCGACAGCGACGTCGACACCTCGCGAGCCACCGTCGCCATGCAGGCGCTGGAGACTCACTTCACCATCAGCCCCTGGCTGTTGCTGCCGGCGGTGATCGTGATCGGCCTGCTGACGCGCCGATTCCCCGCCATCCCGGTGATCACCTTCGGCGCCGTGCTGGGCAGCATCTGCGCCTGGTGGGCCCAGGACGTGTCGCCGGTCGATGCCATTCGCATCGCCTATGACGGCAACGCCATGGCCTCCGACGTGGAATTCCTCAATACCCTGCTCAATCGTGGCGGCATCCAGTCCATGCTCGGCGTGGTGGCGCTGATCCTTTTCGCCCTGGGCCTCGGTGGGCTGATGGACCGGGTCGGCATCCTCAAGTCAATCAGCAATGGATTCCTGCGCTGGGCCAACAACCCGGGCAGGCTGACGCTGTCGACCATGCTGGGTGGCTTCTTCGGCAACTTCTTCGGCGGCGCCGCCTACGTCTCGCTGATCACCGCCAGCACCATCACCGAGAAGAACTACGACGACCAGGGCATCGATCGTCGGGTGCTGTCGCGCAACGCCGAAGCCGGTGGCACCGTGACCACCCCGATGGTGCCCTGGACCGACGGCGGCGTGTTCATGGCCACCACCCTCGGCGTGTCCACCATGGCCTACCTGCCCTTCCTCTGGTATCACATGCTGGTCATCGCCATCTCGCTGTTCTACGGCTACGCCAATATCGCCATCTGGCGCACGACGCCGTCCGCCGAGAAAGCGACTACCACCAGCGGCGAATATCAGACCACCTGACGAGCCTCGCATAGCAGGCAACCCAAAGACCCCGCTCGCCTTCACGGTAAGCGGGGGCTTTAGCTTGTCGCGGGGCTTGGCAGACGCGCCCCAGACTCGTCCACCGGTCGAGGCATCCAAGCCTGGTTCGTGCAACACGCTGTTCCTGTCCGGCCTTCTCCCCATGGCCGCGTGCCAAGGGCGGCCGCCGCTGGTGGCCGCGCAGGTTCAGCCAAACGGCAAGCTGAAGACGCCAAACGTGGATCAGCGTCCTTCTGTACCTTCCAGATAGGTCAGGGTCGTCTCCCAGCTTTGGCTACTGACCTCAATCGCGGCACTGACGGCCGTCTCGTCGCCCGCTTGGAAAGCCGCGTAGATCGCCTTGTGGTCCTTGAGCGCCACCTCCGGCAGGGTCTGCATCGACGTCTCGAGACCAGCCTCGACCAGTTGAATCAGGGTCTCGCCGACGCGAATCGTCATGGGGTTGTGAGTGGCGGCCAGGATCGCGCGATGAAAGGCCGTATCGTGGCAAGCGGTCTGCTCGTCATTGGCAATGGCCGCCTCGAGCGCGTCAATGGCAGCGCCAATCGCCTGATGATCCTCGGGCGTGGCATTGTCCATTGCCTGCAGCGTGTAGGCGGGCTCGAACATCTTGCGAAACTCCAGCACGTCACGGGTCATGCCTCTGGCCAGGATCATGCCAAATGCCATCGGATCGACCAGCGGTTCCCCGGGCTCCTTGCGGATCAGCGTCCCCTGCCCACGCTTGACCTCGACGATGCCGATCGCCTGCAGCATCTTGATCGCTTCGCGCACACTGGACTTGCCGATCCCCAGGCTATGGGTCAATTCCGTCTCCGAGGGCAGATAGTCTCCCGGCTTCAGCTCACCGGTGATCAGCGCCGTCTTGATGCGCTCGAGCAGTTGCACTGCGACCGACTGGCGGTCGATTGAACTCCCGAAGAGGTCCATTGGCATTATCCTTGTTGATGCGTTTCGAACTTGGCGTGGCGCGGCCGGGTAACACGTCAAAAGCGCTCAGCGACAGAAAATATCCCACCAACCTGCGCATCGACATACGACGGCCGCGACGAAAACCTATTTTTATCGGCTTTATCATTACTTTTTGAGCGCCAGGACTTGCCTGGACAGCCGCGATCAGTCTAGCATGACGACAGACATCAGATGTCTTATGACAACAACAACGAGACGCAACCATGTCCTCCCCACCCCGTATTCTGGTGATGACCACCGGAGGCACCATTGCCAGTGCCCTGGATAGCTCCGGACGTAGCCTATCGGGTGCGCTCCCCGGCGACGCCTTGATAAAAAACGTCGCCCTACCCGAAACGCTCCGCGCTCGCGTCGACGTCATCTCGGTCCTGCAAAAGCCGAGCAACGCCATTTCCCGCGCCGACCTGGTAGCACTGCGCGAGCAGTGTCTGGACGCCATGGCCGACCCAGGCGTGCAAGGTATCGTGATCACCCACGGTACCGATACCCTGGAAGACACCGCATTCTTCCTCGATCTGACCCTGCCCTCACACAAGTCAGTCGTGATCACCGGCTCCCAGCGCCCGCCACACCAGGCAGGGACGGACGCTTTCACCAATCTGGGCGACGCCATCCGAGTGGCCGCCGCAGAGCAGGCACGCGGACTGGGCACACTGGTCGTGTTCAACCAGTCGTTGTTCGCGGCCCGGCAGGTACGCAAGGTCTCGACCTATCAACTGGACGGCTTCGCCGCTCCGGCCGCAGGCCCCGTTGGCCAGGTGGATGGAGAGAACCTCCTCCTGTTGCAGCGCCCCGTCGATCACCAGGTGTTCGAGTTGCCTTCGCAGGCGCAACTTCCCCGCGTCGACATCGTACCGGCCTACCTTGACGCCAGCCCCGCACTGCTCGAATGCGCCATCGACAATGGCGCCGCCGGCATCGTCATCGACGCCTTGGGTAGAGGGCATGTTCCTCCCGACTGGATGCCGGCTGTTCGTGATGCCACCTCGCAAGGATTTCCTGTACTGGTCACGAGTAGTTGCCTGTCAGGCCCGCTCCACCAGAGCTACGAATTCTCGGGAAGCCTTGTCGATCTGTGTCAGGCAGGCGTACTGCCGGTCAGTGGACTTGGCGCACGCAAGGCGCGAATCGCCCTGTCGGTATTGCTGGCCAGCGACACTCCACCGGCCGCAGCACTCGATGCACTGACCCATTGAATCGCAGTACCAGACCGTTCTCAGCCATCCCCGATGGTGCTCCACCATTTTCATCGCGTTGTACCGACCACAACAACAACCCCGACAACAACCACGATAAAAAAGGAATCCTCCATGAAAATGTCCCTGAAGCTGGCCCTGCCCCTGGCCATCGCCGCAGCCTCCATCTCCGGCCAGAGCCTGGCCGCCGACTACACCTTTTCCTTTGCCCATGTGTTGATTGAAGACACGCCCAACGGCAAGGCCGCCCTCGCCTTCAAGAAAGAGGTAGAGGAAAACTCCGATGGCCGTATCAGCATCAACGTCCTGCCCGCTGCACAGGTCGGTGGCGATGTCGAAATCATCGAACAGATTCAGATGGGTCTGGTGGATATCGGCATCCCCCCCACCGCCACCCTGGGCAACTTCGAACCCCGCCTGCAGATTCTTGACCTGCCTTTCCTGATCTCGACCTACGATGACATGGAAGCGGTGCTTGATGGCGACGTGGGACGGGAAATCCTCGATACTCTCGAAGATGACGGCATGCATGCCTTCAACTTCTGGGGCGCAGGTTTTCGCCATATGAGCAACAACATTCGTGCCATCGAGTCCCCCGAAGACCTCGACGCCATTCGCATGCGCACCATGCAGGCCCCGATCATCATCTCGACCTACGAAAACTATGGCGCAAACGCGACGGCGATGGCGTTCACCGAGGTCTACAACGGCTTGCAGCAAGGCGTGGTGGAAGGACAGGAAAACCCGCTGGCCAATATCTACACCATGCGCTTCCATGAGGTGCAGGACTACCTGTCGCTGACCAGCCATGCCTACCACGCCTACGCCGCCGTCATGAACAAGGATGCCTGGGAATCCCTGCCCGAAGACCTCCAGCAGGTCATGCTGGAAGCCTTTGACAACGGTCGCGATGCCTCACGCCAGATGACCCTCGAGGACGAGGAAGTGATCATGTCCGAGATCAAGGACGAGATCGCCATCAACGAGATCAGCGATGAGGCTCGCCAGGCCTTTGTTGAAGCCAGCATGCCGGTACACGAGGACTACGAAGACGTGGTGACGCCGGAACTGCTGCACAAGGTCTATGACGTCGTCGGTATCGAATACTGAGAGAGAGCTCCCGATGATCAAGACGCTGAATGCAGCGATTGATCGCCTGGAGAGCGTTTCGATGGTCGCGTTCATGTCGATCGCGACCGTCATTACTGCGGTTCAGGTGGTTTATCGTTATGGCTTCAACAGCTCACTGTTCTGGGCCGAGGAAGTTGTCATCTATTCCATCATCTGCATGAGCTTCGTCGGCGCCAGCATGGGAGTTCGACACGGCGCTCATATCTCGGTCGATGTGCTCAATGCCATCGCCTCGCCCAGGGTCAATCGCCTGTTGCATCTGGTCTCGGCGATACTCGGCATCATCTTCGCTGGATTCATGGTCTTCTACGGGTTCCAGCTATTCGGAAAGACCATGGATCGCGGACAGCTGACGGCAGCCCTGAGACTGCCGATGGCATGGTTCTACCTGCCGATCGGTATCTCGGGAGTGCTGCTGATCATCCGCTACCTTGGACTCTTGCAGACGATGTGGTCGAGCCCCCCCATGAGCCACTCAGAACAACTCGCCGCAGAGGCAGACAAGCTCGTCTAACCAGGAGACTCCCATGATTACGGCGCTTCTGCCAATCTTCTTCGCGGTGTTGTTGCTCGGTCTGCCGATATTCGCAGCCCTCTCACTCGCCGTCTTTGTCGCCATTGAGCTGTTCGGCTCGACCAGTGCGCTGATTGTTCCCATGCGCATGTTCACGGGCATGAACAACTTCTCGCTGATGGCAATCCCCTTCTTTATTCTTGCTGCCGAATTGATGCGTATCGGCGGGCTGTCCGACCGCCTGATCAACCTGGCCAAGGCACTGGTGGGTTGGGTTCCCGGAGGACTCGCGGCGGCCACGGTGCTGTCATGCCTGTTCTTTGGCTCCATCTCGGGTTCCAGTCCAGCCACCGTGGTGGCCATCGGCACCATCATGTTTCCCGCCCTGGTCGCGGCAGGCTACAACCGGCTCTTCGCCATCGGCCTGATCGCAACAGCCGGCACCCTTGGCCCGATCGTGCCTCCCAGCATCGCCTTGATCATCTATGGTTCGGTGACCGGCACCTCGGTGGGCCAGCTCTTTGCGGCGGGGTTGCTGCCGGCCATCCTGATCGCCTCTCTGCTGATCGGCTACTGCATGGTCTACGCCAGCCTCAAGGGCTACGCGCGTGCGCCGATTCCCTCTCTGGGTGAGATCCTTCGCGCCTTCAAGGCGGCTGCCTGGGGCCTGGGACTCCCCTTTATTCTGCTGGGTGGCATCTACAGCGGCGTCTTTACTCCCACGGAGTCGGCCGCGGTGGCCTGCGTCTACGGTCTCTTCATCGGCATGGTCGTATATCGCACCATTGGTCCCCGGGAGCTGGTCGCCACCCTGAGAAGCTCTGGCTTGACCTCTGCGACCTTGCTGCTGATCACTGCCGGTGCCTCTGCCTTCTCATGGCTGCTGGCGATCACCGGTACGCCGACCCAGCTGGCCAGCCAGGTGCTGTCACTGACCGATGACCCCATTCAGGTCATGGCGCTGTTCAATGTGGTGATGATTGTCGCAGGCTTCTTCCTCGATAGTGCCTCGGCCATCATCGTGCTGTCCCCGCTGCTTCAGCCCATCGCCGAACAGGTCGGCGTCGACCCGGTGCATTTTGGCGTGATCACCCTGATCAACTTCTCGGTGGGCATGATCACTCCCCCGGTCGGGCTGAATCTGTTCGTCGCCATGTCCATCTCGAAGATGTCACTGCAGGAAGTGTTCAAGGCGTGTCTGCCCTTCATCGCCATGATGCTGCTGGCGTTGATCGTCATCAGCTATGTTCCCTGGTTCAGCACCTGGCTGCCCTCACTCATCTATTGAGACAAGCACCATGCAACAGCACAGTACATTGGGGCGAGAGGTCGATATCGATCGCTTCTGGCAGGACGTTCAGACCCAGGCACGCATCGGCGCCCTGCCCGAAGGCGGCCTCGGCCGCCTGGCGCTGGACAAAAGCGACATCGAGGCGCGCCTGTGGCTGATGCAAGAGGCAGCCTCCCTCGGCGCGAGCGCCTTCCACGACCCCATCGGCAATCTCTATCTGCGCCGAGAGGGACGCACTCCGGAGCTTCCCCCGCTGTTGATCGGCAGCCATATGGACAGTCAGCCCAAAGGCGGGTTCTACGACGGGGCGCTGGGCGTCATCGCCGGCCTCGCCGTGCTGCGCACCCTGCACGAACAGGACATCACGCTTGAGCGTCCTGTCGAGGTGGTGAGCTGGACCAACGAGGAAGGCGCCCGTTTCGCCCCCGGCACTCCGGGGTCTGCGTGGTTCGCGGGGGCTAGAGACATTGCAGCGATCATGGCGTCACACGATGATGCCGGGGTGTCCTTCGAACAAGCTTTGGCCCCTTGTCTAGAGGCCATGGACGCCAAGGGTTCGATCAAGCGCGAAACCCCCTTTCGACCCTCCGCCTACCTGGAGCTGCATATCGAGCAAGGCCCCGTTCTGGATGCAGGCCAACTCCCCGCCTGTGTGGTCGGTGGCATTCAAGGCGTCAACTGGTATCGCGTTCACCTCCAGGGACGTGCCAACCACGCCGGCACAACCCCCATGGACATGAGACAAGACGCAGTAATGGGGGCACATGCCCTGATCAGGGAGCTGGAGGACTGCGTCAACCGACAGGACTCGCAGGTACGTTTCACCATCGGCAAGTTCAGCGTGGCACCAGACTCGATCAATACCATCGCCGACGACGTCAGCTTCACGGTCGACCTGCGCCACCCCGACGCCTCGGTACTGGCGGCCATCGACAACGATTTTGCCGCCCTGGCAGCGACTCGCTGGCGGGGCTGTCAGGCCAGGCTCGAACGCTTGTCCTCGATCGCACCGGTCAGCTTCGATCCAAACATCCTTGAATCGCTCGAGCAGAATCTTGAGAGGTACGGCACCAAGGCACCCCGGCTGGTATCCGGCGCCTTTCATGACGCCATCCACCTGGCTAATCTGTGCCCGTCGGCGATGCTGTTCGTCGCCTGTCGGGACGGCATCAGTCATCACCCGGACGAACATGCCGAAAAGGACGATGCCGCAGTGGCCGTTCGAGCCCTGACCGACACCGTCCTGGAGCTTGCCCAAGGTTAAACACGATTGGCCAGGGCACTCTTGTTCGTGGCAACGGGCTAGTCCAGGCGCTCGAGCACCTCTTCCATGGCCTCGACCAGGCGACGACAGCGAGTGTCGTCCATGGCGTGGGCATGGGGAGACGAGAAGCCCTTGCCGTCGTTGTCGTAGTACTGGCCACCGGCGTTGTCGAACTCCTCGGACAGCGCCGCCCGGACCAGGATGTCGACACCGATGGACAGGTCGTTGCCGGCCACGCCGAATCCTTCCTTGACCATCTTGCTGGCCAGCAAGGAGCCGGGGTTGACCGCCACCACCATGGGATCACCGGCACTGGATCTGGCGGCCAGATCGCGGGTCCACATGATCAGCGCCAGCTTGCTCTGGGCGTAGGCGTCAAAGTCACCGTCGGCGTCGGCAGTGCCGGCGAGCGCCGCCAGCGACACCGGCGCCTGGGCGGCAGAAGCCAGATTGACCACGCGCCCCTCGTCACCGAGCAAAGACGCCAGGCGCCGCGTCAGCACATAGGGTGCCAGGGTATTGACCGCAAAGCGCACATCGAGGGCGTCTTCGGTGCGGGTGTTCGGGGTGCGGTAGACACCGGCGTTGTTGATCAGCACATCGATGCGCTCATCGCTCTGCTCGATCTCCACCGCCAGTGCCGCCGCCTCGGCCAGGCGCGACAGGTCGGCGACATGCCCGGCGGGCACCTCGCCTTGCGAGACCGCTGCCAACTGCTCACGGGCCGCCGCGAGCTTGTCCGGGTTGCGTCCATGCAGGATGACGCGATGGCCCTGGCGCGCCAGTTCGCTGGCGGTGGCAAGGCCAATCCCATCGGTGGACCCGGTGATCAAAATCGTCTTCATGGCAATCTCCTGGCGGCGCCGGCAACCAAATAACGGCTCGGCGACATGTTTTCCCTCATCCTAGTGCAGCCCGACACCGACGATAAGCCGGCAAGCGGCGCAATCAGTTTTCGGTTTTTTCAACAAGCCATCGCCGGCACCCATTCCGCAGCCGCTGCCATCGGCATTCCATGTTCTTCCCGACACCCCGGCAACGCCTCAAGTCCGGCACATGAAAAAAGGCGCTGCCGACGGAGGACGGTAGCGCCAATGGGCGATGCAAAGAGGCTAGGCTAAAAAAGCAGGTGGGTCGCCAGCGCCACCATGGGCAGGGCCACCAGCGTGCGTAGCAGGAACACCACGACCAGGTCACGCACCGTCAGCGGGATGTCCGACTCCAGCATGGCGTTGGCGCTCTCGGTGAAGAAGATGATCTGCACCGACGACAGGGTGCACACGAAGAACACCGCCATGGGGTCGACGTCGGCGCCGGAGATGATGATCGCCGGCAGCGCGATTTCGGCGATCGATACCAGCACGGTGGGGGCGATGGCAGCGGCATCCGGCAGCTGAAGCGCGGAGATCAAGGGCTCGACCAGCACACCCAGGTAGTCGAATACCGGGGTGTAGGTCGCCAGCAGCAGCGCCAGAGTGGCGATGGCCACCACGTAGGCGACAATCTTCTGGGCAAAGGTGATGGCCTCCCAGAAGCCCTTGTAGAACACATCGAGACGGGTCTGGGAGGCGCGCTCGGCGGCGGCGCCACAGGCCCGGGCCAGGATATGTCCATCATTGGAGATCTCGAGATCCTGGGCCGTCTGGGTGTTGCCCTGATGATAGACATCGAGCTTGCGCGACAGCGGCGGAATCCTGACCATCAGTGCTGCCAGGGTAAAGTTGATGATGAAGGAAACGATGATCATGTGCGGCAGGTAGGCCATGATGCCGCCGATGGACGCCAGCAGGGCGAAGAAGCCCAGGCTGCAGATGCTGAAGTTGGTGGCAATACTGGCCGACTCCCGCTGGGTGTAGTGGCCTTCCAGATAGAGCTTGTTGGTGATGAAGATACCCACCGCCGGGGCGGCAACAAAAGAGGCTACCGCGTCCACCGCCGACTTGCCCGGCAGGCGATAAAGCGGGCGCATCAAGGGCTCCATCAGGGTGCCGACAAATTCCAGGAAGCCGAACTCGGTCAGAAACAGCACAAACAGGCCGGCGATGGCCACGGTCAGAAAGACGCTGCCCCCCAGATACAGCGCCAGCCCTCCGACATCCTTGTGCAGCAGCCAGTCGGGGCCAATCTGGAACACCAGCATGAAGGTGAACACCGCCGCCAACAGGAAGGTCAGCCCGGTCATCGTGCCGTCCTTCTCATGGTAGGCGGCGACGGCTCGGCGCCATGGAGACGACGCCCCCGAGGAAGCCACCAGGCGTGACAGCAGCCAGGTCACACACAGCAAGGCAACAAGGCCGAGAGTCACGTACTCGAGGGCCCCGCCGAGCGCTGTCTTCAGGTAGTCGATGATGATCACCAGCGGAATCTTCAGCTCGCCGTCCGCCGTCGGGAAGGGAAAAAAGAAGAAGCAAAGACCGATCAGACTACCGACCACTGAGGTCAGGCCAGCGCTGCGTGGAGGGGCTGCCACCTTGGGATTGTTCATGTTGTGTCTCCAGTGAGGCTTGCAATGAGCATCGCCCGCTGGGACGACGCTCGTTGGTGCCGGCGCCGTCATCGACACCAGCGGGATGGGGGATACTCAGGGACGAATGGCCAGTGCCGTAGCGCACCAATCAGCGATCGGCCAGCGCCCGTTCGAGCTCGGGCAGTGCCTGAAAAAGGTCGGCGACCAGACCGTAGTCGGCGACCTGAAAGATCGGCGCCTCCTCATCCTTGTTGATGGCGACGATGACCTTCGAGTCCTTCATCCCCGCCAGGTGCTGAATGGCGCCGCTGATACCCACCGCGATGTACAGCTCCGGCGCGACCACCTTGCCGGTCTGTCCCACCTGCAGGTCGTTGGCCACAAAGCCTGCGTCCACCGCGGCTCGCGATGCCCCGATGGCGCCGCCAAGGGAATCGGCGATGCCTTCGAGCAGAGCAAAGTTGTCACCGCTGCCCATGCCGCGACCACCGGAGATGACCACCCTGGCGGCCGAGAGCTCCGGGCGTTCGCTCACCGCCCGAGTCTCGCCGACAAAGTGCGAGTGCTCATTGACGATGGCAATATCGACGGCCTCGATGGGGGCTGCGCTTGACGCCTGGACCTCCGCATCGAAGGCGGTGACCCGCACGGTGATAACCTTGATGGGGTCCAGGCTCTGAACCGTGGCGATGGCGTTGCCGGCGTAGATCGGCCGTTTGAAGGTATCGGCGGACTCGATCGCGATGACCTCGGAGAGCTGGGCAACACCCGCAAGCGCCGCCACCCGTGGCAGCAGGTTCTTGCCGCTGGTCGATGCCGCCGCCAGCACGTGGGTGTAGTCGCGGGCCAGGCTCGCCACCAGATCTCCCATGGGCTCGGCCAGTTGATGGGCAAGACTCGCCTGATCCGCCACCCGCACTTGGCTCACGCCCTCAAGCCTTGCCGCTGCCTCGGCGATGCCCGCAACGCCCTCGCCTGCCACCAGCACATCGATATCGACGTCGCTTGGGTCCGGCGCTGTCTGCGCGATCTGCCGGGCGGCGGCGACGACCCGCGCGGTGGCCTCGCCGAGCTGTCCGTGATGGTGTTCCCCCACAACCAGAATGTTCATGCGATCACCTTGGCGTCGTTCTTGAGCTTGTCCACGAGTTCGGCCACCGAGGCCACCTTGATGCCTCCCTGCCGCTCGGGCGGTGGCTCCACCGCCTTGAGCCTCAGCCGAGGGCTGACGTCGACGCTCAAGGCGTCAGGCGTGGTGACGGCCAGGGGCTTTTTCTTGGCCTTCATGATGTCCGGCAGCTTGGCGTAGCGAGGCTCGTTGAGGCGCAGGTCGGTGGTGACCACCGCCGGCAGCGCCAGCGCCAGGGTCTCGAGGCCGCCGTCGATCTCGCGGGTGACCTTGATCTGGCCCTGCTCCACCTCCAGGGCGGAAGCGAAGGTGCCCTGGGGCATGCCACCGAGGGCGGCCAGCATCTGGCCGGTCTGATTGTTGTCACTGTCGATGGCCTGCTTGCCGAGCAGCACCAGGTCCGGCTGTTCCTGCTCGACGACTGCCCTGAGCAGGCGTGCCACCGCCAGCGATTCCAGCGCGACTTCGGTGTCGATGTGCAGAGCGCGATCGGCGCCGAGGGCCAGCGCCGTGCGCAACTGTTCCTGCACCGCCTTCGGCCCGGCGCTGACCACCAGCACCTCGCTGGCGACACCGGCCTCCTTGAGGCGAACCGCTTGCTCCACGGCGATTTCACAGAACGGGTTAAGGGCCATCTTGACGTTGGTGAGGTCCACGTCGGAGTGGTCCGGCTTGACCCGGATCTTGACGTTGTGATCGATGACGCGCTTGACCGCGACAAGGATTTTCATGGGCTATCTCCTGTGCTGGGCGATCAGGCGGTGATGGCACGGCCGATGATGATCTTCTGGATTTCCGAGGTACCCTCGAAGATCCGGGTGATGCGGGCGTCACGGTAGTAACGCTCGATGGGCAGATCGGAGATATAGCCGTAACCGCCGTGGACCTGCACTGCGGCGTCGGTGACCTTGGCCGCCGCCTCGGAGGCCACCAGCTTGGCCACCGCCGACTCCAGGCTGAAGCGCTGGCCGGAGTCCCGTGCATCCGCCGCCTTGTAGGTCACCAGCTTGGCGGCCTCGAGCTGGGCGTGCATCTCGGCCAGCATCCACTGGATGCCCTGGTGCCGGCACAGCGGCTTGCCACCGACGATGCGTTCCTTCGACCAGGCCAGCGACGCATCTCGAGCGGCCCGCGAGATACCGACGCTCATCGCCGCCACCTCGACCCGGCCGCGATCCAGCACCTCCATGGCGGTGGCGAATCCGGCCCCCTCCTCGCCCATCAAGGCATCCAATGGCAGCACACAGTCGAAGCCGATCTCGTAGATATGGCTACCGCGCAGGCCCAGGGTCTTCTCGGGACTCGAGAACTCGATGCCGGCGGTGTGCCGGTCGACCAGAAAGGCAGAGATGCCGCGGTGGCCCTGATCGGGGTCGGTCTTGGCGTAGACCACCAGGAAGTCGGC
>DJIP01000070.1:22115-33702 GCA_002433675.1 Halomonas halophila
CTGGTGCGTACCGCCCGGGTGCGCATCTCGGCGGGATTGGAGCCTGCTCCGGGTTCGGTCAGGGCGAAGGCGCCCAGCTTCTCGCCGCTGGCACATTGGGGAAGCAGCGCCTGCTTCTGCTCCTCGGTGGCGCCGATCAGCACCGAGTCGGTGGCCAGAAAGTGGGCGGTCAGCGATGAACAGGTGGCCGCGCAGTGGTAGGCGATTTCTTCTACCGCCAGCGACATGGCAATGCTCGAAATCTCGACACCGCCGTACTGCTCGGGCAGGTTCATGCCCCAGAAGCCCAGCTCGCCCAGGGCGTCGAGGCTTTCGCGGCAGAACTCCCGCGTCTCGTCGTAGCGCGCCGCATTGGCCTTGAGCACCTCGGCACACACCCGGTGAGCGGCGTCCTGGAAGGCGATGTCATCTTCATTGAAGGTAAAGTTCATGCGTCGATCTCCTTGTTGAGGTGCAGTAACTCGAGACAGGCGTTGTGTTGGCCAAGCGTCGGCGCGGGCCGATCGCAGACGACCCGACGGCCATTGAAGAACACCGGCTGAGCAGGCGAGCGCCAGTGCCCCATATCGAGCAGCAACTGACGGTCTTCGGCATGCCGGGATTCGGCAAGCTGGGCGATATTCCAGATCGGAGACGCCGGCACTCCGGCCTGATCGAGGCGCGTGCAGACCTCCTCCACGGTGAACTGGCCTGTCCAGCCTTCGATCAGCGCCTTGAGCTCGGCCTGGTGGAGGCAGCGGTGCTCGTCGTCGACAAAGCGCGCATCTTCGGCGATCTCCGGCGCCTGCATGCACTCGGCCAGACGGGAAAACAGCGTGTTGTTGATCACCGCGATGATCACCTGGCCATCCTTGGCCTCGAAGCTGTCGAACGGCGCCGACAGCGGATGGCGGTTGCCGATGGGAGCGGGCGCCTGGCCGCTGGCGACAAACTGCGCCAGGTTGGTGACCTGCATCGAGAACAGGCAATCGAGCATGGACACATCCAGGTGACAGCCCTGGCGCTCCGGGTCACGTTCACGGGCGAACAGCGCCGCCGCGATCGACCAGCTGGCGAACATTCCGGCGCACACATCGCCCAGCGACTCGCCGATGCGGGTCGGCATGCCGCCATCGGGTCCGGTGGCCGCCATCATGCCCGACAGCGCCTGGGCGATGATGTCGTAGGCCGGCTTGGCCCGCATGGCACCGCTCTGGCCAAAGCCGGAGATCGAGCAGTAGATGAGACGGGGGTAGCGCGCACGTAGCGTCGCCTCGTCGATCCCCAGGCGCTCGGTGACCCCGGGCCGAAAGTTCTCCACCACCACGTCGGCGCTCTCGCATAGCCGATGAAAACGCTCGAGGTCCTGAGGGTCCTTGAGGTTCAGGCACAGGCTCTTCTTGCCACGGTTGAGCATCGAGAAGTACAGGCTTTCACCCTCGACGTAAGGTGCAATATGACGGCTGTCGTCGCCCTGCCCCGACTCGACCTTGACCACCTCGGCGCCCAGGTCGGCCAGCATGGCGGTGCAGTAGGGCCCGGCGAGCACCCGGGACAGGTCGAGGATGGTGATCCCCTTGAGTGGTTGCATAGGGTGTTGCCTCCGGTTTTGTTGTTGGCGGTGGTATCGAGCGCTAGACACTCAATATGTATATACATATTTATCGCTAAATTCGGAGGCTTTCCACCCAGGCAATTCTTCTGACAATGCAGAGTCAACTATAAATACCTGTTTTTTAAGATTTAAAGAAATTTGAGTAAAAATATCAACGACCAAAGTCTAAGAAAAACCGACGACACGAGGCGCTTAGAGCACATATTGGTATATACATCTAAAAGCGTCGAAGGCCCACACCGGCGATACGAGACCCGCCACAGGAAGCCCGGCAGGCGCGAAGGGAGAGGAAAGTCCGGAAGACCCGGCGCGCTCGATCACGCCGGCGAGAACTGGCTAGAGAGAGGTAAAAAGCGCAGGCACTGGATGACGCAGACAGCGGAAAGGCTTGCCGCAGGTAGCCGCCCGCGCGGGAGCGGCAAGGCTCGAAGGAAGACGTCAGGTATTGCCGGAGGCGTTCAGCTTGTAGCGTTTGCCGGGATGCAGAAGCTGGGTGTAGCTGATCAACAGCTCCCCCGACCAGGTGCGGCGCACCACCAACAGACAGGCGTCGCTGGGCGACATCTCCAGCAATGCCGCCTCCTCGTCACTTGGCAGCATCGCCTCGACACTGTTCTCGACATCGGTGACCGGATAGCGCGCCACCAGGATGGCATTGGGCGTCTGGCGCTCGAAGTCCTGCTGCAGGTAGTCGGGCGCCAGCTTCGGGTTGACGTGGCGCCGCTCGAGCTGGATCGCCACGCCATTTTCCCGGTGGACGATCTCGGAGTAGAACACCCGGGTCCCGGTCTTCACCCCCAGAAAGACGGCGACCTCTTCGGATGCCGCCACCTCTTTCAAGGCGATGATCTGGCTTGAATGCTCGCCGCCCCTCAGATGGATCTCGTCGGCGATATTGCGGATGTCGAACAGCGACGACTCGGACTTGCGCTGATTGACGAAGGTGCCGGAGCCTACCCGACGGATCAGCAGGCCCTTCTGTACCAGATCGCGTATGGCCTTGTTGGCGGTCATGCGGCTGACCCCAAACTGGGAAGCCAGCGCATTCTCGGCAGGGATTCGATCACCGGCGACGTAGGCCCCGCTCTCGATCTCGGACAGCAGGTATTCCTTTATTCTTGCGTAGCTGGGCCGCGAGCTTGCCATGTCACATCCTGTGGGCAATGGGAAACGACAAGTGTAGCCATGTCTCCGGAACCAAGGAAAGCGAAAACCTGTTGCCTCCTGATCGGGCCATTGTCCGGGAATTCCAAATAGTGTGTTTGGCGGCCGCCGGTGTTTCACGACTCCATAGCACGCTAAGGTGTTGCCATTGATGAACACCTTACGGGAGATCCCATGAAAGCTATCGGTTACCACGCCCCCGGTCCCATCGACCGCGACGACGCCCTGATCGATCTGACCCTCGACACGCCGCAGGCCAGCGGATTCGATCTGCTGGTCAAGGTCGAGGCGATTTCGGTCAACCCGGTGGACGTCAAGATTCGCCAGGCCCGTGCGCCCGAAGAAGGCCAGCCTGCGGTGATTGGCTGGGACGCGGTCGGCGAAGTGGTCGCGGTCGGCGATCAGGCCTCACGCTTTGCCGTCGGCGACAAGGTCTGGTACGCCGGCGATATCTCACGCCCGGGCACCAACAGCGAGTACCACCTGGTCGACGAGCGCATCGTCGGGCATGCCCCTCGCTCCATCCCCACCGCAGAGGCAGCGGCGCTGCCGCTCACCACCCTGACCGCCTTCGAGATGCTGTTCGATCGCCTGCGGGTGCTGGACCCAGTCCCCGGTGCCGCCCGAGCGGTGCTGGTGATCGGCGGTGCCGGCGGCGTGGGCTCCATCACCATCCAGCTGTTGCGTGCGCTGACCGACCTGCAGATCATCGCCACCGCCTCACGCCCGGAGACCCAGGCCTGGGTCAAGGAACTCGGCGCCCACCATGTGATCGACCACAGCCAGCCGCTGCCCGAGCAGGTCGAGGCGCTGGGCCTGGGCGCGCCAGCCTTCGTGTTCTCGACCAACTATTCCGAGCACTATGCCCCCCAGGTGGCCGAGTTGATCGCTCCCCAGGGCCGCTTCGGGCTGATCGATGATCCTGAGACGCTGAACATCACCCCGTTCAAGCCCAAGGCGGTGTCGATCCACTGGGAGCTGATGTTTACCCGCGCGCTCTTTACCACCGACGATATCGCCCGCCAGGGCGAGATCCTCGACAAGGTCGCGGGTCTGATCGACACGGGACGGATTCGCTCCACCGCCACCGACAGCTACGGCACCATCAACGCCGACAACCTCAAGCGTGCCCACGCGCTGATCGAGAGCGGCAAGGCCAAGGGCAAGATCGTGCTCGAAGGTTTTTAAGGCGCAAACGAAAAGACGCCCGCCCCGCTCGGCACTGCCGAACGGGGCGGGCGTATTGCGTATCGAAGACGGTCCGATCGAATCGAAACCACGATCCGCGTCAGTCGAGCTCCAGAACCTCGGTCTCGAACCTCGGTCTCGAACCTCTGAGCCGAATCAGGCCCTGACCTCGACCCCGAATCTCAGACCTCTGCCTCGCACCTTCCACCCTGCCGTCAGGATAGGCGTTCGCGGAAGTCCTGATAGCCGAACTCACGGATCACCCTGAGCTCACCGGTCTCTGAGTTCCACACCGCGATGGCCGGCAGGCGCGTGCCATTGAAGGTGGTGGTCTTGACCATGGTGTAGTGGGACATGTCCTTGAAGATCAGCTTCTGGCCGATCTCAAGCGGCTCGGGGAAGCTGTAATCGCCGATCACGTCCCCGGCCAGACAGGTCAGCCCGCCCAGTCGGTAGGTGTGCGGGTACTCGCCTGGCTCCCCCGCCCCCAGCAGACCGGGACGATAGGGCATCTCCAGCACGTCCGGCATATGGCAGGTGGCCGAGGTGTCGAGGATCGCCTGGTTCAGCGCATTGAAGCTCGTGTCCAGCACCGTGGTCACCAGCACCCCGGAACCGATGGCAACCGCCTCGCCGGGCTCTAGATAGACCTGCACCTGGTGACGCGCAGCGAAGTCACGCACGCAGCGGATCAGGTCGTCGCGCTGGTAGTCGGGACGGGTGATATGGTGGCCACCGCCGAAGTTGACCCACTGCATGCGCCCGAGCAGATGGCCGAAGCGCTCTTCCACCGCCGCCAGGGTACGCTCGAGCGGCGGGAAGTCATGCTCGCACAGGGTATGGAAGTGCAGGCCGCTGATGCCGTCGAGGCTCTGCTCGTCGAGCTCGGACAACGGGATACCGAGCCGCGACCCCGGTGCGCAGGGGTCGTAGATCGGCACATCGCCCTCGGAGTGCTCCGGATTGATGCGCAGCCCGAAGCGCAGCCCCGGACGACGCGCCAGCGCCTCGCGCACCAGCGGCTGGGCCCGACGCCACTGAGCCGAGCTGTTGAACACCACATGGTCGGCGATCTTGAGGATCTCGGCCAGATCGGCGTCGCTGTAGGCGGCGCCGAAGACGTGGACCTCGCCACCATAGTGCTCACGCCCGAGCTGCGCTTCGTGCAGGCCGCTGGCGCAGGTGCCGCTCAAGTAGCGCGACACCATCGGCGCGAAGTGCCACATGCTGAAGGCCTTGAGCGCCGACAGCACCTTGGCGCCGCTGGCCTCGGCGACCTCGGCGAGGATTGCCAGGTTGCGCTCCACCGCCACCTCGTCCACCACGTAGCAGGGTGACGGCAGCGCCTCGGCGTCCAGCCGCGTGATATCCGTGAACTGAAGGATATCCACGCCTTAGAGGTCCTCGCCCTTCTGCACGTCCAGACGGAACGACGGGTCCAGCTCGATGACCTTCCACGGCAGACCGTACTCGTTCATGTCGGCCATGAACGGATCCGGATCGCACTGTTCCATGTTCCACACGCCCGGGCGCTTCCAGTGGCCCTCGAGGATCATCTTGGCGCCGATCATCGCCGGCACGCCGGTGGTGTAGGAGATCGCCTGGGACTTCACCTCGGCGTAGCAGTCCTGGTGGTCGCAGATGTTGTACAGGTACATGACCTTTTCCTGGCCATCCTTCTTGCCGCGCACCACGGTGCCGATGCAGGTCTTGCCCTTGGTGCGCGGACCCAGGGTGGAGGGGTCGGGCAGCAGGCTGGCCAGGAACTGGATGGGCACGATCTGCTGGCCGTTGTACTCCACCGGCTCGATGCCGGTCATGCCGACATTCTTCAGCACCTCCAGGTGCTTGAGGTAGCTGTCGCCGAAGCTCATCCAAAACTGGGCGCGCTTGAGGCTCGGGAAGTGCTTGGACAGCGACTCCAGCTCCTCGTGGTAGAGGCGGTAGATGTTGTAGTCACCGACCTCTTCGGGGCAGCTGAAACGGGCCATCTTGGACATCGGCGGGGTGGTGACGAACTCGCCATCTTCATAGTGGCGGCAGTCCGCGCTGACCTCCCGGATATTGATCTCCGGGTTGAAGTTGGTGGCGAAGGGGTAGCCATGATCGCCGCCGTTGACGTCGATGATGTCCAGCTCCTCGATCTCGTCGAAGTAGTGCTTGGCGAGATAGGCGGTGAACATGTTGGTGGCGCCCGGATCGAAGCCACTGCCAAGCAGCGCGGTCAGGCCGGCCTGCTTGAAGCGGTCCTGGTAGGCCCACTGCCACTTGTACTCGAACTTGGCGGTATCCAGCGGCTCGTAATTGGCGGTATCGAGGTAATGCACGCCGGCGGCCAGACAGGCATCCATGATGCTCAGGTCCTGGTAGGGCAGTGCCACGTTGATGACCAGCTCCGGCTTCTCGGCTTCGAGCAGAGCGGTCAGCTCGGCGACGTTGTCGGCGTCGACCTGGGCTGTGCGAATCGGGCGCGGCAACTGCTCGGCGATGGCCTTGCACTTGGACTCGGTGCGACTGGCCAACAGAATATCGGTAAACACCGATTCAAGCTGCGCACACTTGTGAGCGACGACACTGCCCACACCGCCGGCACCGATGATGATCACTTTTGACATAACAATACGCTCCCGCCTGAGTACAACGACCCGTCAAGATGGATAGGCCCGGTCGAGGTGAGCCGAATCGTGACCCACGAGGCTCGTCCACCCGACGAGCCCCCTACCCTACTACCGGACGGCGCATGCTAACCAGATTTGCCGTTTCACGCCACGGCTTTTCGCCCCTTGTCGCGCGGGATGTCCAAGCGTGCTACCGACCTGGCGACAGTGTAGTCAATCACCACCAGATGACAGCTTGATGTGGCGCTGTCGAGCGCCTGGTGCGAGCCCTTTCATGCCCCCTCACCTCACGTCGGCTCACGCCAACTCACTCCAGCTCACTCCGACTCACTCCGACTCACTCCGACTCACTCCAGCTCACTCCGACTCACTCCAGCTCACTCCAGCTCACTCCACTTCAGGCCACCTGACGTCGCTTGCCCCAGCCCCCCCTTCGACACGACTGGGCGCGCCTTATCAATGCATTTAAAAAGACTACGTAGTCACTAAATTAAACTAAAGTATATTTATATATAATTCAGTAACTTAGTGTATACACATAGGTCATTTAACTTTCTGTTGTTGAATACGTATGTTGTTTGGATTTACAAGTGTGCACTCCGCAGCGCCACCACCTCGAGCGCCGCCGATTGCCCCTCGCTGCCGGCCAGGGGCTCACAACGACAACAGGAGAGCTCCATGCGCCACCTTCGCCCCCTTCCCTTCAGCCTGACCGCCCTGACCGCCGCTGTCGGTCTTGGCCTTTCCGCGACCGCCCTTGCCCAGCAGGAGCGCACCATCGACGTCAGCCTGCCGCTGGGCCCCGAGTCACAGCAAGGCATCGGTATCCTCAAGTTCGGCGAGGAACTTGAGCGCCTGTCGGATGGCCGCCTGACCATCGAACCCCACTACGACAACGCCCTGGGGGCCGAGCGTGAGGTCATCGAGGGCATGGGGCTTGGCATCATCGACGCAGGCATCGCCTCCACCGGCCCCATGGGCGGTTTCGTCGACGAGTTCCTGCTGTTCGACCTGCCCTACATCTTCGAGGACCACGAGCACGCCTACGCCTTCCTCGACAGCGAACACGGCGAACAGCTCGCTCAACTCGCCGAAGAGCAGATGAACGTCAAGTTCCTGGCCTGGATGGAAAACGGCTTCCGCCACAACACCAACTCGGTACGCCCGCTTGAGCACCCGAGCGATCTCGACGGCATCAATCACCGCACCCAGGAAAGCCGCGTTCAGGTGGACACCTGGGAAGCGCTGGGCGCCAACGCCACGCCGATGGCCTGGACCGAGGTCTACACCGCGCTGCAACAGGGGGTCATGGACAGCCAGGAAAACCCGCTGGCCACCATCTACGACGTCAACTTCTACGAGGTCCAGGACTACCTGAACATCACCCAGCACGTCTATTCGCCGGCGCCACTGATGATGAGCCTGAACCTGTTCAACTCATTCAGCGAAGAAGATCAGCAGATCATCCTCGAAGCCGCGCAGATCGCACTGCCGGTACAGCGCGAGGCCAGCCAGGAGCTGGAGCAGCGCTACAAGGGCGAACTGGCGGAGCTCGGCATGACCGTGACCGAGCCGGACCTGGGGCCCTTCCGTGAGGCCGTGCGTCCGGTGATCGACAAGTGGGCGCCGACCGTGGGCGAGGACCTGGTCGACGCCGCGATCAACTTCGACCACTAAGCAACAAGGCGCCCGCTGAGCCCACGGCAAGGCGGGCGCCGTCTCTTCCTGCGAGGCATCCCATGCAATCCTTCCTGCAATTCGTCAACGCCGGGATCGGGCACTTCAACCGCTTGATCGGCTGGGGCCTGGCGCTGCTGCTGCTGGTCATGACCGTGCTGATCTTCTGGCAAGTCTTCGCCCGATTCGTGGTCGGCAGTCCCTTGTTCTTCTCCGACGAGATCGCGCGCTTTTCGATGCTCTGGCTGACCTTTATCGGTGCCGGCTACGCCTACCGCAAGGGCACCCTGATTTCGGTCGACATCGTGCTGGAGTATTGCGGCGAACGCGTGGGCCGCCTGATGCGCATCCTGGTTGTGCTGTGCTCGGCGGTGTTCGCCTTCGTCATGATCAAGTACGGCTTCGAGCTGGTCGGCCGGGTCTCCAGCCAGACCGCCCCCAGCACTCGTATTTCGATGATGTGGCCTTACCTCGCCATCCCGGCAGGCGGCATCGTGATCATGGTCAATAGCCTCGGCCTGCTGATCGACGAAGCCCTGGGCCAACCGGTCCACCACCATCAGGAGGTGAACTGACCATGGCACTGTTACTGTTTGTCCTGCTGATTTCCCTGTTCATTCTTGGCGTCCCCATCGCCTTCTCGCTGGGGCTGGCCTCGGCCATCACCGTCTGGCACGGCGATCTGATGCCGATGCTGATCGTCGCCCAACAGATGCTGGCCTCGGTCAATTCCTTTCCGCTGATGGCGATCCCGTTCTTCATCCTGGCGGGCTACCTGATGCAAGGTGGCGGCATCTCCAAGCGTCTGGTCGACTTTTCCAACACCCTGGTGGGCAGCATGACCGGCGGCCTGGCCATGGTGGCTATCGTCACGTCGCTGTTCTTCGCCGCGATCTCCGGCTCCGGCGCCGCCACCACCGCCGCGATCGGCGCCATCCTGATTCCGGCCATGCTGTCCAAGGGCTATCCCGGTGGCTACGCCGCCGCCAACCAGGCCGCCTCCGGCGCCCTCGGCGTGATCATCCCGCCCAGCATCCCGCTGATTCTCTACGGCATCGCCGCCAACGTCTCGGTCGGCGACATGTTCATCGCCGGTATTCTGCCGGGCATCCTGGTGACCCTGACCCTGCTGGTATTTGCCTACTTCTTTGCCCGTGCCAATGGGCTTGGCGGCGGAGAAAAAAGCTCGCTCGGCGACGTCTTTCGCGCTGGTAAAAAGGCAATCCTGGCCATCCTGATGCCGGTGATCATCCTCGGTGGCATCTATGGGGGTGTCTTTACCCCCACCGAAGCCGCCGTCATCGCGGTCGCCTACTCCTTCGTTATCGGCACCCTGATCTACCGCGAGATCAAGTTCGCAAGCCTGGTCGGCATCCTCAAGCAGTCCGCCGTGACCACCGCGGTGGTGCTCAGCATCATCGGCGCCGCCGGGCTCTATGGACGCATCCTGCAAAGCCTGCGGGTCCCCGACATGATCTCGGACTTCGTGATCTCGGCCATCGACAGCCCGCTTCTGTTCATCCTGCTGGCGAACCTGTTGCTGCTTCTGGCCGGCATGTTCATCGAGGCCGCCGCCGCCATCCTGATCTTCGTGCCGATCCTGCTGCCGATCGCGGTGAGCTACGGCTTCGACCCGATCCACTTCGGCATCATCATGGTGGTCAACCTGGCCATGGGCATGTTCACCCCGCCGGTCGGGCTCAACCTCTTCGTCGCCTCCCAGATCACCAACATCGGCATCGCTCGTCTGACCTGGGCGGTCATGCCCTTCGTCGCGATCGTGCTCGCCAACCTTCTGATCATCAGCCTGCTGCCGGTGTTGTCCACCTGGCTGCCGTCGCTGTGACCCCACACAAGGAGAACACCATGAACGTCGTTGAAAGCCTCACCCCGCGCCAGGGACTGCGCGTGCTGGTCACCGCCGGCGCCTCCGGCATCGGCCTGGCCATCGCCCAGGCCTTCGTCCAGGCCGGCGCCAGGGTCCACGTCTGCGATATCGACAGCGAGGCCCTGGCCGCCCTGCCCGACGGCATCACCCATACCCGTTGCGACGTCAGCCGCGAGGACGAGGTCGCCCGCCTGTTCGATGACGCCCGCGCACTCGGCGGTCTCGATGTGGTGGTCAACAACGCCGGGATCGCCGGCCCCACCGCGGGCATCGACGAGATCGATCACGCAAGCTGGACCCAGACCATCGACATCAACCTGAACGGCCAGTACCGCGTCGCCCACCGCGCCGCGCCGCTGCTGCGCGAAAGCCAGGGACTGCTGGTCAACCTGGCCTCGGTGGCCGGACGGCTTGGCTTCGCCTACCGCACGCCCTACGCCGCGAGCAAGTGGGCGGTGGTCGGCCTGACCAAGAGCCTGGCCTGCGAGCTCGGCCCGGACGGCGTGCGGGTCAATGCCATCCTCCCGGGTATCGTGCGTGGGCCACGCATCGAGAAGGTGATCGAGGACCGTGCCGCCAAGCGCGGCATCAGCTACGCCGAGATGGAAACGGAGAACCTGTCGAAGATCTCCATGCGTCGCATGGTCGAGCCCACCGATATCGCCGCCATGGCACTGTTCCTGGCGGCGCCGGGGGGCACCAACATCAGCGGCCAGGCACTGAGCGTCTGCGCCAACGTCGAATCCCTGTGACCACGGAAGCCTCCTTATGAACAGACCCGTAGGTATTCTCGGCGCCGGCCTGATCGGCCGCGCCTGGGCCATCGTGTTCGCCCGAGCCGGCATCGACGTGCGCCTGCATGACGCCGCAGACGAGGCGCTCGAACGGGCCCGCGACGCCATCGCCACCTCCCTCGATGACCTCCACCAGGCGGGGTTGATCGAGGACCCCGAGCGGGCGATGTCGCGTATCCGCTACGACAGCGACCTGGCATCGGCCATGGCCGGGGTCGGCTACGTGCAGGAGTGCGGGCCGGAAGATATCGAGACCAAGCGGCGCATCTACAGCGACCTTGAAGCCGTGGTAGCCAAGGACACGGTGCTGGCCAGCTCGACCTCCGGTATCGCCGCTTCGCGCTTCACCGATCACCTCCATCACCCTGACCGTTGCCTGGTGGCCCATCCGGTCAATCCGCCCTACCTGATCCCGCTGGTAGAAGTAGTGCCCGCACCGGCCACCGGGCAAGCCGTGGTGGCGACTACCATGGCGCTGATGGAACAGGCCCGGCAGACACCGATCCTGGTCAACAAGGAAGTCCCTGGCTTCGTGCTCAATCGCCTGCAAGGCGCCCTGCTCAACGAGGCGCTGAGACTGTTCGCCGACGGGGTGTGCTCCGCCGACGATCTGGACAAGACGGTCAAGCATGGGCTGGGTCTGCGCTGGTCGTTCATGGGGCCC
>DJIP01000155.1 GCA_002433675.1 Halomonas halophila
GGCAGCGGCAGCGAGCTCGGCCAGGCCCTGGTCAAGGACCCACGCATCCAGGCGGTGGGCTTCACTGGCTCGCGCAACGGCGGCACCGCCCTGCTGCGCACCGCCCAGGCACGCCCCCAGCCGATCCCGGTCTACGCCGAGATGAGCAGCATCAATCCGGTGCTGCTGCTGCCGCAGCAGCTGGAAGCCAACGCCGAGGCCCTGGGCGACGCCTTCGTCTCGTCGCTGACCATGGGCGCCGGCCAGTTCTGCACCAACCCGGGGCTGATTCTGGCACTGTCCGGCGCCGCGCTTGAGCGCTTCGTCGAGCAGGCCGGTGCCGCGGTACGCGAAGCCGCCCCACAGCTGATGCTGACCCCCGGCATCCACGCCGCCTACCAGCAGGGAGTCGCCCGACTCGTCGACCAGCCGGGCGTCAGCCTGGTCGCCAAGGGCAAGGCCACCGGCCATCTTGCCTGCCCCTGCCAGCCGCACCTGCTGCGCACCAGCGCCAGTGACTTCATCGGCAACGAGGCCCTGCATGACGAGGTCTTTGGAGCCTGCGCGCTGATCGTCGAGTGCGACACGGTGGCACAGATGCAGCAGGTGCTGACCGCGCTGGAAGGCCAGTTGACCGCCACGGTCCACCTCGAGGAAGCCGACTACGCGCTGGCCGACCAGTTGCTGCCGCTGCTTGAGCGTCGCGCCGGTCGCATCCTGTTCAACGGCTGGCCCACCGGCGTCGAGGTGTGCCACTCCATGGTCCATGGCGGCCCCTGGCCCTCGACCTCCGACTCGCGCACCACCTCGGTGGGCAGCGCCGCGATCCAGCGCTTCCTGCGTCCGGTGTGCTACCAGGCGATGCCGGAGGCCCTGGCCCCGGACAGCCTCAAGGCCGACAACCCTCTGGGGCTGACCCGCCAGGTGAACGGCAAGCGCTAACTCAGCACTCTCTGGCTCTCTCCTTCTCAACAACAGGCAACGCCAGCCCACCGGCGTCCCTGGCGCACCATCAACGAGGCCCTCGCCACCGGCGAGGGCCTTTTTTGATGATATCGATCTACGCTCCAGCGGGCCCAGACTCGTCGCGTCTGCCCTGATATGCCCCCAAGATGCCCCTAAGACACCCCGGAGATGCCCTTTAAGGACCAAGCTCGCCTAGGCTAGGCACATCCTTTACATACAAGAGGCTCGCCACGATGAGCAAAGGCTACGTCTTTCCATCCAACCGTTCCCAGGCGGTACGCCTGCCAGAGGCAGCCGCCTTTGCCGAGGACGCAAATAGGGGCGTTATCGTCTCCACAGCTCAAAGAGGCGCTCTCACTCCTGCCAGTGAGACCTGGGACGACGGGTTTGCCGCGGAGGGAGCGGGCGAAGGCTTCATGGAGGATCGTGGGCAACCAGGCCTCTCGCCCGACCCTTCTGCTCGACATCATGAACCAAAAAAAGCGCCTGACCCGGGCGATATGCCGTCGGACAGGCGCTGAAGTTTCCTGCTCTGGAATCTGTACGGGCCTCAGGTCGTGTTCTGGCTACCCTTCAACTGCACCGGCTTGCGGATCGCCAGGAAGTACACAAAGACCCCGGTCAGCACGATGAAGAACAGACTATCGGGCTGGGTCACGAAGACCGTCAGGTCGCCGTTGGACAGGGTCAGGGAACGGCGCAGGTATTCCTCGAGGCCCGGGCCGAGGATAAAGCCGAGCAGCAGCGTTACCACCGGATAGCCGTGCTTTCTTAGATAGAAGGCCAGCACCCCCATGACCAGCGTCATCATCATCTGGAAGGTCGAGTAGGTCGCCACGTAGCTGCCCACCACCGCCAGCATGGCGATCGAGCCGAACAGCACATCACGGCGAATGCGCACGATACGGATAAAGTACGGGCCGAGCAGGTACATGGTCAGCGGAATCAGGATCAGCGCGCTGAAGATCAGCGCCGCCAGCATGGGTGCGATCAGTCCGGCCTGGGATTCCATCAGCTGCGGCCCCGGCTGGATGCCGTTGATGACCAGCACGCCGAGCACGATGGCGGTGATCGGGTCGCCCGGGATACCAAAGGTCAACATGGGCACCAGGGCGCCGCCGCAGACCGCGTTGTTGGCACTTTCCGCCGCCGCGATCCCCTGGGGATTGCCCTTGCCGAAGCTATCCGGCTCACGCGAGGTACGCACCGCTTCCACGTAGGCCAGAAAGCCCCCCATCGAGCCCCCGGCCCCGGGCAGCGTGCCCACCAGATAGCCGATGGTGGAAGACTTCAGATAGCAGGCCGCGCCGATACGACGGATCGCCGAGCGTGACGGGATAAAGTCGCGGCGACGAATCTTCGCCACTCCCTTGAGCTTATCGCGAATGGCCTTGGCCTTGTCGTTCTCGGCCAACTGGGTCAACAGCTCACTGATGGCGAAGGTACCGATGATCACCGGCATCAGGTCGATCCCCGCCGCCAGGTCACCCATGCCGAAGCTGAATCGGGCCACCGGCACCATGGCGTCGAGCCCCACGGTGGCAAGCATCAGCCCCAGACAGGCGGCGATGGCCGCACGGCGGACGTTGCCCCGCTGGGCGATGACGATGACGATCAGCGCAAACAGGATCAGCGCGCACTTGCCGGTGGTCTGCACCAGCAGCGACAGGTCGGCGATCAAGGGCGCCAGCAGCACCAGCAGCACCGCCCCGAACACGCCGCCGATCATCGAGGCGAAGGAGGCATGGCCCAGCGCCAGAGGCCCTTCGCCGCGCTGCTGCATCGGGTAGCCTTCCAGCGCGGTCATCATCGACGAGGGAGCGCCGGGAATATTGATGGTGGTGGCGGTGATGCTGCCACCGCACATGCCGGCCATATAGATGCTGGCACAGGCCATCAATGCCGTGGTCACGTCCAGGCTGTAGGTCAGCGGCAGCAATAGCGCCAGCGCCAGGGTTGCGGTCAGGCCGGGAATCGCCGAGAACACGGTGCCGATCAGAAAGCCGGCCACCACGTAGAACAGTACCGAGGGATTGAGCAGCAAGCCGAAGCTCGCCAGCACCTGGGTCAGGAAGTCCATGGGTCACCCCCGGCGTGTCGCCCGGCAGCGAGCGCCGAGCAGTTTGCATCAGTCGTCATGGCTCACCCCCAGAGTGTCGGTAGACGGACATTGAAGACCTGGTTGAACAGCACGAAGCCCACCGCGGTGATGGCCAGCGAGATCAGGGCCTTGCTCAACCACTTATCGAGCCCCGAGAACAGCAGCATCACTCCCAGTACATAGACCAGGGTGGACAGCACGTAGCCGAGTGACTGAAACATCAGCACATAGACCAGAGTCGCCAGCATCAGGGTCAGCTCAGGCGAGAGACGACGGCCCTGGGGCCCATCGCCTTCATTGGCCGCGTCGCCCCGATCCAGGGCAGCGGCGCTGCGCACAGAGGACCACCACTGCAGCACGCACAGCACGGTGGCCAGCACACCGATCAGCAACGGAAAGAAGGATGGCGTCAGCTTGCCGGCCTCCAGCGGAGGACCCATCGCCAGACCACCGATCAGGTAGCCCAGCGCCAGCAGCGCCAGCACGCCGTGGAAACGGATCGCGCCACCACCAGAGCCAAGGCCAAAGCCAAGCGCACGCGCCAGCAGAGATGAAGATGAACGAGACATGCGAAACCTCTCTCGGCCCCCAATGACGGGAGACCGACAACACAGTGTTCGTTGGAAGGGAAGTGAAGCGGGCCGGCAGAGGCAGGTGCTCTACCCGCCCGCTCCAGATGATGGCAGGAGGCGGAAAGTCGCCGTTCGACAGTCAGGCGCTTTCCGCCCCGGACCTTACACCCCGGACTTACAGGTCCAGCTCATCCATGGCGGCGAAGGTCCGCTCCTGGTAGCTGCCGATCCAGTCGTTGACTTCCTCGCTGCCGAGCCAGCCCGGGGTGACACCGATACTGGTGACCCACTCTTGGAACTCGTCGCTCTGGTAAGCCTCGTGGTAGGTCGACTCCAGGGTCTCGATGGCGTCTTCCGGGGTATTGGCCGGCGCCGCCAGCACGATGAAGCTGCCGGTCTCGAGATCCACGCCGAACTCGGAGATCGGCGGCACCTCGGGATAAGCCGGGTTCTGCGAACCGGACAGCTCGACCACGCCAAGCGCATCCCCCGAGGACAGGATCCCGGAGAAGTCACCCAGGCTAGAGATGGCGGCGTCGATCTCGCCGGACAGCAGCGCCTCGGCCTCAGCGGTGGACGACCCCGGATAGGAGATCACGTTAAAGGTGACCCCGGTGGCCGCCTCCAGGCGACGTACCGCCAGGTAGGGACCAGAGCCCTGGGGCGCCACCCCGATGCGCACCGTGCCGGGGTTTTCCTCGGCCGCCTCGATCAGCTCCTCGTAGGAGGTGAAGCCCGACTGCTTGGACACCACGATGGCGTCGGCTTCCTGGGTCACGCGGGCGAACGGCTCGAGCTTGTCCAGCGAGTAGCCGGGCACCATGTTGCCCCGCGGCAGGGTGACGACGCTGTCGTAGGTCAGCACACCGATGGTATGGCCGTCGGGGCGAGCCTTGGCCAGCTGCATCAGGCCGGTGGCGGTCACCGCCCCGCCGATGTTCTCGACGTAGATCGAGGTCGGCAGCGACTGCTCGGCCAGGTTGCTGATCTTGCGCGAGATGGCATCCGCGCCGCCGCCGGCAGGCCAGGGCACGATCATGCGGATGTCACGCTGAGGGAAATCCGCCTGGGCCGTCGGCACGGCGACGACCGCGGCCAGCGCCACACCGGCCAGGGTAGCGCCGGTCGCGCCCTTGATCAGGCGCTTGCGCAGGGTCGTGCTGAGGGTGGCGTTAAGGGGAGTGAGAGCAAACATGGCGACTCCTGGAATTATTTTGTGATTGTGTGGGGATAGATGAGGCGGCGCTTGTCTGGCCGCGCGACTCCTGCTTCAGCCGCGAGACTTCTGCTCGCGTAGGTAGGCCTGGTATTCCTCCTGGGCCTGTTCGTTCGGCGGATAAAGACCGATGACCGCCGCGCCGTTGTTGACCTTGTCCAGCACGTAGGCTTCGAAGGCCTCCATGCCACTGGCTTCTTCGGCGATCTCGTCGGCCAGCTCGAGCGGCACCACCATGACGCCGTCGCCGTCGCCGACCAGCACGTCGCCGGGATAGACCGGCACGCCGCCACAGCCGATGGGCTGCTGGATGTCCACCGCGTGGTGCTTGGTCAGGTTGGTCGGGGCGCTGGGCTTGGTGCAGAACACCGGCATCGACATGCTCTCGGCGTACTCCGAGTCACGCACACCGGCGTCCGACACGAAGCCCGCACATTCGCGCACCTGCAGGCGGGTCAGCAGGATGCTGCCGGCACTCGCGGCGCTGGCATCCTGACGGCAGTCGGATACCAGTACGCGGCCAGGCGGCACACTTTCCACCGCCAGACGCTGCGGGTGCTCCGGATCGCGGAAGGCGGCCACCACGTCCAGGTCTTCGCGGGCCGGGATATAGCGCAGGGTATAGGCCTGCCCCACCATCTTGACCTGGCTTGAGTTCATGCGACCGACGTTCTGGATATAGGTGTTCTTCAGACCCCGCTTGTGCAGCAGGGTGTGCAGCGACGCCGTCGAAGCCCGCATCAGTCGCTCGCGGGTCAGGTTGGACAGCTCTGCGTGGGGGTAATCGTTGATGATGCTCATGGGCTCCGCCTATCGCTGGCTAACTGGGTTGTGCGTTGACGGAGTCACTATAGGAAGCGTCGGATGGCTTTTCAAACAACTTTTTACAACTTGGCTTTCATCTTGACCTACACACGACACCCGAGACCATATCGAGAGCCCAAAACAGTCCACTTAATCGTCTATTTTCAATTATTTGAAAAACAACGCCCACTCAAGACCGATCAATATGCCTGCTCCTTAGACATAGGTCTAATAAGAAAGAATTTGTCTTTAAAAGGTACAAGGTGTGGTCGAGACGGAGCACTGCCATCCCCACGATGTCCCTGCCCGGCCTTCCCCGCGCCTGGGATGCCCACTAGGCTGGTAGCCCCCGTTGCGATACATGCCCGTTCGACCACTCAGGAGACTCTCGATGGCTGTACTGACGACCTTTGCACTCGACGGCAAGACCGCCCTGGTGACAGGCGCAAGACGCGGCATCGGCGCGGCCATGGCGCTGGGCCTGGCCGAAGCCGGTGCCGACATTATCGCCGTCAGCACCAGCATGACCGCCGACGGCGGCGACCTGGGCGAGCGAGTGCGCGCCCTGGGGCGAGACTGCACCGGGATCGCCTGCGATCTGTCGGACCGCAGCGCGCTGATGGCGATGGTCGAGCAACTCGCCGACCGCCCTATCGATATCCTGGTCAACAATGCCGGCACCATCGAACGCGCCCCGGCCACCGAGCACACCGATGCGCAGTGGGACAGGGTCATCGACGTCAATCTGAGCGCCCCCTTCGTGCTGACCCGGGAGATCGGCAGGCAGATGGTCGCGCGTGGCAGCGGCAAGGTGATCTTTACCGCCTCGCTGCTGTCGTTTCAGGGTGGCATCACCGTGCCCGGTTACGCCGCCAGCAAGGGCGGCATCGCCCAGCTGGCCAAGGCCTTCGCCAACGAATGGGCGGCCCATGGGGTCAACGTCAACGCCATCGCTCCGGGTTACATCGCCACCGACAATACCCAGGCGCTGCGCGACGATCCCGAGCGTTCCCGCGATATCCTGGCGCGCATCCCCGCCGGTCGCTGGGGCGACGCCGATGACTTCAAGGGACCGGTGGTGTTTCTGGCCTCCAGCGCCTCGGACTATATGCACGGCAGCGTGATGACCGTGGACGGCGGCTGGATGGGGCGATAGGCAGACGAGGGAGAAAGAGCAAGCCCCCACACGAAGACGCCCCCAACGATGTCCGTCGGGGGCGTCTGCTTTACGGGGCGCAACGTCTCCCCTTGCCTGCTCGATGCTATCGATAGATCAAGGTCGGCAGCCACAGCGAGATGGACGGCACGAAGGTGACCAGCATCAGCACGATCAACAGCGGGATCAGGAACGGCAGAGTCGCCGAGGCGCAGCGCTCGAAGGGTACCTTGGACACCTGCGAGAGCACGTAGAGCACCAGCCCCACCGGTGGCGTCAGCAGGCCAATCATCAGGTTCAGCACCATGACGATACCGAACTGCACCGGGTCGACGCCGAGGTTTACCGCGATCGGCAGCAGGATCGGCACCAGGATGGTGATCGCCGCGATGGTTTCCATGAAGCAGCCCACCACGAACAGGATCAACGTCATCAACAGCAGGATGATGGTGGGGTTGGAGGTAACCGCCAGCATCCAGTTGGCGAAGTTCTCGGCCACATGGTGACTGGTCAGCAGCCAGGAGAAGATCGACGAGGCGGCGATGATCATCATGATGATCCCGGTGGTCTCGATGGTCTCCATGGTGACCGCCAGCAGTCTCTTGAAGGTCAGGGTGCGATAGACCACCGCCCCCAGCAGCATGGCGTAGATCACCGCGGCGATGGCGGCCTCGGTCGCGGTGAAGATGCCAAGCACGATGCCGCCGACGATGATCACCGGGGTCAGCAGAGACAGAAAGGCGCGGCGGAAGGTAAAGGCGATCCAGCTCAGAGCGAAGCCAACGTCACGCGGGTACTGATAGCGCACCGCGTACCAGGCCACCATCAGCATCAGCGAAAGCGCCATCAAAAGTCCCGGCACCAGGCCGGCGGCGAACAGCTGACCGATCGAGGCCGAGGCCATCACGCCGTAGATGACCAGCGGCAGGCTAGGCGGAATGATAGGCCCGATGGTGGACGAGGCAGCGGTGATACCCACCGAAAAGCCGGGATCATAGCCCGCCCGGCGCATCGCCTTGATCTCGATCGCGCCGAGCCCACCGGCATCGGCCACCGCGGCACCGGACATGCCGGCAAAGATGACCGAGGCACCGACGTTGACGTGGCCTAGCCCCCCGGGCATCCAGCCCACCAGGGCCCTGGCGAAGTCGAAGATACGGCTGGTGATACCGGCCGAGTTCATCAGCGCACCGGCCAGGACAAAGAAGGGAATCGACAGCAGCGGGAAGCTGTCCATGCCGCCGACCATACGGTGCAGCACGATAAAGTCGGGGACGCTGCCATCCACCAGGATCGCCGCCAGCGATGAGGCGCCAAGCGCCACCATCACCGGGAAGCCCATCACCAGCATCAGCAGCAGGCCGCCGAACAGGACCAGTAGCGTCATGATGCCTCCTCACTGGTGGTGTCAGCTCGCTGCGCCGCCAGCCACTGCTTCGGGCCGCTCGCCCGCACCAACTGCCAGGCCTGACGCAGCGCCATGATGGCGATGCTCAACAGCACCACGCTGTAGAGTGTGTCCATGCCGACCGCCATCGAGGTCATCTTCTGGGCGCTCATCAGCGGCAGGATCTTCCAGGTGACCCACCCCAGCAGCACGAAGTAGACGAGCTGACCCAGGTCGACCAGCCAGATCATCGCCGCCGACGCACGCAGGGGAAGGTAGCGATACAGCAGTTCGAGGCGGATATGGCTGCGCTTGCGCACCCCCACGGTCGCCGCCAGAAAGCCGACGCAGATCAGCAGATAGCGGGCGACTTCTTCAGTCCAGCCCAGCGGCGAGCCAAGCACATAGCGGCTGAAGAACTGGGCGAATACCACCGCCGCCATGGTCCAGAAGACCAGCAGGGTGAGCGCATCCTCAAGTCCGATGTCGCGCCAGGCGAAGGTCGGGCCGTCGTCGTCAAAGTCGATATCCGGGCCTTGTGGCCCCTCACGGGCACCCTCCTCGGGTGCCCGTGCGGAGCCCAGGGCCTCGCTTTCAGTGTGGTTCATAGTGTTATTCCTGAGGCGTTACAGCGCCTGCAAGCGATCGAATTGTTCCTGGGTCCAGGTCGCCTCGTCGCCGTTGAGCACCGGCAACGTCTTCTCGCGGAAGGCCTCACGCTCGACCTCCAGCACCTCCACGCCCTGCTCCTTGAACCAGTCGATGGAAGCCAGCTCCTGCTCGCGTACATCGTCGGAGACCTTCCTGGCCACCTCGCCGAGCACCTCGCGGAAGATCTGCTGATCCTCCTCGGACAGGCCGTTGAAGAAGGGACCGCCGGCAACGATCAGGTTGGAGCCGGTCACATGCCCGGTCAGGTTGATGTAGTCCTGGACCTCGTAGAACTTCTTGGCGCGGATGGTCGGCAAGGGGTTCTCCTGGGCGTCCACCACCCCCTGCTGCAGGGCCAGATAGACCTCGGAGAAGGCCACCGGTGTCGGCTGGGCGCCGACCGCGCGGGGGAACAGGCTATAGATCGGCGCATTGGGCACCCGAATCTTGAGGCCTTCCATGTCGGCGGGCTCGACGATGGGGGTATTGGAGGTCACGTGGCGCTGGCCGTAGTAGCAGTCCCCCAGGATCACGTTGCCGCCGGAGGCATCGCGGTAGCCGTCGGCGAATTCCGCGAACAGCTCGCTGTCGGCGTAGGCCTTCCAGTGCTCGTAGTCACGGAACACGAAGGGGGCGTCGGACAGCGCCAGCGGCCCGTAGGTCTGGGCGGCGAAGCTCTGGCCTGTGTAGATGATGTCGACGGTGCCGAGCACCAACCCCTGGTTGATCTCGACCTCCTTGCCCAGGGTCGAGGCGGGGAAAACCTCGACTTCGTAGCGACCGTCGGTGCGCTCGGCGATCTGCTCGGCGCCCCACTCGGCCCAGTGATGGTAGGCCTCGGAGGGTTCGTACACATGGGCCCACTGGACGGTGTCGGCGGCCTGGGCAGCACTGGCTGCGGCGGCAAGACCTACGCTCAGGGTCAGCGGTAGAAGAGTCAGGCGTGTCATCGAATGCTCCTTTTTCATTGTTGCTATTGGTTGTTGTCGGTTGCTGTCGGTGCTTGTAAATCCGTTCAGTAGATCAATGCATCGCTGCCCCGGTGGCCTTTACCTCGGGCGCTGCAGCGTCGCGCCGGGCGTCCTGCCCCAGGCCCGCATCCTCGCCAATAAAGTCGGCGCAACGGCTGCCCAGCATCATCGCCGGGGCGGTGGTGTTGCCGGCGGGTATATCGGGCACCGCGGACATGTCGCAGACTCTCAGCTCGCGCACCCCACGAACCCGCAGGCGCGCGTCGAGCACCGCCATGGGGTCGTCGTCGGCGCCCATGGCGGCAGTACCGGCCGGGTGGTAGTTGGTCTTGACGAAGCGCCGACAGTGCTCGAGCAGCTCATCGTCGCTGGCGCCGCTTCCGGCGAAGGGCAAGGCCATACCGTGCAGGTTTTCCTTGAGCGGTGACTGTTCGAAGGCGCGCAGAAAGAACTTCTGCCCTTCCACCATCGCCTGCATGTCGTCGGGATGGCCGAGCAGGTTGGGTGACACCCGCGGCATGTCGCCGGGGTCGGCCGAGCGCAGACGAACACTGCCTCTGGCCTTGGGCTTGACCACCACGGTGGTCACCGTCAGTCCATAGTCGTCCTTGAGCGCGTCCCGGGTATCCCGGTCCAGGTAGACGATGGGTACGCAGAAGGCCTGGATGGTCGGTGCCGCCTGAGGATCGACGGGGTTCACGAAGGCGCCCGCCTCGACCCCGGCCGAGGTCACCGGGCCACTGCCAAACAGCTTGAACTGAAGCCCGTTGGCCAGCATCCGCCAGCCGACGCCCTGGCGATAGTAGCCACACGGGGTCCTGGCGTAGGCGGTGATCGGCACCTCGGGATGGTCGATCAGGTTCTGCCCCACCCCCGGCAGGTCCGCCTTCACCGCAATGCCGTGCTGCGCCAATTGCTCGGCCGGCCCGATACCGGAGAGCATCAGAAGCTTCGGGGTCACCAGCGCTCCCGCCGCCAGGATCACCTCGCCGCGCACGCGCACCCGGTGCACCTTGCCCTTGCGGTCGCGGTACTCGACGCCCACGGCGCGTCCGTCTTCGACCAGTACCCGCTGGACCTCGCAGTCGAGCGCAACCTCGAGCCCCGGATGCTCGCGCAGCGGTTCCACATAGGCGTAGGCGGCAGAGCAGCGCTTGCCCGCCCGGTTCATGAATTGATAGAAGCCGACCCCGGTCTGACGCTCGCCATTGAAGTCACCGTTGTAGGGCAGCCCCGCCGCCTGGGCGGCCTGGATAAACCAGCGCGAGGCCACATCCACATGGCCGGGGTCGGAGACCTTTAGCGGCCCACCTCGCCCATGGCGATCATTGACCAGACGGTCGTTGTCTTCCATCCGGCGAAAGTGCTCAAGCACCCCTTGCCAGGACCAGTCAGCCCTCGCCGCGTTGCCGGCGAGTCGCCGGTCCCAGTCGTCGTAGTCCTCGGGCCGCCCGCGCATGTAGACCTGGGCGTTGACCGAGGTGCCGCCGCCAAGCACGTGGCCCTGGGGAATGTCGTGGACCCGCCCCCCCAGATGAGCCTGCGGCTCGGTCTGGTGATAGCGCATGAACTTCGAGCCATTGATCATCTTGAAGATGCCCGGGGGCATATCGAGCAGCGGGTGATGGTGGGACGAGCCCGCCTCCAGCAGCAGCACCCTGGCACCCTGCTCGCGCACCAGGCGGGCGGCTGCCACGCATCCGGCGGCTCCGCCCCCGACAACAATATGATCGACGTCGCTCACTCGTTCTCTCCTGCAAAGAAGGTGCTTCGCACAAACTCCCATGAGGCCTCGAGGTGATCGACCAGGGCGCGCTCCGCCGCGTCGGGATCACGCATCAGGATGGCCTCGTAGATCGCCTGGTGGGCCAGGAAGTTGTCGTGATTGCGCTGCTCGCTGCGTGGCATCCGGCTCCATTGGGGCGCCAGCCATTCGACAAAGCCTGTGTGAATGGCCGGATAGGCCGGGTTGCCCGAAATGGTGTAGAGCACCCGGTGAAAGGCCACATCGGTGGCGTAGAAGCGCTCGGAATCACCGATCGCCGCCTGGTTGTCGTCCAGGGCATCCTTCAGCCGCTTGAGGTCATCCTTGCCCGCCCCGGTGGCGGCGTCCCGCACCAGCACTCGTTCGAACAGCACCCGTACCTGGTAGAGGTCATGTACGCCCCGGGAGTTGTCGAGCAGGTGCTTGATCACGCCTCCCGCCGCCTGCATCGCCGAACTCGCGTCCGGGCGACAGACGATCGGGCGATAGCGCGGCCGACTCTTCAAGAATCCCTTGGCGGTCAGCGCGGTGATCGCCTCGCGAATCACGGTGCGACTGGCGCCGTACTGCTCCATCAGCGCCCGCTCAGCGGGCAGCGGACGTCCTTCTTCCAGCTCGCCGGCAACGATGGAGCGCTCAATATCCAGAGTGATCGAGTCTGCACTGCGTCCGCTCATACAACACCTCATTTATCGTCGTACCAAACTAATCGCTAAATTCTCAGCCAACAACTACAACTAATGGCTAACACCAGACCAAAACTCATAAAACCCGTTATTTTTCAGAAATATAAACAACTAATAGACAATAGTCGTAGCGCTTCACGCTTGCCAGTCACCGCGACCATCAACAGTATATGGTCGTACCAAACATAATTTCAGCGTTACCCAACAGGCATTCTGGCCTTACCCAACAGAGGACGCCCCATGGATTTTCAACAGTTCGGTGCCACCCCCCTGGAAGGCCGCATGTGGGTCGATGGCAGCTGGTTTGAGCATGCCGGCAGCCACGCCATCGAGGTGGACAACCCGGCCAGCGAGGCGCTGCTTGGCCAGGTCCCCGCCGGTGACGCCGCCGCCGTGGACGCCGCCGTCG
>DJIP01000336.1 GCA_002433675.1 Halomonas halophila
CCGCCTTCGTACATCAGGTCGACGATCAGCTTGAGCTCGTGGAGACACTCGAAGTAGGCCATCTCGGGAGCGTAGCCCGCTTCTGTCAGGGTCTCGAAGCCGGCCTTGACCAGTTCGACGGCGCCACCACACAGGACAGCCTGCTCACCGAACAGGTCGGTTTCGGTCTCGTCCTTGAAGGTGGTCTCGATGATGCCGCTACGGCCACCACCGATGGCGGCGGCGTAAGACAGGCAGAGCTCCTTGGCCTGGCCGGTGGCATCCTGGTGGATGGCGATCAGGTCAGGAATACCGCCGCCACGGGCGAATTCGGAGCGCACGGTGTGGCCCGGCGCCTTGGGCGCGATCATCACCACGTCCAGATCCTTGCGCGGCTCGATCTGGTTGTAGTGGATGTTGAAGCCGTGGGCGAAGGCCAGGGTAGCGCCTTCCCTGAGGTTCGGCTCGATTTCCTGCTCGTAGATGGCCTTCTGGTTCTCGTCCGGCGCCAGCACCATGACGACGTCGGCGGACTGGCAAGCCTCGGCCACAGAGGCCACCTTCAGGCCGGCGGCTTCCGCCTTGGCGGCGGAAGAAGAACCCGGGCGAAGCGCGACGGTGACGCTGACGCCGGATTCCTTCAGGTTGTTGGCATGGGCGTGGCCCTGGGAGCCGTAACCGACGATGGTGACCTGCTTGTTCTGGATCAGCTGAAGATCGCAGTCCTTGTCGTAATAAACGCGCATCTGGTGCTCCTGAAAACGAGTGCCTGCTCGGCGATAGAAGAGATCTTGTATGTGTCGTATTGCGTTCAGCGTTGATGGCCACCCGCGCCGTCTTGTGCGGCGCTGGGCTGACGAGGGGGCTCGCCCTCCGTCGATGTATCCCACCTTACGCCAGCGCCCGTATTGCGTAAAACGCTATATTTGCAATACTACATGCCAAATTATGCAACCACAGGTCTGGACTCCCCCATGGACTTCCGCCCCCTGAAGCACTTTTTGATGCTGGCCGACTCCCTGCACTTCGGCCGCGCCAGCGAGGCCTGTCACGTGAGCCCATCGACCCTGAGCCGCTCCATCCGACAACTGGAACAACAACTGGGCGTGGTGCTGTTCAACCGTGACAATCGCCACGTGGTGCTGACCCCCCAGGGCAAGCGCTTCCAGCGCTATGCCAAGGAAGCCCTGGAAGAGTGGGAGCAGGTCCGCCTGTCGTTACAGAGCGAGGCCAAGCGCCTCAGTGGTGAAATCAGCATCTACTGCTCGGTGACCGCGAGCTACAGCTTCCTCTACAGCCTGCTGGCCGACTTTCGCCAGCGCTATCCCGCCATCGAACTCAAGCTCCACACCGGCGACCCTGCCCGAGCCATCCAGCGAGTACTGGCTGGCGACGAAGACATGGCCATCACCTCGCGTCCACGCCGACTGCCCGATGGCCTCGCCTTCAAGTCACTGAGGCGCTCGGCACTAGTGTTCATCGCCCCCGAGGAGCAACGGCCGTGGGTGCCTCAGCAACCGATGAGCCCGAGCCAGTCCCAGTGGCAAGGGGTGCCGATGATCCTGTCGGAGGCCGGGCTATCGCGGGAACTGGCCGACACCTGGTTCAAGGCGCTGGGCGTAACGCCGACCATCTACGCCCAGGTGGCCGGCCACGAAGCCATCGTCAGCATGGTGGGGCTCGGCTTCGGCATCGGTGTGGTGCCGCGTATCGTGCTGGAGGCGAGCCCGCTGGCCGAACGCGTGAGAATACTCCCGGTCAAGCCGGAACTACCGCACTACGACGTGGGCCTTTGTGTACTGGAGCGGCGCCTGAAGAGCCCCTTGATCGACGCGCTGTGGCAGGAAGTCGTGGAACGTTGAGGCCGGACACGAAAACGCCGCCCCGAGAGGCGGCGTGAAAGGCTCACCGGCTGACCACCAGGGCCAGCGGGTTGCTAGAGGCTCAGCACCTTGTCACCACGGGCGATACCCGAGACGCCGGTGCGCGCTACTTCGAGTATGCCCACGGGCCCCATCGCCTGCAGGAAGGCGTCGAGCTTCTCGGCATCGCCGGTAATCTGCACGGTGTACAGACTCGGGGTGACGTCGACGATCTGGGCACGGAAGATGTCTACCGTGCGCTTGACCTCATCGCGGGCAGCACCCAGCGCCTTGACCTTCACCAGCATCAGCTCACGCTCGATATGGTTGCCTTCGGTAAGGTCCACCAGCTTGACCACGTCGATCAGCTTGTTGAGGTGCTTGGTGATCTGCTCGATCACCCGGTCATCCCCGACGGTGGTCACGGTCAGACGCGACAGGGTCGGGTCATCGGTGGGCGCCACGTTGAGCGTTTCGATGTTGAAGTTGCGCTGGGAGAACAGCCCCACGACCCGCGACAGCGCACCCGGTTCGTTTTCCATCAGAATCGAGATGATATGTCGCATCAGGTCCGCTCCGTCTTGGAAAGCAGCATGTCACGCATGGAGCCCAGGGGCACCTGCATCGGATAGACGTGCTCGTGCGGGTCTACCGCGACGTCGAGGAACACCAGCTCATGGGTGTCGGCGAAGGTACGCGCCAGCGCCTCTTCCAGGTCTTCTTTCTTCTCGACCCTGAGCGCGGTGAAACCGTAGGCCTCGATCAGCATCTGGAAGTCCGGCAGCGACTCCATGTAGGAATGGGCGTGACGGGACTTGTAGTTGAGGTCCTGCCACTGGCGCACCATGCCCAGAGAGCCATTGTTCAGATTGATGATCTTGACCCCACCGCCGAACTGCTTACAGGTGGAGAGTTCCTGCATCATCATCTGGAAGCTGCCTTCGCCGGTCACGCAGACGACCTCCTCATCGGGGAAGTTCTGCTTGACCCCCATGGCCGCCGGAAAACCGAAGCCCATGGTGCCGAGTCCACCAGAGGTGATCAGCCGGTTGGGCTTGTCGAACTTGTAGTACTGGGCCGCGAACATCTGGTGCTGGCCCACGTCAGTGGTGACGTACGCCTCGCCACGGGTCGCCTGGCAGATGGCCTCGATCACCTCCTGCGGCTTGAGCACCTCGCCGGGCCTGGACGGCTCGTAGAGCTTGCCCTTGCGCTCGTCGCGCCACTCGTCGATGGTCTTCCACCAGTCCTTGAGCGCGTCGGGGTTGGCGATCTCATGGCCCTGCACCAGGCTGATCATCTCGTTGATGACGCTGGCTGCCGGTCCGACGATGGGCACGTCGGCCCGCACCGTCTTGGACACCGAACTGGGGTCGATGTCGACGTGGATGATCTTGGCCGTGGGGCAGAACTTCGAGGTGTTGTTGGTCACACGGTCGTCGAAACGCGCACCGATGGCGATCACCAGGTCGGCGTGATGCATCGCCATGTTGGACTCGTAGCTGCCGTGCATGCCGAGCCAGCCCAGACACTGATCGTCGCTCTGCGGATAGGCCCCGATACCCATCAGGGTGGTGGTGATCGGAAAGCCGAGTTGCTTGACCAGATCGGTCAGACCCTCGCAAGCACGGCCCTGGACCACGCCACCACCGGTGTAGAACACCGGACGACGGGCCTTGAGCATCAACTCGACGGCTTTCTTGATCTGTCCGGTATGGCCACGACTGACCGGGTTGTAGGAGCGGATCTTGACCTTCTTCGGATAGACGTACTCGTAGCGCTCGGTGGGCGCCGTCATGTCCTTGGGTATATCCACCAGTACGGGGCCGGGACGTCCGGTGGCGGCGAGATAGAAGGCCTTCTTGAGCACCTCGGGAATCTCGCTCGGGTGCTTGATCGAGAAGCTGTGCTTCACGATCGGCCGGGTGACACCGACGATATCGGTCTCCTGGAAGGCGTCGTCACCGATCAGATGGCTCATCACCTGACCACAGAGCACGACCATCGGGATCGAGTCCATGTAAGCGGTGGCGATGCCGGTCACCGCATTGGTGGCACCCGGACCAGAAGTCACCAGTACCACACCGGGCTTGCCGGACGCCCGTGCATAGCCGTCGGCGGCGTGTGTCGCGGCCTGCTCGTGGCGAACCAGAATGTGCTTGACCTTGTCCTGACGGAACAAGGCGTCGTAGATGTGTAGTGCGGCGCCGCCCGGATAGCCGTAGATGTATTCCACGCCCTCATCCTGGAGGAAGCGGGCGATCATGTCCGCGCCTGAAAGCAATTCCACAGATGTATCTCCCCTGGAGGTCTCGAGTGCGATTCGCACCTGTCGTGGGTACGAAGTCGAGTGCAGCGGTATGCTGCTGCCGGCGCACCGGCACCTGATGCCAAACCCTGGCGTCCGTCGGCCCGGTTGGGGCCTGCACTCTCATCACGGCGGGTCACCGCGTCGGGGCGTTGGCCAGGCGGGGCGGTTAACCCGAACCTGGTAGTCCTTCGGCGGGTAGAGGCCCATGGGCCTACCCTTCACGCGGCGTTGGGGGTCTCCCATCGTGCCGCGCCCGCAGTCAGGAACCCTCAAGATTCCAATAGCGCTCTGTGACTGTCAACCGCCGTTCCCCTCGCGCTCGGTCAGAGCACTCTGAAAGACCTCTTTTCGCGGGTGCAGCACGACCAATGTCTAACGCCGCTTCCTCGAAATCTGGGCACAACGCTGCTGTAATGACGCCAGGTGACACGATTCACTTACTTTACCAGACTCTGATAGAGAGGGTGCGGCGGAAAGTCGCCACGCCAGCCGGAGCATGACGGCAGGAGGGGCCCTCTCTGCCCCGCTCCGGGTCTGACCGGCACCGCTGACGATCAGCGAACGACTCGCCGAGCTTTCTAATCGGGTCGCTGACACTTGCCATCTGGATCGTTGACGCCTCAAGAGAGAATCGATTCACCCAAGGGTTCTTCAGACAACCACGACGTCTTTTCGACAACCACAACAACGCCCCCCTTCACAGGAGGTAGCACGACATGTCTCGCATTGTGCAATGGTCCATCACCGTGGCGCTGGCAGGTTTCCTGTTCGGCTTCGACACCGCGGTCATCTCGGGGGCCGACAAGCCCATCCAGGCGCTATGGGGCCTCAGCGACCTGCAGCATGGCCTGCTGATCATGTCCATGGCCCTCTGGGGCACCGTGATCGGTGCCATCTTCGGCAATTGGCCCACCGATGCGCTGGGAAGACGCGCCACCCTGCTGATGATCGGTGTGCTGTATCTGGTCTCTGCGGTGGGCTCGGCGGTGGTGTCCGACCCCTGGCTATTCGCCTTCTTCCGCCTGATCGGCGGCATCGGCGTCGGCATCTCCTCGGTGGCGGCACCCACCTACATCTCCGAAATCGCCCCGCCGCGCCATCGCGGTTTCCTGGTCGCCATGTACCAATTCAATATCGTCTTCGGCATCCTCATGGCGTTCGTCTCCAACTATGTGATCGGTAGCCTGATGAGCGATGACGCCTGGCGCTGGATGCTGGGTATCGAGGCCGTCCCTGCACTCATCTACACCCTGATGATCACCCGTGTACCGCGCAGTCCGCGCTGGCT
>DJIP01000123.1 GCA_002433675.1 Halomonas halophila
GCACCAAACTCGAGGAACACCGCATCGCCCGAAGCGATGACCCGGCGCTTGTGGTTGACGTGGATGATGCCACTGCGCAACCCGCTGGTGACGATCGGGGCCAGGCTGAAGAATTCACTGCCGGCCTCGAGCATCGCCTGGGCACCGACGGCGGCCACCTGGTTGTCACTGACACCCGGCTCGACCATCTCGATGGCACGCGCAAGACCAAGCGATGTCATCTCGGCGCTGCGCGTCAGGCAGTCGAGCTCGGCGTCGCTCTTGACCAGCCTCAGGTTCGCCATCAGGCCACCGGCACGATCATGGAAGCGATCACCACCGAGTCGCCCCTGCAGATGACGCATCAGGCCGAATCGCAGACCGCTGCTGCTGCCATCGATGCCGATGTCATGACTGTCCGCCAAGGCGTCAGCCAGGGGATCGATCACCTCATCGAGGGCTTCCCAGCGATAGCCGACCACGTCATCGACCCTCGCCGTTACCACCGCCGGCCCGGTCTCGATGGACGCCACCTGCAGCAGCGTACGTGAGGGCGTGACCACCAGGGCCGCGTGCACGGAGACTTCGAAGGTGTGATAGCCACATAGATAGAAGATATCCGCCGCCTGGCACAGCAGCAGGGCATCCAGCCCCTGTCGCTGCATGGCATCACGGGTGCGCGCCAGCCGGCGATCGAACTCCTCGGCGGCAAACGGCAGTTCACTTCCGGCGTGCTCCGCCGCCAGGGCCTGGCGGTACTGATGGTGATCCATTGGCCGTCTCCTTGGTCGATTCACCACAGTGTAGACAGTCAAGCCGGTACGTCTTCCAGGCGATCCCGGGCAAGCCGAGGGGAAATAAGACTTCTCGCCGAGGGGCGGACTCTCGTAGAATCCCAGACTCGTGTTGACACGCCACAGGAATACGCAATGGGCAGGGCCTTCCAGAACCGCAAGGAATCCATGGCCAAGACGGCCGCCGCCAAGACCAAGGTCTACAGCAAGTACGGACGCGAGATCTACGTCTGCGCCAAGTCCGGAGGCGTCGATCCGAACGCCAATCTATCGCTGCGCAGCCTTCTCGACCGCGCCAAGAAGGACCAGGTACCGGGTCATGTCATCGACCGGGCGCTGGAAAAGGCGTCGGGCGTCGGCGGCGAGGACTACTCGCTGGCACGCTATGAGGGCTTCGGTCCCGGCAACGCCATGGTGATCGTCGAATGTCTGACCGATAATCCCAACCGGACCTTCGGCGACGTTCGTGCCTGCTTCACCAAGACCAAGAGCAAGATCGGCACACCGGGCAGCGTCAGCCACATGTTCGACCATCTGGCGATCCTCGCCTACACCGGCGAGGATGAAGAAGCCGCGCTGGAAGCCTTGATGGAAGCCGACGTGGATGTCACCGACATCGAGAACGAAAACGGCCTGATCACCGTGTTTGCTCCGCCGACCGACTACGCCAAGGCGCGTCAGGCGCTGCGCGAATCCGTCGGCGCCGAGGAGTTCGAGATCGACGAGATCCAGTTCCTGCCCCAGGCTACCACGCCGGTGGAAGGGGATGACCTGGCCATGTTCGAAAAGCTGCTCGACATGCTCAACGACCTCGATGATGTCCAGAACGTTTACCACAGCGCTGAATTGCCGTAGCGCATCGACGCCTTTCGACTGACGAAACTGCTACAGTTAAGTAGCATCGCAGTGCCCGGCAGGGGCTCGTACCCAGGCATGAGCCCTGCCCTGACACTGCTTCCGGGCATGGGATTCGATAGAACTGCGAGGACTCTACCGTTCGTTGGAACGCTTCGACGACTACTTCCACCGAGAGCGAGTTTCCGTGCATGGCCCCATTTTCAACCCTGACCCAGGCTGCCGCACAACGCCCGGACAACATTCGACACCGCAATCTTCGCAAGCACCTGCTCACCCGCTGGGCCAGTCTGATGGGTGCGGCGGTGCACTTCCTCTTCATTCCCCTGTTCTGGGTGCTCGATCACTCGCTGCTGGCGCTGATCAACGTGATCAGCGTGGCCATGTGGCTCGGCGCCTATCTCGCCAATCAACATGGCGAGCAGGACCGTGCGGTCTACCTGATCACCACCGAGGCTTACTGCCACGCCATCATCGCCACCGTGATCCTGGGCACCTCCGCGGGCTTTCACTTCTACCTGCTGACACTGTCCTGCTGGGCGGCCGTCACCCACTCGATCAAGTGGGTCGCGCTGGTGCTCGGCCTGATGGGGATGCTGATCTTCCTGTTCCTGGAGTTCCCGCTGTCCCAGATGTTTCCGCTGGAAAGCGGCCCCGGCTTCCCGCTGATGCTGGCGACCCTGAACCTCTCCTGTGCGCTGTTCACCATGGTCGGCTTCGCCATGCTGGCGCGCCACGTCTACGAGACCCAGGAAGAAACGCTGACCAGCATGGCGACCCGTGATGCCCTCACCGGCCTGCACAACCGTCGTTTTGCCGGCGAATACCTGCGCCAGTTATCAGGCGACAGACAGGATGGCACCAGCACGTCCTACAGCCTCGCGCTGATCGATATCGATCATTTCAAGCTGATCAACGACAAGCATGGGCACAAGGTCGGCGACCAGTGCCTGATCCAGATTTCCGACCTGCTGGTGCGCCACTTTCGCCGCTCGGACGTGCTCTGCCGCTGGGGCGGGGAGGAATTCCTGCTGATCTTCCCCGGCGCCGACTTGAACGAGATCCTGCCGGTGCTCGAAGGTTTCCAGGAGCGCCTGCGCAGCCTGCCCATCATGCACAACGGCGACGTCATTTCCTTGACCGTCAGCGTCGGCGTGACCAGCCATACCCCCGGCATGCACTATGATCTGCTGATCAATCGCGCCGATCACCTGCTTTACCGAGCCAAGGCCGAAGGGCGGGACCGGATCATCAGTGATCAGTCCGAGGAGCGGGTCCCACCGCCGCTCTAGCAGGCAAGCGAACCAGAACAGACAGCGCACGGTCATCGCTCCCACGCCAATCAAACGCTTTCCGTCAACGCTTGCCCTCAGGCTGGACTCAGGTCAGATGTACCACCTCGAATCGCGCCAGCACCTTGCCGTTCCCATCGAGCAGCTCCAGCTCATCGGCCAGCAGATGAAACGCTCTGGTGGCCTCCAGCGCCTCGACCAGCGCCCGCTCCTGGGCCATGGCAGCCCCCTGACACGCCATCCGCGTGGTGGCCAGCGGGGCCAGCGACAATGCATCCCCCTCTCGCTGGTAGCTGCCCGTCAGGCGGTTGCACCCGGTGGAGCCAGCCACTCGCCCTTCCTGGGTGTGCAGCACGATATGCGCCGATCCGCCCACGGGGCTCTTCCCGCCGACCTGCACCAGCTTCCAGTAGCGATCTTCCAGCGGTTCGTCTAGCGGTTCGGGCAGACGCATCAGGCGAGCAGGCTCCCCATCCGGCGAACGCGACGCCCGCGACACCAGGTCACCATCCGGGGCGACTTGCCAAAGCCGCGCCGCCTCGGGGGCGGGCTCACCCAGCGACAGTTCGCCCTGTGTCAGCTGCCACTGACCACGATGGCGTCGTCTAGGCTGCTCGCCGGGTCCCAGGTGGGTCTCCTTGAGCAGATATCGCCCCCCGTCATCGAGTGCCAGATCGAGACGCACCGCCTTACAGTCATCACAGGACAGTTCACCGCGAAAGCTCGCGGGAAGGGTCGCCAGGCTGGATGCCCCGGCCTGGGACGCCCCGCTCGCCCCGGTGCCGGTCGACGACGCCCCGGTACAACCGGCCATCAGCAGCAGCAGCCAGGCCGCTCCCCACAGGCGAGACTGGCGTAGCGTTCCTGGAGTTGGTTTCATGGTGCCCTCTGGTAGAGAAGAAGAGATGCTGGCTTACGGCGGCGATGCCACCTGACGATCCTTCGACCACCACCCTGGCAGAGGTTCCACGCCAGCGAGTGTCGCAGATCAGGGAACCGGCCAGACGGAAGACTCCACAAGGTGCATCATGATGTTGTCGAGGCGACGCCACCGGGAGCATTCAGCACCACGCGATCGCGGCCGGCGTACTTGCCTCGATACAGCGCCTGGTCGGCCCGCCGCAACAGCGCCGAGGCGCTCTCGCCCTCCAGACGCCTCGCCACCCCGAGGGTACAGGTCAACAACACCTGCTCACTGGTAAGCAGCGTCAAGGGCGTCGTCGCCAGCCCCTTGCGAATACGTTCGGCGATATCCAGCGCCTGATGCTCGTCGCGCTCCTTGAGCAGAATCACGAACTCTTCTCCCCCGTAGCGACAGACCGGATCGATATCGCGTACGACCTCCTCGATCACCTTGCCCAGATGCTGCAGCGCGCGGTCGCCCTCGGCGTGCCCCCAGCCGTCGTTGAACCGCTTGAAATTATCGATATCCAGCATGATCAGCGACAGTGGGCGTCCGCTTACCTCGGCCTGGGCCACCGCAGCGGGCAAGGCTTCGTCGAGATAGCGGCGATTATGCACACCAGTCAGACCGTCGAGATAGCTCATGCCGTGCAACCGCGCCTTTTCCTCCAGCAGCGTCTCTCGCTCGCGCTGCAATAGATTGATGCGATCGGCCAGGGCCAGCGACAAAAGAATGGCCTCCAGCGCGGAACCGATCTGGAAGCCGTGCAGCGTCCAGAAGTTGTGGGGAGACAACCCATAGGTCACCAGCAGCAACAGGACCACACCGACCACCAGCACCGACCACGCCATCAATAGCCACTGAGCGGGGCGAAAGCCGCGCCACAAGCCACGCACCGACGACAGCAGGAACGCCGATAGCGTCAGCACTCCCAGCAGCGAATAGAGCACCACGGTCAAGAAGCTCGGCAGCAACCAGGCGATGGCGGCGGCCAGCGCCAGGAGCCAGCACAGCCACCGCATCAACTGGTCCACGCTCGGGTCCTGGCGCGCCGTCATCAGAAAACGCCGGCAGAACTGCAACCCGCAGATGCTGATCACCGACAGCGCCGTCAGCAACAACGCCTCGTTCAAGCGCGCCCCCATCTGGGGGAAGTAAAGCAGCAGCAAGCCGTTCTGACACAAGAAGTAAGCGCCCGCCCCACTCAAGAACCCCAGATACCAGAGGTAGTTGGTATCGCGAAGACTGAACAGCAGAAGACTATTGTAGATCACCAGGCCCGCAATCAAGCCGAAATACAGCCCCTGGCCCAGTAGCAAATCGCGCCAGTAGCGGTGCAGGTCGACGTCATCCAGTACCTGCACATTGAAGCGAATCGCCTGATCGGTCTCGACGCGTAGCAGCAGTTCATTTGCTGCCGCAGGCAGGCGGAACTGGGGCAAAGCAGCAGCGAGTCCCGACTCATCGGCAAAATGCGCCTCCCTCACGACGCTGCGACACCCCGAGTCGCCACAGACCAGCAACTCGACCCCCTGAACCAGTGGATTGGACAGCACCAGACGCTCTCCGGGCAGAGCGCCCACCACCCTCAGTCGCAGCCATACCGGATGCGCCTTGAGTCCCAGGCTGACCTGTTCATCGAGGGACCGAGCAGCCACCGTCGCAAGCGCCCCTTTCTCCGGAGGTTGCTGCCCCTGGTAGTCGAGCACCCACAGCGACACATTGGGCTGGGGGCGAGAGGCCTCCCCCGCCAGCTCCCACGCCAGCAGTACCACCATCGCGGTCAACAAAAGCCACAGCCGCCCCATGCCTCTGCCTGACCCACCTTCCCCGCCCCACTGCATCGCAGCACTCCTTGTCGCCCAGACTCAGTGTAGCCGCTTCCTTCCGGCATACCTTTACTGCGGCACTGTGCCGCCAGCGAAGTTTCAACCAAGGGCGAGGATAGTTTCCGATCACCCCCAGCAAGGACTCACTTACAAGAGACGACCCGACAGGGTTGAGGCAGCGCCCCCGAGGGAGGGAGTGGCAAGGACGTCATATGCGAGTATGCTGGGACCTGAACGTGATGAAAGAACAGGAGATCGCTCACTTCACCAGCAAGGAGGTTCACATGAAGGTCTACAAACCTCAGTGGCAATGTACCCTCAACGTGACCGAGGGCGCAGAGCAGACCGCAAGCTGGAAGAATCGCCTGGCCTGGCAGCTCAGGCAGATGGCAGACCGTCTCGAAGGAGGCCGCCGCACCCTGATTCTGGATGTGGATGTACAGCCCTCCATCGCCAAGGATGATGTGGATCGTTGCCTGGGCAAGGGCTTTGCCCTTTCCCAGACCCTGATGACCGAGCTGGCCCAGCAGGCCGCCTGCGAGGACATCATGCGTGACGCCAAGGCAGAACTGTACGAGAGCGATTGAACGACAGAGTCCCCGACCGGCGCGGACCTGATGGCCCGCCTGGCTCGGGCCAAATGTTATTACCTGAACGCACAACACCCGCCATCTGGCGGGTGTTGTGGTTTTCGAACATTGCACCGACGCCGTCAGGTCGTCGGGAATGGGATCACTCCCACTCGATCGTCGCCGGCGGCTTCGACGAGACGTCGTAGGTGACGCGGGAGACCCCGGACAGCTCGTTGATGATGCGGTTGGAGACCTTCTCCAGCAGTTCGTAGGGCAGGTGGGCCCAGCGAGCCGTCATGAAGTCGATGGTCTCGACCGCACGCAGGGCGATGACCCATTCGTAGCGGCGGCCATCGCCGACCACGCCGACGGACTTGACCGGCAGGAATACCGCGAAGGCCTGGCTGGTCTTGTGGTACCAGCCGGAGTTGTGCAGCTCTTCGATGAAGATGGCGTCGGCTTCGCGCAGGATGTCGGCGTACTCCTTCTTGACCTCGCCGAGGATACGCACGCCCAGGCCCGGCCCAGGGAAGGGGTGGCGGTAGACCATGTCGTAGGGCAGTCCGAGTTCAAGACCGAGCTTGCGCACCTCGTCCTTGAACAGCTCGCGCAGCGGCTCGACCAGCTTGAGCTTCATCGTCTCCGGCAGGCCACCGACGTTGTGGTGGGACTTGATCACGTGGGCCTTGCCGGTCTTGGCGGCGGCCGACTCGATCACGTCCGGGTAGATGGTGCCCTGGGCCAGGAAGTCCACACCCTCGATCTTGGCCGCTTCGCTGTCGAAGACGTCGATGAAGGTGTTGCCGATGATCTTGCGCTTGGCTTCGGGGTCGGCCTCGCCCTTAAGCTTGCCGAGGAACAGCTCTTCGGCGTCGACGCGGATCACCCGCACGCCCATGTGCTGGGCGAAGGTCTCCATCACCTGGTCGCCTTCGTTCTTGCGCAGCAGGCCGTTGTCGACGAACACGCAGGTCAGCTGGTCGCCGATGGCCTTGTGCAACAGGGCCGCCACCACCGAGGAGTCTACCCCGCCTGACAGCCCCAGCAGCACGTGGCGATCACCGACCTGGTCACGCACCCGGGCGATCTGGTCCTCGATAATCTTGGCCGGGGTCCAGTTGCGCTCGGCGCCACAGATGTCCAGCACGAAGTGCTCGAGAATCCGCTGGCCCTGCAGGGTATGGGTGACCTCGGGGTGGAACTGCACGCCGTAGAAGCGCTTTTCCTCCCAGGCCATGGCGGCGATCGGGCAGCTCGGGGTGGAAGCGGTGACGGTGAAGGTCTCCGGCACCTGGGCGACCTTGTCACCGTGGCTCATCCACACGTCCAAAAGGCCGCGCCCGCTGTCCGGATCGACGTGATCCTTGATGTCCTTGAACAGCGCCGTCTCGGCGTCCAGGCGGATCTGGGCGTAGCCGAACTCGCGCTTGTTGGAGCCCTCGACCTTGCCACCCAGCTG